>CAZIYD010000001.1:0-81494 GCA_964543375.1 uncultured Muribaculaceae bacterium
TATGTGATAACATTTCCGATAAGTTTTCTGCCATAGCAAATATATTTACTTTTTGCCTAAACACTGAAATAATACCACCTTGTGTTTCGCTTGGAGCATTTACTGTACCGGATGCATTTATATATGCAGAATTTTTTTCATCTTTCATAGAAAAATATTCTTTCATATATGTAGATGCTCCTAGTCTTTTTTCTCCAACTGTTAACATAAGTATTATAGAATTTAAATTAATTTGTCTTATATCATTAACATCTTGAAACAAACCTTGCGCTAGTCCTGTAAAAAAGTCTGAAGCTGTATTTTGCCAAAATGGATCGTCTGTTTTTTCGTCACTTAATATATTTATAGCTAGGTCTCTAAGTAACTCATTACTTTTATCACTATTTCCAGACTTATATAAATTATAAGGAAGCGTAAGTGGATTCCAAGCATTTCCTCTTTGAGGTTCTCTAAAATTTAATACTACTATATTGTAATCTTTTGCTTTTAAATATTCATAGTTATCCCTATATATTTCTCCTTTTGGATCGGTAATTATCATAGATTCGCCTTTTTTGGCTAAAATATTTACTAATGGTTGTACCATACAAGATGTTTTACCAGAACCAGTTGCTCCTACAATAAGAGAGTGTGACTCTCCGTCATCTACCCATAATTCATCTTTTCCAACTATTAATGGAATGCCTCCTGCGCTGTAGGTGGAATCAGATGCAGTTATTTTTTCTACTTGACGGGCACTCTTTATATCTTTTTCTTTAGCCCAAGTTTCATAACCATCATTTTTCTTATCAAGCTTTATAAATCCAAATCCTTTTTTTCTTTCAAAAAAGTAAGATGTTACCATCATAGCTACGATTGCTAATCCTGAAAAGTAAAATACCAAAGTATAAACTAAAAATTCAGGAAAAAAAGCAGGTATAGGATTTAATCCATGAAAAATCCCGAAATTAGCAAAAGAATGCAAATTTAAAACAATTATAGCCACTACATATAAAAATAGTATTGCCACAAGAACATATTTTAATATATCTTTTTCCGTTGCCTCAAATTTAAATTTCATATTTCTCCTTATAATGTTGCTTTATTACTTATATATATCTTATATCCAACAGCACCAATAGTTGTTGTTAATAATAAACTTATTATAACCCAAAAAATCAATTTTGTCTTTTCTTTTGTTTGGTTTTGTTCTATGACTTTTTTACCACCTTTTTTAAATATTATTTCTATATTTTTTGCCTCATCAACAGGAGAATAATACCAATGATAGGTGTTATCCTTTTCATCATGGTATGATGCATTATGTTTTATAACCTCATATGGAACAGATACTCTAATATTATAATAAAGAATATTACCATCACCTAGTATATCATTTTCTATTACAGAAGCAGACAAAGAACAAAAGTTTTCACTACATGTTGTCTTAATATTTTTATATTTTCCCTCTAATAACAATGGTTCTTTGAAATCTTGAAACCTAATTTTCTTGCTTAAATTTAAATCTATATTGTCTCCAATTGACTTATCTATAAATTCATAATTATTATCTTTTGCTTTTTTTTCTATTTCTTTTATTAAAGATAAATAGTCTGCTTTTGTAATAGGGGAATCTTGATTAAAAATTACGTTGTCTTCTTTAAAACTTATGTCTTCATTAATCATTAAATTTTCATCTATATTTATTTCATAAAAAACTGTACAACCAGAAAGAATAAAAATAGATATAAGAATAATTATTATCTTTTTCATAAAATCTCCTATTTATAACTAGCAAACGAACTATATTGAAACCAATCTTTACTATTAGCAGGAACCTTATCAACTCTAACACCATATGTAGATGAATGTAAAACATATATATAATCGCCAGAATCTGCGTATAAGTTACCATTTACATCTTCAAAACCCATATAAAACATAACGTGTCTAGAGCCACCAGCATAATTCCATGTTGGATCCGCCTTTTCTGATGCTGAACCAAATTTTTCACTAGTTGAATTACATATAACATCTCCCGGTTTTAAAACTGGTAATATTGTATCTCCAAAATTCTTTCCTGTAAAACCTTCAACATTTTTAAACTGAGTAGCATATGTATAATTAGTTTCACTATTACATACAGAACTCATTACTGGAAATGCATTTTTTGAAAAATCATTAAATGCGTGTTTTAAAACCCAATTAACGAATCCGTCACAATCTAGTCCCGCAAGTGCAGCAGTGAATGTTCCACCACCAGATTTATAGCTCACTATATTTTTTTCTAAATCATTTTTATTTCTATAAAACGGTATACCCGGGAAATAATATGTATGCAGTTCTTTCCACTTAGGATTAAATCCCTCTCCCCAAGAACGTGCCCACGGAGAACATCTTATACCTGAATAACTATATTTATGTGCATCTGTTCCAATTTTTCCAGTATTTGGATTTATAAAATTACATTCTGGATTACTTAAATCACAAGCACCACAATATCTAACTTTTCCCCATAAAGATAAACCATATGCTAAAACTTTTTTTCCAGCAACACTAGATGCATTCTTTAAGTAATAATTAGCAGCAGCCCTATTATTTTTAAGATTAGCTTTACAATTCTCTTTGTTTTCCCAGGTTACACAATCTTCCCAGTCTGGTTTTGGAACGTGTAAACACTGATCTATATAATTTTCAATAGTCGAAAAAGAGTTGGAATAGAAGCCTTCATAAACGCTTACAATTCTGGCAACATATGTTGGATCTTTTTCAAATCTATTAAAATCGCTTTCTTCTGGAATTTTAGAATATATTGCCTTTAACACTCCAGAAATAGCGGCTCTATTATTTATTCTTATTTTTCTTCCTGATACTATATTTCCATTACTTTCCCCTTCTGCAAGCAACGTTAAACTAGTTACACCTAACTTATTAGAAATTGATTCTATAGTTTCACCAGGAAGTACTGTGTATGTAGCACCTTCGGTTGTTTCAATTGTATTAAATATTTCATCAACATAAGAATCTGATTTTGTAATGTAATCGAATATATTGTCAACATATTCTGCTGTGTTATTATTAAAAACTTCATACATTTCTTTTGCAGTGGTATATCCGTATTGACTATACAAACTAGAAGGAAAATTAGAAAAACCAATTTTTATCATTTCATATACACTCGGATTATATTCACCAATTGATTCTATTAGTTTAGTTCTAGCTGAATGGTCTCTAAATGGATCACTAAACGATAACAATCTTCCATCAATATCAATTGTCATATTATCAAAGTATATTTGAGTTTTAGATTTGTCGGCATCATAAAGATTCATAATAGTTGGTATATCAAAGTCTAGCAATAATAGACGATTTTTATATTCATCTAAAATTGCTCTAATTAAATTAAAACTTTTTTTATTGTCTAAAGCATACATTGCTACAGCACCTTCAACTGAACAACTTCTTACTAGTTCATCTTGAGGTTCTTCGCAATCATAATTATAATTTTCTGCCCCAGAAAGTAGATTTTCTGGATCTTTATATTCTTTTCCGCCTTCTTTAGTATAAACCGCAAAGTGAAGATGCGGTCCAGTCGAACGACCAGTTGAACCAACAACACCTATAGCCTCCCCTTGACTTATACTTTGACCAACCCTAACATGAGATAGCTCTATCATATGCATATATTGAGTATAGTATGTTGTTCCTCCAATTTGATGCATAAGTGTAACATAATTTCCAGCATTACCATAAAACATGTTTGTAGTAACAACACCATCCGCAACAGCATAAATGTTTCTATCTCCCCCTGTTGGAACTAAATCTATCCCGTTATGTTGCTCTGGGGGTTTAGATTGATCTCCAAAAGGATTTGGTCTTATACCAAATCTTGAAGTTATCCTATACCCCCCCTTTAATGGTGGTGAAAAGCTACCAATAACATCTTCTGATAAAGAACCAGGGAAGTAACAATCACCAGATAATTGAGGTTTTCCATAAAGTAATATCCAAACCTCATAATAATTTATAATATCTTGTATTATAGGGTCTACACTTCCAATTTCTTTATATTTTTCAGGAAATATATGTTCAACTAATGTACGACCATCACTCATTAAATCATTTTTCAACCTATATGCAAAACCCAATTCATCATATACTTCTTTATAAACAAATATAAAAGCATCATCAGATTTTGATTCCCCGGTTAAATGGTTCTCATCGCAAGTCCGCCCAGTTTTTGATTTATCTTCTTCAATGACGTGTTGTTCCGAGACCAATGTAAGTTCATAAGAACCTTTACCGGCTTCAACCATTTTATAATCACACCTATACTTGTACTCTCTAATAGCAAACATTCTTTCTATTACATCATCCAAATATTTTATTCTAACATTTAATTTTTCATTACTAATTCTATCTACTTCGATTACTTTTCCATCCTCTGTTTCAAACTCTCTTTTATCTGAAGGATCTCCATCGTAATATAATGTGGCGGAAACTAAGGGTATATTGAGATGCCGGCCATGCTTTATAAAAAAAGTCTGTTCTTTAGATCTTATTTTTTCATATAATGTTTTTTCATTACTAGAAAAATAACCATGTACGAATAAGTTTTTTGCTTTTTCAAAGAAATTTTGAGCAGCATTTACTACCGCTACTCCAGCATTAATTACTCCATCTACTAAAGCTGTAATTGGTTCTACTATTTTCATTAAAAGTCCAATTACTAAGACAAACATAACTATACCTACACCGATTGCAATTAAGCATCCATTAATTTTTCTTTTCGTTGCTTTTGCTAATTTTTCTTTTAATTCATCAAAAAGTTGAACATCACTATCTATTTCTGAACTTTCGCTATCTCCTATTAAATTTGGTTTTTTAGAATCTTTATTTTTATTATCATCTAAAAGAGAATCGTCTTTACTCTTATTAATTTCAGAGTCTTCCGATCCTTTATTTGCCGCCTTTTCAAAATCTCTATTTTTTGTTCCTTTACCTAGATTACTATTTGAGGGTTGGCTGCTTTTTTCTTTTCCAAATTTTCTTTTGTTTTCATTATTCAAAAGTATCACCGCCTATTTTTGAAAAATCAATATCCTCCACCGCTTCCAAACGAATCTAATTCAGCTTGTGTAACCTCTACTGTTATTCTCATTCTTCTGTTTCCACAAACAAATAAAGCTTCTCCTTGACTATATCTTTTTATACTTTCTTTTTCATTATCATTTAAATCTATTAATAAAGATAAATCCTCTACAGCTTGTTTCTTTAATCCCATTACAACATAATATGATGCATTATCAAATATTGCTTTACCTTGAACTATTACTGTGTTTCCAGTAAAGTCACTTGGTTGTTGGGTTATTATTATTGTTCCGGTATTGTACTTACGAGCACGCCTTTGGACTTGTGCTAAAAACTCTGCTCCCAATTCATTATTTGCTGCGAGAAGCACATGGGCTTCATCAACTGACAATATTGTATTTACTGATTTATCCAAACATAATCCCCACGCATATTTTAATATATTAAAAAATAATGCATTTCTAATGTTTGTTTCAGCATTCATAAGTTCTTTTATATTGAAAACTATAAAATGTTTATTACCCATAATTGTAGTATGACCATCGAAATAGTATTTTAATTCTCTCGTTAATGGTCTTATTTTGATCTCTAGTTTTTCCATGATGTCTCTTTCATGAGTCTTATCAATATATTGAGACAACCTTCCTTTTATTGTTGCGTATACATCACTAAAAGTAGGATACATATTAGAAGTTATAGTTGTAAAATCTGTGTCAAAATCTATTCCAAACCTTTTATAAGTATCTTGTACAACCTCTATAAACAAAGTTAATATATCCTCGGTTATACTTGGGTCATAATACTTCATAAAAGCTTTTAAAAATTGTAAAGATTTAGTTAAAACAGTATATCCCAATCCCTCTTTTAATTCATCTTCATCAGCATCTAATATAATTTCAAGCGGATTTACCATACCAAACTCTCCACCTTTACCCAAGTCTACAAAGTTTCCGCCATATAATTTAGTCATTTCTGAAATTTCACCCTCTGGATCAATCGCAACTATCTGATAATCGTTTCTTATGTGTCCTCTTAAAATAAGTTTTGCGGTTGTACTCTTACCAGAACCAGATGTTCCCAAAATTATTAAATTGGCATTGTTTCTGTTATTCTCTTTTTTGATTTGATATAAGAATTGATTAAATAATATTACACCACCAGAGAAATCAACACCAAGTAGTGTAGATAATCCCTCATCTTTTACACTATCAAATATAAAAGGATACATAGCAGATATAGTAGGACTCGGAATAGGTGTTCCTACTCTATGCTCTATATCTTGTTTTGGAAATATAGGGAGCATTGATTTAAACACTTTTTCTTGATCAAATCTTAAAGAAATTCCTCTCATATCCATTGCTTCTAAATAGTTTTTAGTATTTGCTTTTCTCAAATCTAATTCTTCTTTTGTATCTGCAGAAATCATAATATGCATTTGAAAGTCAAATATTTTAGATTGTGAAGCAGCAATTTGTCCTGTAAAATATTCTAAAGATTCGAGGTCTTGTCTAAATCTTTCTTTTAAAGTTTGATCTTTTTCCTCTATATATTTTTGTTTTAAATCCGCTATTTGTTTGTTTAACATTTTTGATAAACTAGAAAATGGAACAGGTACGTGTTTTATTACTGTTTTTACTCCCGGCAAACTAGATAAAGATGATAAAAACCCTGTTTGAATAATTTTAGGATAAGATATAACTGTTAAAATAGTACAATACTTATCGCTTATCACAAACTCACTAGCTTTAAACTCCAAATCTTTTGGAGCAATTTCTGCTTTTATATTCATATAGACATCACCGTCCTAAACTCGCTTTTTGCGCCCCCATTCAAGAAATTATCAAGTATAACCCTCAAATCTTCATTTGTTGTTTGCGCAGAATTAATCTCACAATTTGCCAAATTATTAATTAATGATCTTATCTTTTTATCTATTAATTCAGGATTTTTTTCTTTAAACAAAAGATAGTATTCTGTATCTACAACATTATTATTGATAAAATATTGTCCTTTATCCATATCTTCTAAAATCATTTTTCTTATTTGAGGCTTAATAACGTCATTATACAAGAGTTGAAGATGACTTAAATAAAGAGTTATATCTACTGGTCTATCTGCAATTATTATCCAAAATTCATATTCTATACTGTTGTAAAATGTTTTTAAATTCTCTATTATTCTATATTGAGAATCAATATCTAATATAAATATATTTTTGGGGCTTATTTTCACACCCGTTACCTTCTCATTATTGTCTAAAACAATAGTTCCATTAGTAATTGCTTTTATTGGAACAAAACTTTCTGTACTCCTATTAGGTGTATTACCTTTTTTTTGTGAATTCATAAAATCCCCATCCTTTCCATAAATATTTTCTTTGATTCGTATAAAATCCAAACATAGAGAACAAAAAAGAAATTACATTGTGATAGTTTGGAATAGGCATTACTAGTAATGCTGTAAATAATGCAGGAATTAGTACAATTATTGTTTGTATTACTGTTGCTGTACCTATTACTAGCAAAAATATAAAAGATGTTAATAAACCAATTCCAAATATTCCTAAGTCTATAGGTCTAAATACGTTAAATATTAATTGTCCTTTCTTTGTATTCGCTGGTATCAAATATATGTCTCTTTTCACTAGTTTCCCTCCTTATATTTTTAAGATAGAGTTTTTCCCATCTTAAACGCCATATCTGTTTTTGCATCTTTAGAATATGCTGGACTTTTTAGAAGTGTTTCCAAACCACCTTTTGTTTTTTCTAAAGTTTCTGTTTTTTCTGCTATGTTACTATTTACTGACATTAAGTCATTTATAGCAGTATCGTACTCTGTACTTCCAGGAGCAAAGCCTCTACTAATTACACTATCAAGTTCAGCTTGTTTTAAAATTTTCGTAGATGTTAGTGAAGATATTTCAATTTCAGTATCAAGAATAAAGTTTTTCTTTGATGCAATTGTTTCTGAAAAGATTTTATTATTAAAGTCTTTTGCAATTTGTTGTTTGCCCGCAGTTTTAGCATAGCTTTTAAACGCTTCTTTATCAGCGGTAGTAGCACCAGGTGCTGTTGCTGCTGTTTTTAAAGTACTATAAGTTGCATCTCCAGCATAGTTGGAACTATCGTTAATAAATGTCTCTGTATAACGTTCCATTTCTTTCATTAGGTCGGCCCCTTTTACTCTAGCATTATCATATTCTTTTTGTTTTTCCCATCTTTCTGCTTTAGCCTTTTCTCGTGCTTGATCTGCTTGTTTATAATTTACATCTTTTGGTGTTACCCTAGAACTCATAGGGCCATCTTTGGCACCTTTTTTCATACCTTCATTTGCAGACTTAAGTATATCCGAAGCACCTCCGGTTATTGCCCCTCCAACATCGGTAACTTTTTTTAAACCTCTTGCAAATTTTCCTGGAGGTCTATCACCCATTGCCTTGTCCATTCCCCATTTTCCAAGCTGAGAAGCAACCCCTAAAGTTGCTGTTGCTGCACCAACACCAAAACCAAGTGCCCCTCCAACAATTCCTTTTATAGCTTTTGAATCTTCATTTGGCTTATATCCAAACAATTCTTCCAACATTTTTGGTGCGCTTTGCATAAAAGCTAAAATAGCTAAAATCAACAATATAGATGGTAATCCCCCTAACTCTCCACCAAAATTTGTAACATCAATCTTAGAAAGCAAAGCTGTTAGCAAAAACAATATCGAAAGTCTTATAAACAAAGATAAATATACTTTTATTACTAACGCTAACCATTTTGAAAAAATTCCCTTAGAAGCTGATGCCGGATCTATATAAGAAATTACAGCTATAGGGGAAACAATTTCCAAAACGAAAAGTTTCAAAGACCTTACAGCAATTTCTACACCCATTTTTAAAAATGACATAAGCATCATTGCCCCAACTAATGTTGAAATTAACATCATATATGATATCTTATAACCAGCCTTTGTATGTGCTACCATTTGATCATTTTCATTTAAAATTCCTATATTAACACCATCTGTTTGGGATTTAAACTTTTCTATAGCTTCTCTGGATTTGTCATCACTTTGGTTTGTTTCGTTTATAAAAACAGCAAAAACAGTCCGTGCAAGTTCCGCACCCTCATTACCAGTAGATACCCCCCCATTTGCACTTTCAGAAAAAAGACTATTTAAATAACCTTCATTTATTATTAAACTTTGCAAATTATACGTCATTCTAAAAATTGATGGCATTACAACTACCAAAACCAAAGTTATTAAGGAGTGTGTAAAAAGTTTTCCTAATCCTTTTTGTTTATCCCCTGCATAGTCTGGGTTTGCTATCATTGATATAATTGAAAAGGCAAGCTTAAACACCATGAAAATTCCTAAAAATATATATATTTTTGAAACTATTATTGATACAATTTCTTCTTGTTGTATCGCGCCTCTAATATCTGCAAGCTCCAGAGATGCTGCATACAGTGGTTGAATCAAATTATATATTATTCCATCCAAAAACATGAATAGATATCTAAAAAGGTCTGTTACTATCCAAAATCTAAATGCAAAAATTGTGTTAATTAGAAAATCCATATATAGATAGCCCCTCCATTTACTTATTATATATATATGTTATTATAACACACTATAAATAATTATGCATAAAAAAATTGTTGATTTATTCAACAATCTTATATGTGTTTTTATCTATCGTTATCTTGACTTGGAGGTGCTTGTTCTTGAGTTCCACCGCCACCAACACTTGCAGTTCCGGCCGCATCCCAACAAATTGTCCACTCTGTTCCACCAACAATTCTAGTAAGCAACCTTATTATAATAAATAACAAGAATACCGCTACTGCTGCTCCTGCTCTTTTACCAAGCATTCCAGTTGCTGCCTTTATTGCTTTTTCATCTCCTGATGTTACTGCTTTAAGTAAATCAATTGTTCCCATTATAAGTAACACTATTGGTACAGCAATTTGTAATATTAAATATGCCAATTTAACATATCCTAATATTGTAAGTAAATCTGCATTGCTACAAACTCCGCTCATATATGTTTTTCTCCTTCCATAATCTATAAGATAATAATACTTTATTTTAATTAATTTGTCAATAATTACGACTTGAAAATCCCAAGCATCTTATCTGAATTATTTTGAGCTTGTTTTGAAAAACCAAGTCTAGCAAGCAAACTATCTAAATTTCTGCTAAACATCCTATCATTTAAAGGTGGAATGCTGTAGTAAACTTTTGTTTTTGCTTCGTTCTCTAAATCAGAAACATCTTTTGTATTTAATAAACTTTTATTTAACACTATCTTTTTACCACTCATTTTACTAAACACATCGCCATGTCTTTTTATTAATTTATTAAGTTTTATAGTTGATGGTTCCATTAAATATAGAACATCGTTACAAAGTGTTTCATCACCACTTGCATTAAGATCAACAAGTATAACATCATACCTTGAACCCATTTTATTTATTTCATTAAAAAGGTCAGCATTTATAGTTGAATACATATCTCTATCGTTATAATAAATAAAATCTGTTTTATCAACCTCTATTGCCGCTACTCTGTAATTTAAAGACAATTGTTTTTTTAACATATATACTAATGATGTAGCCCCAGCATGAGCTGTTAAATTCTTTATTCCCAATATTTTAACTTTGTTTTCTATTACTTTATTTGTAACTTCTTTTGTTAAATTATCTAATTGGTGAATATGTGCAACATCCTTATATGTGTTTGTGTAATTAATTAAATGCAATATACCATCTCTGTTTTTAGTGAAATTATAAATTCCTATAGATATCAATTTTGACAAAAACAAGGAAGATGATGCATTAGGGGTATCATCCAAAAGCAATATTACCTTATTCATATCCATATTTGCAGATAGTTTTTGCAAATTTGATAAATCTGAATAATTTTTTATTGCTGTAATGTCCAAAATCATCTTATTATAAAAAAAGTTAGAGAACATTTGTATTATTTCTTCAGATTCAAATACTCCGTTAACTTTCTTTATAATTTCAATATTCAATGAACTTATTTTATTATCAAAAAGATTTACTACTGCTACGTTCATTATTCCACCTTCTAAATCTAATTTATTTTTGTTAAATCTTTTAGTACTGAAGTTTCACCACTAACTGGTGATTGCATAAATTTACCCACTATTGGGAAATCAAAAATAACATACGTTGTTACTACATAATAATACCCGCCGTTTTCAGCAACGACTTCTTTTATACAATAGTTATTAGTTTCATTTAAACATCCCGAATCCTCTTTTTTTATAGGACTGGAACCTCCATCATAATACTTTATGTTAATCAGATATTTCGCTATCGGTTCCTTTGCTTTGTCATATGTTTCATATTGTTCAAGGATGTGTACAATTTGATTCTTAGCTCTAAAGGTTGTAGCGTAGTTCATGCCAACTGCCATTATACCAATAAATATTAATATAAATATCATTATAATTTGGAAAGTTAACGTTCCACCAATTGCTTCCTTCATCACTAATCACCCTTTCATAAATTATAAAACTATATGATTTGTTACTCTTTCGCCAGTCTTTTTTACTCCGCCCCAGTCATCATTGATTTCTTTTTGTCTTCCATTCCACCATACCCAAAAAAATGCCAATACTGCGCCAACCGCAACAATTGTTATTATAGTTAAAGTTGTTTCTCCACTTGCCGCTTTCATTTGTACACCTCCTTCCTCATATGCTTATATAAATTATACATTAGCAATTTTATTTTTTCAAGTTTTATGTTACTTAGTTTACGCTTTGTTTTTACAAATTATTCAGTCTCCCCATTATTTGAGTTTCGCCTTTTACGGGCAAGTTGGCAATCTTTCCTATCATTGGAAAATTTATAGTAACATACGTTGTTACTACATAATAATACCCACCCGTAGTTAATGATTTTTTTTCTATACAATAGTTTGTTGTATTATTTAAACAAACACTGCCTCCATTTTTATTTAAATCTGTATTTTTAGAGCCTCCATAATAATTGATTTTTGACAAATATTCTTCTATGTTTTGAGAGGCATCCTCATATATCTCTTTATCTTGCAATATAGTTAATATTTGATTTTTAACTCTGAAAGTTACCGCATAATTTATACCCATCGCCATTAATCCCATATATATAACAACAAATAGCATCATTAATTGAAATAAAAGTGTTCCACCAATTGCGGTTTTCATTATTAATCACCCTTTCTTTTATATGCCCATTCCACCAAAGTTACTCATCATAGCAAACATTAATACTGCCATTACCCCTAGACCAACTATGGTCATCATCATCATACCTTTATTTTCCATTTTATCCAAACGCTCTTTATATCTAGTACTTCTAGATTTATTTTGTAATGATGATACACTCTTAGAGAACATTATTAATTGTTCGTGTTTATCATCTTGGGAACCAAGAGAAAGTCTATATAGTAATCTCATCATTCTAATAGAGTCAGAAACGGGATATTTTTTAGCAAAATCCATATATGGCTCTACCGTAGAGTTACCAGCATTTATTTTGGCAATTAACTCTCTTAAACCTGGTCTAAAGACTTCTGGTGAACTATCTATAGATCTGGCTATCGCAACTGGTATAGTGTAGTGTTGTGATAATATTTCTAAACCCTTTAAGAAATATGGTAATTGTAAGTCTATTTCGTGAAGGTGTCTTTTGTAATAAGATCTAACACTAGAATAACCCTGTTTAAATATTAAATATCCAAGTACAAAAGCAGCAATTAAATTTATAAAATTCATATTGTTAAGGAATAAGAATACAAAAACTAGTATCGCTATTATTGCGTTTCTTATTCTTTTTCCATATTCTTTATCTACATTTACGTTTTCTCCATATTTTGAAATTAAAAAGAACTCGTAATCATCTTCCATTAATCCTTTAAAATACTCTTGGTTATCATCCATGAATTTTTTTCCACTAATCAATTTATGACTTTGAAAAACAATAAAAAGTATAATTAATAATATAATAAATTCCATTACTCAGCACCCACATTCTCGTTATAATATTTTTCTCCACTTATAAGAAAATAACTATTCGTCAACACTATAGCATGTAGTATAGCACTAACCATAATATCATCTAAAAGTTCAATATAAGAGTTTACACCTAATAAATATTGAACTAACATGACCATAAAATATAGTGCTACCCCAAGCTTTATAAAAGATTTGTGGAATGTTTTTCTATCAATTCTATCTCTGTAAACAGCCTCAACTAGTGTGTCTATATCTACAAGCATAGCATCAAGGGCATCATCTGTATCTAACGATCCCTCTTTTGTTATTTGTAAAAACAATTGATGCATATTTCTAACCATATAATAATCATATTTTGAATTCATATATGCTATAGATTCATCTATAGAGCCATTTTCATAAGATAAATCTATCATGTGTTTAACATCTGAAAGAACCGGATCTTCAAGTATCCCGGATGAGTAAACTCCCTCCAAGGCGTTTACAAAAGATTGAGTAACAGAAAATTCCATTATGGTGTTTGTAGTATAAACTTGAATTTGTTCAAATAAATACTCACTATAAATTCTTTTGTATTTTAAATAAGCTAAATAAGGTACTACAAGTACAGCTAAAACCACATATATTATTGATACAAATATACTATAAAAATAAAGATAGGATATTACTGCAGCACCACCACCAAACATTATTACTTGAGAAACATACTCTTTAGTTGAATAATCAAGTCCTAAAGTTTTTACCTTTTCACTTATTTTTTTAAACGAATACGGACTTATTTTTTCATATAAATCTCCGGCTTGTTTCATTATAAATTTATAAGAGTTTTCGCCTGTGCTTTGTCTATAGAAAAGAACAAATAAAGCAATAACTATCAAAACTATAAGAACCCACATATAACACCTTCTTTCTACAGAATTTCTTCTGTTTCATTATTTATAAATATATTACTTTCTAAATTTACCCCTTGTGCCGATAAATAATTAATTAAATATTTTGTTGGATTAGACAAGAAAACTTGACCCTCCATTGTTTTTCTATATATTGTATTGTGATTTGCAATATTATTCTCATCAACATAAAATTCACAGACTTCACAAACCTCACGAACAAATCTTTTTGTTTCTTTATCTTGATAACCCCTTATATGAACACCAAGTTGCACATATCTATGTATTGATTTTAAAAACTGATCTATATCGATATTGGTTTCTAGTAAACTATACATACGAGATGGTATGCTTTCTGCTTTATCAGAGTGAATTGTAGATATTATATTATGTCCTGACGATATAGAGTTACGCACAGCCATTACAGCCTCTGCAGAACGAACTTCAGATAAAAGTATCCATCTTGGATTTTGTCTCATACAAGTAACTAAAACTTCACTATAAGAAGCTATATTATTAGTTTTCATAGAAACAATATCTCTTTCCGGAAATATTCTATCCAAATGAAGTTCTAATGTATCCTCTATTGTTATTAATTTTTCATTTTCCAAAGTATGTGATGCCAAATATTTAAGAAACTCTGTCTTACCAGAACCAGTTTCACCACTTACTATTATATTGCAGTGTCCAGAAACACATCTAAGTAAAAAGTCATGAATTTCTTCTGTTATATACTTTTCTTCTAATATTTTCTCTTTCTTGAGTCTAATTTTAGCAGGAGTTTTACGCATAAGCATAGCAACTCCATTTCTAGCAATAGAATCATGAATGAAATTCAAACGGAGTTCTGCACTTTCAGCATCAAGAAAAGGATGAGCCATATTAAATGTCTTGCCCATCATATTAGAACATTGAAACGCCAACTTTTCTATTATTGCATTATTAACATCTTGAACTTCAGCTCTATATACACCCTTAGATAATGATTTTAACCATAACTGACCACTATTACTATAAGAAACGTCTGTTATATCATCGTCATCTAAAAATCTTGCTAAAGGACCAAAGTCTACGTTATTGAACATATTATTGTCCATATACTCATCCCCTTTTTGCTTTTATTTTATTCTTCCGTTGTCACATCTGGTAAATCATCTTCAGATATTAAACTGGTATTAATTTCTATAAATGTTTTAAGTTCTTGATTTCCTATTACTGGTGTTAGGTTAGCATTTGCGTCTTTATAAGATCTTGTTGTAGGAACAG
Source organism: uncultured Muribaculaceae bacterium (assembly GCA_964543375.1). Lineage (GTDB taxonomy): Bacteria > Bacillota_I > Bacilli_A > RF39 > UBA660 > JAAYGD01. Next base: position 15,244 of record CAZIYD010000001.1, read on the forward strand.
GTACCAACTCTGCTGATATCTCTCTTACATTACTTAAATATAGTGCCTTTCTTAACAATAAGTGTATTTCTTCTGGAACCGCAAATAAAAGAATACTTGGAGTTCTAGAATCTTCAGTATTTTCAAACACATGTTGACCATTACTATCCTTAACTGCTAAAATCTTAATGTCTTGAACTAACTTTCCATATAAAATTTTGCCATCAGCATCTAGTGCTTTTAAATAAATGTCTACATAATTATTAGGGAATATTGAATTACCATATGTTTTTTCAACATCCACCGGTAAGTTAAATGCAGTAAAACCATCTCTAATGTTTATAAATGCAGAATCTGGCAATCTATCTTCTGTTATAATATTATCCTCAAAAAACAAACTACCATATGGTATGTATGCATTATAACTAGACCATTTACCAATTATAAGATTTGGATTTGTTATTATTTTCCCTTTTATCATTGCTGGTGGAACCTTCATCAAACCTATCTTATCTTCTGTTATTCTTTCTCTAGGTTGAATTGGTACCTTAGCAAAAGGCACATCTATTGGATTTATTGCTTGATTTACTCTAAAATTATAACCAAAGTATATTACAAGTACTCCAAGTACAACACCAAGAATAGTGACTGTGTTCTTATTTTGAAAGAACTTTTTTAATTTAAAACTTAAATTTCCCATTTTATTCTCCTTCTATGCTATTATGTAATAATAGTATCATAAAATTATAAAAGTTTCTACTAATTTTATTAAAATTTATAAAAAAGAGTTAACTGTTTCTAGTTAACTCTTAATTTTTGATTTATTAAATATTGCTCTTAATGTCATATCGTCTAAATCCACTATAAAAAATCTCCCTTATGTGGTTCACTTTTTAACAAATTCTTATAGTTGTTTTGTCTTAAAATCTCATATGTTACTATTGCGACACTATTTGATAAGTTTAACGCTCTAACATTTTCACTCATTGGTATTCTTGAACAACTATCTATATATTCTTTTAATAATTCTCTTGGAATACCCGTTGATTCCTTTCCAAAAATTATATATATATTATCGTTTATATCGTAATCATATTCAGAATGCGCTTTGTTTCCATATCTAGTAAAAAAATAATATTTTCCAACATTATTCTCTTTAAAATGACCAAAGTCATCATATATTTGATACTCTAGTTTATCTATATAATTTACTCCACTTCTTTTTATTGCGTTATTATCCAGACTAAAACCTAGTGGTCTAATTAAATGTAGTTTTGAATTGGTAGCAACACAAGTTCTCATTATATTTCCGGTATTTTGTGGTATTTCTGGTTCATATAAAACAATATTTATCACAAATCACCATATGTTCTAAAAAAGTTTATTATAGTTTTTTTTGTCATTTTGTTATTATCATAATTAATGTAGTCTAAAAGTTTGCCGTTTTCAAAATAAATTATTACAGGGGTTATTAAACTTTCTTTAAATATATTTAGGTTAACGTTATTTGCATTAACATATACAACTTTATCTTTTAAGTGATATGCGTTTATTGTTCCTCTAAACTCCTTCTCAAAAGTTCTTGTTTTATCATCTTCCGGTATACCAAAATACACAAATATATTGGGGTTTTCTATCATATATGAATCTAATTCTTCTGAAGAAACCTCAGATATATTTTCTGTTATTATAGGTTTATTTATGTTATGTTCTTGATATACATTGTGCCAACTTATAATATAACTACAAATTAAAACAGTGATAGATAACATTATCACTAAAAGTAAATCTTTACTTGTAAAATTGTATTTTCTATTCATACTTACACCTATTGTAATTCTAACATACTTTTAATATAAAAAAAAGAACTAATTTTTTAGTTCTTTTTCTTCTTGTTTGTTACTTTTTTAGGTTTTTCAGTTTTAAATATCATATATAGTCCAAATAAGAATGCAAGCACTAATGCTGATATTATACCAATCTTTGTATAGTCTCTCTTTGTTTCACTTTTAAAAGTTTCTAATTTTGTTTTTGCTTCATTAAAATCATCTAATAAGTTTTGTTTTACACTTTTTCTTACTTCTTCATTCTTTAACATTATGTCTATTTTGTTTATTGCTTTTTCTATTGCTTCAACGTTTTTTTCATCTATCTTTTTTACTTCACCTATTAAAGATTCTATTTCTCTTACTACTTCTTCTTTATATCTAGTTTCAGTCATTGTTTTATTTTCTATCTTAACAGTAACTGTTTTAGTAATGGTTCCAGATTTAGCAGTTACTCTAAATGTAGATTCTAATTCATTAGAGTTTTTAACTTCTAAAACAATTGTTCCCACTGATTTATTGGTTTTATCACCTGATTTTAATGTTGCTACTACTCCTTTTTGAACCCCAGATATAGTCCAGCTTATGTCTTTTACTTCAACATCATTTGGAACTAATTCATAGTCTATTTCAAGATTTCCTTCAAATGGCGCAAGTTCATAGTTGGTTAACTTAATGTCTTTTAATGTTACTTTTTCATTTATATTGTCAGAAGCAAGTGCTGACATGGTAAAAGCAAAAACCAAAGTAAGAAATAAAATTATTTTTTTCATATAATCCCCCTGAATAAATAATACTGCACTTATTATAAGTATAAAATATAATTTGTCAATATAAAAAAGCAAAAATTGCTTTTTATATTTTTTTATCTAAAATTGTAAGACCGTCTAACTTTGAAAGTTCTTCTTTTGTTTTAGGAGTTATTGTAAAACCTTTACTTCCTAATTCTGCTACTAATATTTCATCATTTTCTTTTCCTACAACAAAATAGGCATGTCCAACAGAAGCACTATCACTAGGATTAAGTGGTTTTTTAAAAAATATATCTCCAGCACTTACATTAGGAATTTGTTCCTTCATGTTGTTGCCTTGTAAGAAAGTTCCACTTAAATTTGTATTATTTTTTAATCTTAAATTTGCATTTTTCTCTCCAGTCACATCATATATTAGCATTTGTATCCAACTTGCACTATTTGGAGCATTTTTACCTTGTTTTAAATTTGTATCTAAACCCTCCATATATAAATCATGTCTCCCAGACGAACTAAAAGGGGCTCTTAAATTATTTTCAAAGTAGAAATTAAGCGCCGAGGTCAATCCGCCCTTTACTCCTCCTGTTCTTTTTCCTTCTTCTATTGCTTCTAAGTATTGACTGTTAAGTTTTGTTTTTTCTAAATCCGATAATTGTTGATATTCTTTACTACCAACAATTAAAGCACTAGATCCATCATAGTTAGAATAATTAAGATTTGTTGCTAAACTTTGATTTTCTGCATGAGTTATTTTGGGTGTTGGTTCTATTACCGGAATATTATTTAAAGTTGTAAAACTATCTTTTGAAGTTTCTGTTGGTGATGGTGTTGGTGCTTGGGTTGGTGCTGGTGTTGGCGCTTGGGTTGGCGCTTGGGTTGGTGCTGGAGTTGGCGCTTGGGTTGGCGCTTGGGTTGGTGCTGGTGTTGGCGCTTGGGTTGGTGCTGGTGTTGGCGCTTGGGTTGGTGTTGAGGTAACATTTGGTTTAGATGTTTGTTCTGAATTTTTATCATCTAAACTAAGTTTACCACCTCTTCCACCATACTCAAAGCCATCACTTGACAGAAAAGTATTATCAGAAATAAATTTACCACCTCTTCCGCCATATTCAAAACCACTACTTGATAGAAAGGTATTATCAGAAAGTCTAGAAAATGTTATTGATTGTATTTGTGATATTAAAGAGTCTATTTCCGCTACTAAACCATTTAATTTGTTTTTGTTAGATTGATCTAAATCATAAGCTTGTTTTTGACGTTTATAAGTTTTTGTTTGTTCTTCTGTTGCACCTTCTCCCATTTTTTTTGGGATACTTAAATTTTTTATACTTCCATAAACTTTATTATATTCCTCTATTTTTAATTTCAAATCCTCAATTTTTGATACCATGTTATTTAAATTTGTTTGTTCAGAAGTAATTATACTGAATTTATTTTTTAAATCATTTATTTTTTCATCTACTACTTCTTTTACTGAACTTTCCCAATTAACATTAAAATCTAAAAAATTCAAATTTACACTCGATAGATTTTTAGCTATATTTGTAAGTGTTTGTAAATTTGAATACTTTATTGCGTCTAAATATTTATCGTATGCTGCTTTATTATCCATTGTTCCTCCATATCTTATATATATGATAAGGCCTTTAGTCTGAAATTACAATATTAATTATCTTGTTTTTTATAATTATTACTTTTATTATACTCTTATTTTGAATATGTTTAGATACATTAATGTTATTCTTGGCTACTTCTTCCATTTCTTCTTTACTGGAATTCAAACTCATTATTTCTTTCCCTCTTACTTTACCATTTACTTGAATAATCATTTCGTATGTGTCTTCTTTTAATTTTGAATTATCAAATTTTGGCCAAGGAGAATATACCAATTCTTCATTAGAAAACATTTCATTTAATTCTTCTGTAATGTGAGGAGAAAATGGATTTAATAACTTTAATAAAGTCACATAATCTTTTCTAGTTATATTATCTAAATTTAAATACTCATTTGAAAGAATCATCAATTCTGATATTGCTGTATTATATTTCATAGAATCAATATCTTCTGATACTTTTTTTATTACCTTATTTATCTTTACTTCTAAAGATGGGGTATATTCATTGCCTTCTATCACTTTATCCTTTAGGTTGTAAATTTTATCTAAAAATCTAATTATTCCTTTTATAGATTCATCATTCCAACTTGAATCTAAAGAATAATCTCCTAAAAACAATATAAACAATCTAATAGCGTCTGCTCCATAGTTTTCAACTATGCTCATAGGGTCTACTACATTACCTCTAGACTTACTCATTTTTTCGCCATCATTACCCAATATCAATCCTTGATTTGTTCTTTTTTTATAAGGTTCTTTTGTTGGAACATAACCAATATCATATAAAAATCTGTGCCAAAATCTGGAATATATAAGGTGTCTTGTAACGTGTTCCATTCCACCATTATACCAATCAACTTCTAACCAATATTTTAATTTTGATTTGTCTGCAAACGATTTTTCATTATTTGGGTCTAAATATCTTAGATAATACCAGGAAGATCCAGCCCATTGTGGCATTGTGTCAGTTTCTCTTTTGGCATCTTTCCCACATTTAGGACATTTACAATTTACAAAAGATGGAATACTTGCAAGAGGGCTTTCACCGTTTTTACCAGGTTCAAAATTATCAATATCGGGAAGTGTTACTGGAAGATCTTCGTATGGAACAGGTACATGACCACAGTCTTTACAATGTATTATTGGAATTGGTTCTCCCCAATATCTTTGTCTATTAAATGCCCAATCTTTTATTTTATATTGTGTTCCTGTTTCTCCAAGATTGTTTTCTTTTATATATTCTATCATCTTATTTATAGCGTCTTCTTCGTTTAATCCATTTAAAAACTCAGAATTTATATGAATTCCGTCACCTTCATAATAATCTTTAGATATGTCAGAACCTGATATAACTTCTATAATATCTATATTAAATTTCTTAGCAAATTCATAGTCTCTTTTGTCATGAGCTGGAACAGCCATTATAGCTCCTGTTCCATAATTCATCATTACATAGTCTGAGATATATACCGGTATTTCCTTTTTGTTTACAGGATTAATAGCGGTTATTCCTTCTATTTTTACTCCTGTTTTTTCTTTATTTATGTTTATTCTTTCAAATTCTGTCTTTTTATTAGTTAATTCTCTATATTTATTAATTTCATCTATATTAGTTATATTATCTTTGTTTTTATCTATTATTGGATGCTCAGGCGCTAAAACCATAAAAGTTACACCAAATAAAGTATCTGGTCTTGTTGTATAAACTTTTAAAATATCACCAGCAAATTTAAAAGATACATATGCACCAACACTTTTTCCAATCCAATTTTCTTGTTGAAGTCTTATGTTTTCTGGAGATTCAATTTCATCTAAGCCTTCTAATAATTTATCTGCATATTCAGTAATCTTTAAATACCATACATCTTTTTCTTTTTGAACAACTCCATTATGACATATATCACATTTTCCACCTTGACTATCTTCATTAGATAGTACAACTTTACAACTGGGACAATAATTAACATATGTCTTATCTCTAAAAACAAGATTATTTTCAAACATCTTTAGAAATATCCATTGAGTCCATTTATAATAAGCTTCATCTGATGTATTTATTAATCTGCTATAATCAAAGGAATATCCAATCCTTTTGATTTGAGATAAAAATTTGTTTATATTATCTTCTGTTACTTTTTTTGGATGAAGATTGTTTTTTATTGCATAGTTTTCTGTTGGAAGACCAAAAGCATCAAAACCCATAGGAAAAAGAACATTATATCCTTCCATTCTCTTTTTTCTAGATAAAACCTCAAGTCCTGTATATGCCTTTATATGGCCAACATGTAGACCTTGCCCACTAGGATATGGAAACTCTACTAAAAGATAATATTTTTCTTTACTAATATCCTCTGTTGTATTAAATGTTTTATTCTCTTCCCATCTTTTTTGCCACTTCTTTTCTATCTTATTAAAATTATACATAACTCCTCCTTATAAAAAAACACTATAAATCTAAGGACGATTATTCGCGGTACCACCTTAGTTCATAGTGTTCTATGCTCTCTTTATTATAACGGAATAACCGGTTAAACTCCAAAGTAAGTTCATAATATCTATATATTAGTTTTCACCAAACACTAACTCTCTAAAATATAAAATATTTACTAATACTCTTTTTCCCTGTTTAAATACATATTAATTATAATAAAAATTATAGAAATTATCAATAGAAAGATATGTTATAATTTTATAGAGGTGTTTTTATGAAAAAAAATATTATGCTTGGGATAACTTTATTATTAATATCTATAGTATTAATAATTATTAAAAATAATGATAACTATGTAGAGGGAAGAGTAATAGATATATCTGATAATAAAAGTATTTTAATACACAAAAATAATGAACCTATACTTATTAACTTTAAAGACAATATAAATAATATAGTGTTAAATGATATAGTAAAAGTTAAAACAGATGGTATAGTTAGAGAAAGTTTTCCCGTACAAATGACTGGAATTTCTATTAAGAAAGTAAGAAATGAATATAAAAAATTAAACGAAAATATAGAATCCATCTCATTTAAAACTGATTATTATCAAGAAAGTCTAGTTTATAAAAACAAATTCAAAACTACAGTATTTAAAAATAAAGAAGGGTTTAAGGATTATGTTGAAAAAAGTAGAATTGCCTTATCCGATTCAGTAGATAATATATATAAAGAATATTTTGCGGTTGTATCAACTACATCTATGAGTAGTGGTGGCATATTATCCTTTGAGGGTTTATATCAAAAAAGTAACAATATATCTATAAATTTAAAATTAAACATAAGAGAAGTACAAACAACAGATATAGTAACCAGAGGAAATATAATATTGGTAAGTAAAAAATATATAGATTATAATTTTGAAACATTATCCGAAACAAAAAAAGATGAACATTAATTGTTCATCTTTTCTAAATATTCACTATATTTAAGCATCTTATCAATGTATTTCCCATCTTCTTTAAACTCTATTATTCTATTTGCAGAAGTTTCAATAAATTCATGATCGTGAGTTCTAAATAGCACAGCACCTTTAAATTCGATTATTCCTTCATTTAAAGATGTTATGGTTTCAATATCTAAGTGATTAGTTGGTTCATCTAATATTAATACATTACCAAAACTAAGCATCATTTTAGATAACATGCATCTTACCTTCTCGCCACCACTTAAAACTTTTACTTTCTTCAATGATTCTTCTCCAGAAAATAACATTCTGCCTAAAAAACCCCTTACGTATTGTTCATCTTTTTCTTCAGAAAAATCTTGTAACCACTCTACTATGTTTTTATCTCCTTTAAAAAAGTCATCATGATTTTTAGGAAAGTACGTTGGTATCGCACTTGAACCCCAAATTATCTCTCCAGTATAATCAATCTCTCCAACTAAAGCTTTAAAAAGAGAAGTTATTGCTAGTTCATTATTACCTATAAATGCAACCTTATCGGTATTATTAATCGTTAGATTTAAATTGTTTATAATTTTTTTACCATCTAATTCAATACATAAATTCTTTGTTGTTAGCACTTCTTTTCCTAATTGTTTTTCAAATTTGAAATTAATATAGGGGTATTTTCTACTAGATGGCTTTATATCATCTAGTATTATTTTTTCCAAAGTTTTTTTTCTAGAAGTTGCTTGTTTTGATTTTGAAGCATTCGCAGAGAATCTCGCTATAAAATCTTGCAATTCTTTTATTTGTTTTTCCTTCTTAACATTTGAGTCTTTCATTTGCTTTTGAATTAATTCACTAGATTGTCTCCAAAAATCATAATTTCCAACAAACATAGTTAATCTTTGATAATCAATATCCACAATATGTGTACATACCTTGTTTAAAAAATGTCTATCATGAGATACAACTATAACAGTATTTTTAAATTCAATTAAAAATTCTTCTAACCATAGTTTAGCCTCTATATCAAGTCCATTAGTAGGTTCATCTAAAACCAATATATCTGGTTCTCCAAATAAAGCTTGTGCAAGTAATATCTTTATTTTATTTGGTGTATCTATTTCTTCCATATTAAGTTCATAAAGACTCTCAGGAACCCCTAAACCATTTAATAATATAGATGCATCACTTTCAGCTTGCCAACCATTTAATTCCGCAAATTCTGCTTCTAAATCTCCTAACTTTATACCATCACTATCAGTAAAATCCTCTTTCGAATAAAGTTCTTCTTTTTCTTTTGTTATGTCATATAATCTCTTATTACCCATTATTACTACATCTAATGCTCTTTTATCAGGGTATAAATTATGATCTTGTTTTAAAGTAGATAGTCTTTCTTTATTTCCTATTATAACTTCACCTTTAGTTTGCTCTATTTCGCCAGATAAAATCTTTAAAAAAGTAGATTTCCCACTTCCATTTGCCCCTATTAAACCATAGCAATTTCCTTCTGTAAACTTTATATTTACATTCTCAAAAAGAATCCTTCCACCGAATCTTAATGTTAAATCTTTTGTACTTATCATAAAAACCTCACAAACAAATAAAAGTATACTCAAAATGTTAAAAAAAGTAAAGTTTTAATATTATAAAACTAATAAATATAGTTGACCTTCATTATTTTTTGTTTTAAAAACATGCTATAATATAAAATATAGTAAGAGGTGATTCTATGGGACAAATATTAATAAAAAAAGAAAGTTTAGTTACACTAAAGGGTACTTTAGAGACTTTAAAAGGTGAATTTAATACCTCTATAACTGATATTAAAACAAATTTATTAAATATTTCTAATAACTGGGAAGGAAAAAAAGCAGATGAAACATTATATGTTATAGAAACTTTAAACAAAACTAATTCTGATTTATTAATAAGAATAAATGAAAACATAGAATATATAGAAAGTGTAATATCAACTTTAGATAAAGTTGAAAGTGTTGAGGTGGAAACAAAACCGGTTGAAACCCCTTTACCAACGGCATCTCCAACCCCCACACCAACTATGGTGCCAACCGCAATTCCAACAGCAAGTCCTAGTGACACAGCAACCATAGATAATATTCCTGTTATATCTCCAACACAACCACCGCCTTCTTCTATTGATTCAAATCAAAAATTAATTAACAATATAAAAGATTTGGAAACTACGGGTAACTATAGTAGATTAATAAATTATCAAGGAGCAAACTGGAACTTTTTTACTATGAAAGATCCCGAATGGGCTAATCTTCCATATAGCAGGGGTAATAGTCACGGGTGGAAGACAATTGCAACAAACGGAACACATCCATTTGCCGGTATTAACGCATTAACAAACTCTGGAAATTATTATGTTGGAGATAAGAAAACAGTTATGATGGACATTGCCGCTGGATTTGGAAACATAAAGGATATAGATCCTACCACCGGAAGAACAAAACTATATACTAACGGTTTTAAGGAAATACAAAATACAGGAGGAAAAACAGGTGGATTAGGTTCAAATAGAAAATTTCACTCATTAATTAAAGATGCGGGAATTCAAACCTATGATTTAGGTTCAAATATTCAAAATGCGGCCAAAGAATTAGAAAGTGGAAATCTAGTTCACTGTATAAGTCAAAACAATAGCAGTATAGCGCCTTCTGGACATTATATGGTAATGACAGGAATTGAAAAAGATAATAAAGGTAATACAACTGGTTTTTATTTGTTAGATAGCTTATCTCGAACTCAAGAAGACTACAATAATATGAAAAATCAAAATAAATCTCCTATATCTTCAAATTGGTTGGGAACAATAGATGTAATTGAACCAGGATTAATAAGAATAGAAAACACCCCCGAAGCATTAGCCGGTGCAAAACTAGCGTCATTTAGATCTGGCGAAGGATTAAAGAGTAATACAAAAACGATTTTTTCTTATGAAGAATACATATCAAAAAAGAAATAATTATTGACATAACATCAAAAAATGTTATAATTATTTTACTTGCGGATGTAGTTCAATGGTAGAATTTCAGCCTTCCAAGCTGACTACGTGGGTTCGATTCCCATCATCCGCTCCATATATAAAATTTTAACAACTTTTAAAGTTGTTTTTTATTGTTTAAAAAAGTAAAGTTTTAATATTATAAAACTAATAAATATAATTGAACTTCATTATTTTTTGTTTTAAAAACATGCTATAATATAAAATATAGTAAGAGGTGATTCTATGGGACAAATATTAATAAAAAAAGAAAGTTTAGGTACACTAAAGAGTGATTTAGAGACTTTAAAAGGTGAATTTAATACTTCTATAACTGATATTAAAACTAATTTATTAAATATCTCTAATAATTGGAAAGGAAAAAAGGCAGATGAAACATTATCTGTTATAGAAACTTTAAATAAAACTAATTCTGATTTGTTAATAAGAATAGATGAAAACATAGAATATATACAAGAAGTAATAACAACTATAGATAAAGTTGAAAGTGTTGAAGTGGAGGTTAAACCAAAACCAACACAAGAACCAAAGATTAATTCCAATGGGTTAGACTCTATTCCATTAGTTAATCCAGTAATTGCCAAACCACTCGTTAATGAAAATAGTTCTCAAATAAATCCTTCAAGTTATACAACTAAATATATGGATCACGTAATTGATAATCTTAAAAATGGTATTAGTCCTTTTACAAACGAAAATATGACTGAATTATCAAAGAATTATAATCAAACAGGAACCATAAGGGATAGAGGCACAGAATTCTTTAAAGAATCAGAACAAGCATTAAAACAGTTACAAGATAGATTAAGAAGTGAAAAAGGAAACGACGGCAAACCTCTTTGGGGAACTCCAGCAGCAACAGAAGCAATAGTGCATTTCATGTTAAAAACAGGAATTAAAATTCCTTCATATCCTACAAAAAAACAAGATACTGTCGGGAATTATAGATATCTAGGTTTAAATACGGGTTGGTTGGATAACAATAATGGTTTGGATTGTAATAATCTTTCTGTTTGGCTTAATATTAACTCGGGAAGAATGCCAGAGGGGAAACACTTTTATGTGCCCAATCCTAATCAAAGTTCAATAAAATTATACCGCCCATCTCAAATAAGTCTACCTACGGGCGGAGAAGCAGGAGATCTAGTATCAAGAGAAAATCATGTTGGAACATACGTATTTGAAGATGAAGAATACGTATATGTTATTGAGGCAGCAAATATAAGACAAAATGCTACTCCAGGAAGTCTTATTACTATGCTTCCTAAAGATGGTAAAAGTAGAGGATTGGGACCAAATTATGTGTTATATCCTAAAGCACACTTTAATTTTATTGTAAAAGAAGACGATATTTTTCTTGTAAATAATCCAGCATCTATACCAAGACCATAAAAAAAACAGGCTAGTTATATTAATTAACAAATCTGTTTTTTTATTTTATTTCTTTATATATATCAGTCTTTTCTATATAATTCTTATTTAAAGCATCTTTTATTTCTTTTTTCATGTCTTCACTAAAGCCCGCAAATACATGTTTACCTATTACTAGATATGGTACATATTTAGGTGTGTCATTTAAAAAACTTGTAAAGCGTCCTAATAATCCTGCATTTTCAACATTATACCAAACTTCAAATGTATATAAATTTATTTTTGATTTATATGTCTCTTCCAAACTATCAAAGAACTCTTTCATGTGGTGACAATGTGGGCAACCATTTCCCCAAAACATATATATATTGATTTTATCATTTTCAAACTTTATATCATTTTTATTCATATCTTCTAACATATTTACCTCCTTATATTTATATGTTATCACATAATCTTTGCTTTTTAAATATATTTATTATTATACAGATTTATTTATATTAATAAAAATTAGTTTTACCAACACTTTTTTACTAACTACTAAAAGGTTTGTGTTTTTTTTCTAATGTGTTATTATATGAACAAGGAGGAAGAATGAAAAAAACATTACTTATATTAGCGGGTGGTATGGGAAGCAGGTTTGGAGGATTAAAACAAATAGAACCTATAGGTCCTAATGGAGAGTTTATACTTCATTACTCAGTTTATGACGCTATAAAGTCTGGCTTTAATAAAATTATATTTATAATAAAAGAAGAAAACTTTGAACTATTCAAGGAAAAGGTCGGTAACGATATAGAAAAACTCGTAGAGGTTCACTATGTGTTTCAAAAAAATGACAATATAACAAATCAAGTGGATATTCCAGAGAGCAGAGAAAAACCTTTAGGAACAGGTCATGCAATATACTGTGCAAAAGATATAATAAATGAGAATTTTGTAATTATAAATGCTGATGATTTTTATGGTAGAGAATCTTATGAGATATTAAGCAAGTTTATGGATGATTCAAAAGATAACTTTGCAATTGCGGGTTATGTATTAGGAAATACAATAACCGAGAGTGGTTCTGTAAAAAGAGGTGTCTGTGTAAGAGATAACGAAAAACTTATAGAATTAATTGAAAGTAAAATTGAGAAAGTAGAAAATGGTTATAAAGCTAATGCTTTAGTTGATAATAGAGAAATCAACGTTGATTTTGATACTCTAGTTTCTATGAATATGATATCTTTCACACCTAAAATATTAGATTATATGGAAAAAAATATAAGAAATTTCTTTAAAAACAATATGAATAAAATTGATACCGTAGAATATCTTATACCAGAAGTAATGAATGAAATGCTGCAAAAAGGAGATATCAATATATCTGTATTAAGAACAAATGCAAAATGGATCGGAATGACTTATAAAGAAGATAAAGAAATTGTTGTTAATGAAATAAAGAAATTAATAGAAGATGGAGTATATCCAGAGAAAATATTTTAAAAGAAGTTTATATTATTAAACTTCTTTTTTTAAACTTATATATCCATAATTTTTGGTTTTGTATTTATTTATAATTTTGATTATTTCATCTATAGATAAATCTCCAACATCTATTTCAAAAAAATACCCACCATTAAATATCTCTTGATAGTTTTCATTACTAAATTCAATATCATAAAAATCCTTATGTGTAACATTTTTTATATCACCATATATTGTTCTATCTAAATCAAGAAATTTCTTTGATACATTCTTATCAGGTCCCATTAAAACAAAATTAATGCTCTTTTCTTTTTTATAACCATTTAATTTATCTAAAATAATATTATATATTTCTTTTTCACTAATATTTATTAATTTAGAACACTCCTTTAAACCAATTAAAGCAATTCCATAAACACCATTTTTAATTGACTTTTTTACTTTTTCTAAAGGCTTAAATCCTTTAGAATCCATATATAAACTCTCCCCCATTATAAAAGGAAATTCATTAGTTTTTTTATTTGCTTGTATATCAAATCTTTCATATAGCTGCTCTATTGTTAAATCAACTAAAGTAGATAAATCTTTTAAAAAATCTTCTTTTGTTTCTTCTTGTTTAACATTTTTTATAGCTATCCTTGTAAGATTTAAATATGTTTTAGAGTTTAATCCTCTTCCAACAGGATCAACAAAATCCTGATTAATGTTTTCTAAAATTCTTGTACCATCTTTAAAATAAAATACGTCTTCTTGTTTTGAATTATTAAATGTTGAATTTAGAAATGAAAACGAGATATTGTTTCCTTCATATATTTTGCTAATTGCTAAATCAAGCAAATCAAAATTAGGATCTTTTTCTGCTGCATTTATTCCGTCTTTTATTTTAAATACAGTATCATAACAAATATTCTTGTCTATAGAATTTAAATAAGATTGTGTGATTATTTTTCCTTCTAACGACGTATCTGTTCCAATGTTTACTGTTATAATTCTTTTTTTATTTCCTATTTTATAATTTGATGTATGTAAAAAATTATATATGTTTTTATAAACTATCTCTTTTGTGGAACTAACAGCTTTAGAATATGCTTTATCTAAAATGCTTTTTATTTGTTCAACATCTTTAGAATACTTATATAGAAGGTCCATATCAAAGTTCATAGATTCTATTTTGTTTATTTCTTTTGATATAGAATCAAAATCCAAGAAATTTGAAAAACCACTTAAATCTAAAAAGTCTAATATTTTATTTTTAAATTCATCCTTAAATGTATTTGTCACAAATGGAGATAAATAATTATCAAAATTAGGAAGACCTAGATTTCCACTTATATCTTCCAAGGATTTTCTTATTATTAAAGACATAAAAGATAATGATGACGATACGTCATATGACTGTTTATACTCTATTTCATCTAAATAAAATCCCTTTTCTAAAACTTTATTAAATGGAATTACAAAAGATTCAATTGTTCCCATAGGAACATACTCCAAATCATTTATATATATTTGACCACTTTCATTTAAGCCATTAAATTTACTATCTATAAAATAGGCGTTAGCTATTTCTTCTGATATGGTTTTTCCATAATTGAACATTGTATCCATTTTTGTTTCTTTTGTTTTTTTTACCCAGTCCTGTTTTAAAGTTATTTTTTCTATTGCTTTTAATAGTTTATGCTGTTTGGGTTCTGATAAAAACATCCTTCTTGATTCTGTTCTTTTATCTCTATAATTAGAAAAAGACTCATAAACATCTTGATATTCCAACCTTAATAATTGCTTTTCTATAATATCTTGTATATCTTCTACTTTTATATATGGTTTTTCAAAATAATTATCGAAAATATCATCAAGTACTGTCATATATACTTTGTTTATATCTTCTTCACTATATTTTTCTATAAATTCTTCTCTACTATCAAAAGATTTCTTTATTGCGATGGCTATTTTTTCGCCATTAAAATCAACTTTCTTGTTGTCTCTTTTTAATACTTTTAAACCATCGTTCATAATACCTCCTCCCCAAACAAACTAGTTACTATTTTCTAAAGTTAAAGTATAATCTTTTATTTTGTTATCTCTGAAAATAGATATTGTAAGTTTATCTCCTGGTTTATATTTGTATAGCTCATATCTTAACTCAGCTTTATTCGATATTTCATTCTTTCCAACCCTTAATATAACATCTCCTCTTTTTAGTTCCACTTTTTCTGCTGGAGAGTTCTTACTTATATTTACTATTACAACGCCCTTTTCTATATTTTCGTCAAGAATTATACCTTGTAAAAATAAAGCATACGTTTCTGAAACATCTAACATCTCTATTCCTATAAAAGGCCTAGAAATCTTTTTGCCCATTTCTAAATCTTCCACATAATGCATTGCGTCTTCTATTGGAATTGCAAATCCCATACCTTCAACTTCACTTTTAACCAACTTTAAAGAAGTAATTCCAATTACTTGGCCAGCAACGTTTATTAAAGGTCCTCCACTATTTCCAGGATTTATTGCAGCATCCGTTTGTAAAACTCTAACTATATAGTCACTAGTTCCTGTTCCGCTCAAGCTGACAGAAAGCATTCTATCTTTACCAGATAATATACCCCTTGTTACGGTTCCACTATAATCACTACCCATAGGTGCTCCAATTGTTATAACTGTATTCCCTAATTTTGAATCTTTACTATTTCCTAGTTCTGCTACCTTTTTTACATATTTTAAATCAATTGATAAAACTGCAATGTCCGATAAATCATCTTTACCTAATATTTTTGCATCTATTGATTTATTATCAGAAAGAATTACTTTTACACTATTTCCAGTACTTATTACATGACTGTTAGTCATTATGTAACCTTTATCATTATCTTTTTTATAAATAAAACCTGTTCCTGTTCCAACTTTTTTTCCATTGTTAAAAGATTCAACAACCACAACAGCATCATAAACTTTATCTATTGCAAGTTCTATAGCTGTATCTTCTATTTTATAATTATTCATAGTTTCTGTTATGGTTTTTGTTTTTAATGGGTAATTTACTACAATTATATACATAGTTAGTATACCCAAAAAGAACACTATAATTGGTAATATTATTCTTGATATTTTATTATTCATATTTCCTCCTAATCTTCTAAAAGATCTCTCCAATTGTCTACAAAGCCAATTCTATGTAATATTTTTGAAAGTGGAATAGATGATACCTTTCCATCTAATAAGTCTATCTCATAACCAAGCTCATATAACAATAATCTAAATTCTTCTTCAGTAAGTAAATGTTTCATTACTATAATTATAGAGAAAAAATCGTTTTTTCCATATACATACTTATCATCAACTTTAGGAATGTTTAAAAATTCATGATACTTTGTATCTGGAATATCCCTTTGTGTCTTGTGATCGTATAATATATCCTCATGAGCACATAAATTTCTATAATTTGCGGTTACTGATAGAAAAATATCCAAAACATCAGGTTTTATTCCATAGTAATTTGCAATTTCAGTCTTATCCTCATCTTTTAATATAGAAAAAAGTTCACTTATTATACCAAAAGATAAAACTTTAACCAGTATCCACATCGGTATATAGCCATAGTTGGTTATATAGTGTAAGGTAGCACTGTGTTGCTTACTATTAATTTTTATTTGTCTTTTCATTTTTCCAAGAACATCGTTAACCCTTTTTGATTTTAATGAATCTCTATTGAAATTAGTAAATCTTAAGTAGTCTTTCTCTTTTATCCCATATTTTTTAGACAATATATAACTCATTACTGACTTTATATTGTTTTCTACTATAAGAATGTTCTTAAACATTATATTTCTAATATTCCTATCAAATAAGAAAAATCCATATAGTTCTTCAAAAGTTGTTCCATCTATAAAAGTTCTATCTTCTTGAGATTTAAAAAAAATATATCTATAACCATTTATAAAAAAATAGTTTTCTCTAAATAGTATCTTTTTTACTTTTTCTTCGTTTGATATAATTAAACCCTTGCTCTTTAGTATATCTATTTGTTGTTCTAAAGTCTTAAATTCTTTTTTAAATGCCATATTATCACCATTAAAATTATATCATAAAAATTAGTTTTTTAGTATAGAAGACATTTTATTTTTATGTGATGACAAAAAGATTTATTTATATTTAAAAAAATTAAAACTGATTGTATAATCAGTTTTATTATTAACGTTTACTAAATTGTGGTGCTTTACGAGCTTTTTTCAATCCGTATTTCTTACGTTCTTTTTTTCTAGAATCTCTTGTTACAAAACCATTTGCTTTTAATATTCTTCTAAATGAGGTTTCACTTTTTGGATCAGTATTTTTATCATATTCTAAAAGTGCTCTTGTTATACCCAAACGAATTGCACCAGTTTGACCAGAGAAACCACCACCTTGTGCATTTACTTCTATATCAAACTTATCTCTAGTATTTGTTACATCCAAAGGTTGACACAAATCTAAAACCAAAGTTGGGAATGGTAAATATTCATTCATATCCTTACCATTTATCGTAATTTTTCCTTTTCCAGAAGTCATTCTTACTCTAGCTACTGATGATTTACGACGTCCAGTTCCTAAATATACTACATCTTTCATATATTATTCTCCTTGTTCAACTTTCAATTCTTTTGGTTGTTGTGCTTGGTGTTTATGTTCATTTCCTTCGTAAACAAATAGTTTATCTAACATTTGTCTACCAAGTCTTCCTTTAGGAAGCATTCCTCTAACCGCGATTTCTATCATTTCTATTGGGTATCTGTCTCTCATTGTTCTAGCATTTCTAGTTCTAAGGCCTCCTGGATAACCACTGTGATTATAATATAATTTATCATCAAGTTTTTTTCCTGTTAATTCAACTTTTGAAGCATTTAAAACTATTACATTATCTCCACCATCTATATGTGGAGTATATGTTGGTTTGTTTTTACCACTTAGTATGATTGCGATTTTGCTAGCTAGTCTTCCTAAAGGAATACCACTTGCATCCACTACATACCAAGATCTTTTAACGTCTTCTTTTCTTTGCATAAAAGTTTTCATAATATTTTTCCCTTTCTTCAAATTAAGTTTCTTCGGAAAACTTAAAATGGGATTTAAATGTACCGAGTATGATTTTACTAAAAAAGATGATAAATGTCAACATTAATCACCTTTTTTTACTATTTTGGTTGCGCTATCTCATCGTTAGATTTAAATGCATTCAAGCTTGAAAAGTCTATTATGTCAACTTCATCATCAAGTTTTTCTTTATTGAGTACTACATGTTCTCCAAAATCTAAGGTCTCTGCAGGCTTATTTTCTAATACGACTTCGAAGTTTTCTGTTGCTTGAATAGCCTGAGTTAAGTCTATAGGTTCTTTAACAACACCTTCTATTGGTTCTACTGTAATTGTGTTTGCGTTTGTCTCAATAGGAGCAACTACAAAATTATCATAATTATTATTCGTTATTTCTTCTGATTCTGTTTTTTTAGCATCTTCTTTTTTTGTTTTGTTTTTTCCATTTTTTGAAAGAAAACCAATTAAGACTACTATAAAGAAACCAGAAATTCCGGCTACATATAAATAATTATCTACTAAAAAATCTAAAATTTTTGTCATATCACACTTCCCAACATTATATTAATATTTTTAAACTACTGTTTTGGATCTAATTCCACTCTGTATGTTCCTGATTCTCCTTCTGGTAAGTAAAGATTGTATACTTCATATCCGTTAGGACCATTAAAACTCGATAATGTATATCCCATTAAGTTACCGTCGCTACTCTTTATTTCTGTTAAATTTGTTCCAACTACAGGAAATGCACCCGGGGTTTCTTTTGCGTGTATTGCTTGTGCAAACAGAGAATATGCAACGGTTTCTCTAGACTCTTTAGAAGGTTCAGTAAAGACCTCCGATCCTTCAAATATACCAACTTGTTGCGGATTCAAAGCATAAGGATTCAAAAGGTTGTTATTAATACTTAAATCCAGCCCATCTATTTCTGAATTTATTTTTTCTATTGTTGCTATTGTTTCAGCATCATATTTTGCGCCTATTGTTTCTGCTGTATTTTCATAATCAATATAAGATTGTGTTTGTTTAGCAATTTCATCCAAATCTGTAGTTGATCTAGTTCCGGGTTGAACAGTAGGTGGTTTTTTTGCATTAAGTTCTTGCAATTTTCTATATGCAATTAACCTTAGTTCGCCATCCATATTATTGGAATCGTTATTATTACCATTATGATTAGAGCCTTTGTATATATCATAAAGTTTTTGATATTGGTCTACTTGCTCTAAGTTTGAGGCTTGCATTTGATAAAGACCACCTTCTTTAGTAAGCGCTATTTGTGCCAGGTTTTTTGCAAGGTCGCTATCTGAGTTTTCTATTATTGACTTTGATATTTCAATGCTTGATTCAGTGTGTTGATTACTCATTTCAAGAATTGTTAATTTATTACTTATAGGTTTTTCTAAATTGTTGCTCCAATAAGAATTGTAGGCGTTTACATCTTTTAAAGCTAAAATTTCTTCTGCTTTAATATGTGCATTTTCATTATTAGAAGAAGTTGAAATTGTGTCAGGTGAGGTTTCTCCAGAAGTAGTTGCCGTAGAACCAAAATTAATAGATTTTATAAAACTAATTAGTACTTCTATTTCTGAAACCAAATTATTTAATTCTGTTTTATATTGCTCGTTCTTATTATATTCTCTTACTTTATTATTATATTCAACTTTTTGTTCTTCTGTTGCGTTCTTTTGAAGCACCGGGCGAGATAAATTTCTTATATTTGAATAGACTTTATTATATGATTCTATCTTGGTCTTTAGTTCTTTCGACTTTGATACAATATTATTTAAATTAGTTTGTTCTGAAGTTATTATTGAAATTTTAATTTTTAAATCATTGATTTTTGAATCAACCGCCTCTTTTACAGAACTATCCCAATTTGCACTAACATCCAAATTTTGCAAATTTACACTTGATAAATTTGCAGCAAGTGTTGTAAGTAGTGTTAAATCCGATGCAATTATCGCTTCTAAATATTTATCATATATTATCTTTTTATCCATGATTACTCCTAAAAATCTATACTTCTTATAATTGTTTCTCCGCTGTCTTCGTTATTTTTATATATTTGCATTGAGGTTTCAATAAGCTCTGATAAGGTCAAAAGTTCTATCGCTCCGTTTTCAAGATCTTTCGCAAGATTAAATGATGAATCTTTATATAAATCATAAGAATTACTTATAGAATCCTTCCAGTCTTCACCAAGACCGGTAACTAAACTTTCCAAATTCCCCTTTTTCTCCTTAATCTTTGTAATATTTTCATTTATCACTTTTAATGCGTTTTCAATCTCAACAAAGTTAACTATAACTGGTTTCATTACAACACCTCTTCTTTATTTGATAAATATAAAGTAATTAGCAACATTATTAATATTTTTAATAATAGCATCCATGTGTTTTTCAAGTTATTGCTTTCATTTAAATAATCTTCCATAGATTTTTGTACTGGGCGTTTTAAATGAGAGTCAATATACTCAAAAATTTCTTTTAAATTTGTATTTTGTTTTATCAAATTTAACTCTTTTATAATTTTTGAATATGATTCATCTTCTAAGTTAATTAGAACTTCCAATGTATAAAGAATGTTTTTCTCTTTTATTATACTTTCGACAATAAAATTAGTTCCTTTTAAAGAAAGTAACTCTTCTATATTTAAATTATTTTTGCTTGCAAGTTCGGTTAATTTGCTATTTATTTCAAAAGATATAGAAGACTGACTTAAAAGATTGTTATAAAGCAATGATACGAGATTTGAATTTTCAAAGTTAATAGTTATAAAGTTTGAAAATTCTTTACTATCTAAATAATCATCTGTAGATAAGTTTGTATCTCTTCCCAATATTGAAATATATTTTATGATTTTGCTTTTTAATTCTGGAATGAAGTTTTGAGAAAATCTCGATCTAATTTCGGCAATTATGTTTTGATTATTGTTTTGTAAATTAATAGAAGAAATATTATTTTGTGAGTTTTGTTTTGTTACTTTCTCATCTTCTCCTTCGCCTTTAAAATTTAAATAGATTATGTTTCCTATTAAACTATCTAAAAGTTTTCTTAATGTTTTTATACTGTTAATGTCTAATAACGAATTTAAACCCATTTTCATTTTATCTGCAGATGATGATAAATAATCTTTTAATAGATTAATTGTTATCTTATCAATTCCAAAAACACTTGGATCTTCAGTAAATAACAATTTATTTATCTCATCATTTAAAGAATCATCATCTTTTTTACTTAAAGCATATATTTTTATTACAGATGTTTTTAAATTGGTTAATGACTCTTTTATTAAATTTGTATAACTCGGAGTGGTAAGCAGTGCATCTATTGTTGTGTTTTCTGATTTTGCTAAATATGTTAGATGTTTGAATAAGAACAACAAAAATTTATTATTTTCTTCTTTGTTTAATTTATATAAATATTGTTGTAATTTAGAAGAATCAAAATTGAGTAATAATATTAAAAGAATTACTATATTAGGGACTTTCTCTACCAAAACATCTAAAACATCTTCTCTACTACCATTAAACAAGTCTTCTTTGTTTATATTATATCTTTTAAGAATTTTGTCAATTGCCTTATATATTTGATCTTCTGTTGAATTAAATAAAAGTTCTAAATACCCAGAAGTCTCAATAATCATATTGTTGTTCAAGTTTTCATTACCATAATTTGATTTATCATCATTCAACATTTCTATTAAATTTGCAAATCCCAAAGAATAGCTGTTATTTCCATCTCCAAAATTAATAATTGAAAATATTTTCAATTTACTTTCATTATTAGAATTTGCCTCTAAATAAGAACTTAAGTTTAGTTTTTCGTTTTTTGAATTTGTCTCTAAATAAGACTTTAGTAGATTTAAATATTCTTCTGGAATTATTATGGTTTTATTCAAAATGTTGTTTATAAAGGTAACAAAACCACCACTATATTTTATGTCCTCTTCAAATTTTTGATAAGACCTTGATAAATCAATCATTGAACTTTTTACCCATACAACATAATTTGTATTTGCTAAAAGATTTTCTATCTCTAGATTTTGTTTTTTACCAGTTTCTACTAAGGAATTAAATATTACCTTTAAAACCATAGAGTTTTTGCTCCATATGTGCTCATATTTTAAACTATAAATTTCATATAAATAAGATTGTAATACCTCATCCTTAATTGTTGAAAAAATATTTAATACTAGTTGTAAGCTGTCTAATTTACTTAAATACATAGTAAGAACTTCGAAATTAGCACCACTTAATAAATCTTCTTCTGTTAAACTGTTTGATATTGCAAAGTTAGAAAAATCTTCATTTACTATTATTTTAGTTATTTTAGGTTCAGTATCATAATATATTTCTTCTCTATCATTTTCTTTTTCTTTTTTGTTTTTTAAAGCACTATATAGAGGAACAATTCCAATACCTGCGATTGGCAATAAAGCAAGCCAACCTAAAGAATTATTGTTTTTTACAGTTTCCTTTATTTGTGGAGCATACTTACTATCTTGTAGTATCTCTTTTACTGTATCATCTACTATTATTGGTTTTTCTTCCACATTGTTGTCTTCTAAGTTTTCTTCTGTGGGGATTTCTATTTCTTCTACTATTGGTTTTTCTAAAGGTTTTATTTCGTTCTTAGAATTATCAAATAAAGATGGTGTTCTTATTATCTCTTTATTTATTACAATTGTTTTTATTATTTCTTTTATAACTGGTTTTTCAATTATTGTCGGATGTTTATTTTCTACGATTTCCTCTATATAGTCTTGAAGAGCTTCATCGTCCATGTTTTTTACTATTTCTACAACTTTACTGTCTTCTGTATTCTCTATTATATCAGTTAAAGTATCGTTTTCTTTTCCGGACAAAATATCTTCTACTGTAGTTCCTTTATCATCTAGTATTGGTTGGACCTCTTTTATTATTTCTGCAAAGGGAATATCTGTATCCTCCCCGTATAAAATTTTATTTACAAAACTCTCTAAAGCCTTTTTTGACAATTCTGCATATTTTTCATCAGTTAACATTTCTTTTAAACTTAAATTGTTTTCTTGAGAAACAACCTTTAAATAGTCTGATAACATTTCTTTAGTAACTGGATCTATATCTTTTTGTGGTTTATTTGTTCCATAAATAATGTTGTTTAGTTCAGTTTGAATATCTTTATCGTTTGTTAATGATAAATCATTTAATATAATTAAAGAATCTTTATGTTTTATTAGAGAATCTTTTATTTCAATCGCATAGTTAGTGTCTGTTAAAAGCGCACTAAACGGTATTCCCTTGCTACTGGCTAAATATTTCAAAAACAACTCAGCGTTAGGATATAGTGGCGGCTTTGCGACATAACTAGATAACTCTCTTAAATAACCTTGAAGCACGATTGCTTCCATTTGAGTAATCGTTGAAATAAGAACACTTAAATTTGGAGATTGGGCAATAATATCTGTCATTGTAGGATTAAATTTACCAGATAATAGATCTGGTAAAGTAATACCAAATTTACTTAATATGTTTTGTAAAACAACATTTAATTCCGGCAAAGTCGTATATATTGGTAATTTTCCATATCCAGATTCTAAAATTATGTATGCCGGAATTCTAATTTGCGTTATTGTTGCTCCTCCAGTTTCACCATTTACAGAAACATTTCCTGAATTGGTAATAATTATGTTTTCTGGGGTATAACTTGTTTTCTCTGGGTTTTTATCAAGTTGTACAGTTTCTTCGCTTGCATCTTGAATTCTAACATAACCTTCTATATCTGATAAATTAGTATGGTACTTCATTATTCCGTCGGATAAATTATTCATAAAAGTTTTTATTTTTTCAAAATAATTAGAATAATCAGAAAAATAATTAGGAACCAGACCACTATTTATCAAACTTGAAAATGAAGAGGTCAAATTTCCATTATTATTTAAATCAGAATTAAAACTTTCAGCCTTAGTTTTTAGTCCTCCTGCATAACTTTCCACACTAGCAAAATCAACTGTTATTTTATCTTTAGCCATTATATCACCCTTTCATAAAAACCATTTCTAATTAAACAATGTTTTGTTTAATTAGAAATAGTCTCTATATAGAGACTTATTTTAACTAATTCCTGTATCTGCTTTGAAGTATGCTTCTGCAACGCTATCTATATAATTTTTGTATGAATCTATAGCAGCAATTACCTTTGTTTTGCTTTCTTGCATAACCTCTGTACTTTTTTGTCTTATATTGTTAGCACTAGTACTAACAACACCTGTTGTTTGTTCTATATTTGAACTCATTCTTTCCATAGCTGTTTTTAACTCTGATTGTAATGAGTCAACTTTAGAAACTGACTGTTTTATTAACTCTGGATTAACTTCAATTTTTAAAGAAGCACCTCCACCATCAGACATTGCAGTTGGTCTATTATCCATTATAAAATCTCCTTTCTAATTAATATGGAACATTTCTTGCATTTGTAGAACTTGCTTGCATTATGTTTTGTGATGCAGTTGCAAAAGCATTTTTTGTTTCAACTTTAATTTCTTCTGTTTTTGCAAGCATTTCTGAAGCTTTAGCTTTTAATGACTCTGATAAGCCTTTTGCTTCTGGTGCATTCAACCCGTTTTGAATCATGTTATTCGTTTCTGTTTCAATTTCAGAAACAATACGCGCTATGTTTTTTTGATCGTTTTCTATTTGAGTCATTTCACTATCAAATTTTGCTGTGTCTAAACTTAACATATATGTTTCACCTCCTTACTATATTAAAATTATCTCAGAACCATTTCTAATGTTTGATTCTTTTAACGTGATGTTTAAATCATACATGTTGCCCGTTTCTCTATCATATAGGAGAGAGTCTTTTATGGGAAACGAACCATCAGATAGTTCATTTATTGATTTGGTTAATAACTTTGAAATTACACCTATTTTTTTACTTATTGGTAGAAACATTTCATATCTCTCGCCAATCTGTGGCACGAATAATATTATATAAACTTTGTTCATAATATTTCTACCTCACTATCGTCATCATCTATTAGTTTTACAAGAGTTGGAATGCCTCTTTTGACATTGTATCCAAAACCACTTCCAATATCTTGGTATAACTCTTTTCCGACTTTGACTAATTTTAAAGTAAATTGATCTGCAATTCCATTACCCAACCAAATTCCTTGGTTAGCATTAACTATACTCCTATACCAATTATCGTATTCTAATTTTTTGAATTTGTCAACGTTATCTACAAAAATATACATTTGTTTTTGCATCTCTTGTGACTTTTCAAAAAATTTGTCTAACTCTTTTTGATTATCATCAGATAATCTATTTTTAAATTTTTCTATCCCTATTATTATTATAAGTTTGTTTTTATAATCTTTAAGTGCATTTTTACTATAGTTGCTTGATAAATAGGTCTCATATTGTTCGTTTACATCTTTACTTATATCCATAAAGAATTGATTAGAGTCAGCATTATAATACTTTATTTCAGATTTTTCATTTATTTCAACGATGTCTTCGTTGTCTAATATAATCAGATCAGCATCTTTATTCTTTTTAAGTGCATATATTAAAGTATTTATAAAATTATGTGATGCTGAGAAATCTTGAGAAACTATCAATGTAGTTAGATTCTGTTTGAAATTATATGTTGAAATATCCAAACTTTCTTTTTCCACTCCTATTGGAACAGAGTTTAAATCCTCTAAATTGCTTCCAACCAAATTTAAAGTTACCCTTTCTGGTAAGATCATAACTTTTTTAGCAGAAATTTTATATTTTTCTTTTAACTCTCTGCTTATTTGTAATATGTGTTTGTTTATATCTTCTTCATCTATTATATATGAGGTTTGAAATTCATGTAATCCATTGACTTCTACTAAACCTCTTCCATATACTTTGGATGGCAATTTGTCTTTTACCCTATCAAATATATTTGAATAATCATTATCATCGTTAAGTTGTAAAGAAACTTTTTGTCTAAAGTTTTTAGCAAGTTTATATCTTATTGAGTTGGCAGTATTAACACTAAATATAAAAACAATACCATATTTTAATCCCTCTCTTGTAAGCTGTAATATTTCTTCTTCAAAGTTGGGATATGTTTCTTGAAATACCTCAAAGTTGTTTATAATAACAATAATTGTAGGTATTATTTTACCACTATTTTTTATATAATATTGATAATCGCCATAGTAGTCAACAAATAATCTTTTTCTATTATTTATTTCCTTTCTAATCATCTTAAATATATTATTAACTTTTTCTGTATCTTCTGCAAAAAGTATATCTCCAACTTGGGGGGCTTCAGAAAAAACTCTAAGAGATTCTGTACCAAAATCTAATATATATATATTAACTTCATCTACAGAGTGATTTGTAATTGTAGAGTATATTAAACTGTTTAATAACAACTCTTTCCCACTATCTGCAGAACCATATATTATGGCATTTCCCTCGTTAGATAAAGGGAGTGTCAACAATCCTTGTGCTTGATTAAATGGGTCATCATATTCTCCAATTATAGGATTAATTACACCATGCTCTGCTTTATAATTATATTTTTTCACAAGTTTATCTATAAAGATTTTATCCGCAATTCTATCTAACCAAAGTTGTCTAACATTTATGCTTTCTTTTTTAGCTAAAGCAGATAAATATTTTACTATAGAAGATATTTGTTCACCTTCAGATAAAGTTTGATTATTTCTTGGTTCTTCCACTTCTTTAATTATGGTTCCTGTATTATTTATAAAATCTATTGATGTATCCACTTCTTTTTTTATTTTATCCGATGGTATATATGCTGCCCCAGTCCAAGCTGATTGACCCAAAGAAAAATATTCATTATATCCAACTTGAAGATAATACCTTCCAACATGCTTTAAACTCGCAGCTTCTGGAGACTTTATTACATCCATACTATCTGATTTTTCTTGTACTTTTAAACATATTTCAAATCTACTATTACTCCAGATTTGATCGTTTACTATACCAGATGGTTTTTGAGTGGAAAGTATTAAGTGCACTCCCAAACTACGTCCAATACGTGCAGTACTTATAAGTTGATCCATAAATTCAGATTGTTGGGTTTTTAACTCTGCAAATTCATCAGATATAATAAGTAAATGAGGCATAGGTTCCTTTACTAATCCCTCATGATAAAGTTTTTGATATTTATATATATCAATTGTACTTTCATTTAACTCTTCTCTAACATCATTAAACATCCTTTGTCTTCTTTTTAATTCACTTTGTATAGATAATAAAGATCTATTCATTTCAACTGTATCTAAGTTTGTTATTGAACCCGCCAGATGAGGTAGTTTTATACCAAGTTCGTTATTTTGTAGTGCTCCAACTAAAAAACCACCTTTATAGTCTATTAAGACAAACGAAACATCATCCGGATGATAATTAACCGCTAGAGATAATATATATGAAAGTATTAATTCACTTTTTCCAGAACCTGTCATACCTGCTATTAAACCGTGAGGTCCGTGCGCTTTTTCGTGAATATCTAATACAGATATCATTCCATGACTATCTATTCCTATTGGTGTCTGAAGAGAAACTATTGAATCATTGGTCTTCCACCTATATAAAGCATTTAGTTGTTCAACTTTTCCAACAGAAAACATTTCTAAAAAAGTATACGTTTTAGGTAAGGCATACATTTCTTTAGATAATTTTAATGGTGTATTTGCAATAACTTTAAAACTTTGTTTCAAATTGTTTAAAGGTGCTTTATCTAAGAAGAATTCCTTTTGTTTTGTAGAAACAAGTTCACTTTCAAACACTCCACCTTTATTACTATCTATACTTATAAATGTTGTTGTTTCGTTAGGTAAATTTGATAGCGTTTCATTAATTACTATTACACTGTAACCAATATTAATTTTTTGCTTTAATACCTTGGAGAAAAGTTGAATATTTTTTGATATCTTATAATTATTTGTAATTAAAACATAATATGGATAAAAAGATTTATAATCTTTATTCCCACTGTTCTCACTTTCCAAACGTTCTTGTAGTTCTTGTTCCAAATATGTAGAAAGTTCTTTCATTTCTTCATAACCTGTTGCAAAATATCTAATTGACTTATCATCTGACCAAACGTGTGGCAAAACCTTTAGATATTCAAAATCAGATTCATAATCTGGATCCATAAAGAAAACCAATTTTAAATCTTCATAACTATGAAAAGTAACCATTTGTAAAATTATTTCTTTTAAAAATTCATTTGTTATTTGTCTTTTCCCAACTATTGCTGAATAATTCTTTTCTACAAAAGATATACTTATTGGAACATCTTTTATTTCTTTAGATACATTTACTACCCTGTTTAATTCGTCTTTTAAGTTGTCTTCATCCATAGAAAAATGTGTTTCCGGGTATTTTATATCTATTTCAAGAGGAACGTTCCCTATCCCTAAACGTATAGATAGAAAATCTGGTTGTTCTATCTTTCTTTCCCATAATTGTCTGTTTTTATTCAAAATTATTGTTTCACATGCTGGCGCTGGTAAATAGTTTTCAATTAAAATTTGCTTTTGTTTTTTTGATATTAATTCTAATTGATCCCTTCTCGAATCAATATATCCACCATATTTTTTTTGACGTTCTCTTTCGTATTCTACTTTTTTCTTTTTTTGATAATTTTTGTTTAATAGGGGCCACAATATCATGCTTAACATCATCGCAAAACCCACTATTAAAGATGGTAATACCGTTTTAAACTCAGCCTCTCCAGATAAATATCTATTTAGTGATGTGAACACAGTCATTAATGACATCATACTCATTGTAAGCATAGGTCCAATTATATACATTAAAGGCATCTCTTCTGTTGACTGCTTTGATGGTGGAGAATCTATTATTAAAACTTCTTTTTCTATTAAAGTTTTAAATCTTGGAGATCTTGAAAAATAGTCTTCTTCTCTATATAGTTCTATACTTTCATCTTCTTCAATATAAGAATCAAAAACCTTAGGAGATTGTTTTGAAATGTTGAATAAATCTTGATTGTAAGAAACCGCGTTAAAGGGATTATTTATTAATAAACAATTTCCAATTATAATTATTTTTAAACCCATTATAAAAATAACATCCCCATTTAATAGTTCTTGTTCTTTTATTGCCACTCCATTAATATATGTCCCAAATTTACTATCTAAATCTTTAACAACCCACTTATTATTTAAAAATAAAAGTTTAGTGTTTTTTTTACCAACAACTTGCAAATTATAAACAATTTCATTTGAGGGGCCACTACCAATATTTATCTCATTTAAATTTTTAAAATCTAATTTTATAGTACTTTTGTCATATATAGGAGAAGAATATAAAATATATACTTCTTTTTCTTTAGTTTGTATATAGTAAAAACTGTATTCTGTTAATATTGCAGAATCAACTACAGTTCCATTGCTCTCTATTATTTTATTCTCTTCGTTACTTATTATTTTCCAATTTCCAGATTCTTCTATTACGTTAATTAAGTTGGTATCTTTTTTATAATTATTTTTGTCTACAATCCAATAACTACCAAAAACGTTTGATGGTAATTTTATAGTATCAATTTTATCCTTTTTTATTAATAATAGTTGCAAAATACCACTCCTTAGATAAACCCCTCTATCTTAAACAATTATATATTAAATATGAAAAAAATGCAACAAAATAAAAACGAGTATTTCAATTAAAATGCCCCGTTTTTTCTAATTTCTCTTTCAATATCTCTTTTCTTTATACTTTCTCTTTTATCGTAGTCTTTTTTTCCCTTAGTGATACCAATTAATACTTTTGCTAATCCTTTTTTGAAATAGATTTTTAATGGTATTAAAGTATATCCTTCTACATCCAATTTTGTTCTTAATTTTAATATCTCTTTTTTATTAAGCAAAAGTTTTCTGGTTCTAGTTTCTTCGTGATTAAATAAGTTTCCCTTATCATATGAGGAAATGTGAGCATTCAATAAAAAAACCTCATTATTTCTTATTATTGCATAACTATCTTTAAGATTACACTTTCCTTCTCTTATTGATTTTATTTCAGTGCCCTTTAAAACTATACCCGCTTCATAAGTGTCTTCAATAAAATAATCAAATTTAGCTTTTCTATTTTCTATTTCCATATAAACCTACTTTTTTACCACAACATCTATTTTTGACTTAAGTACATTGGAATATTTTTCATAATAATCATTATAATTTTTTAATATAGATTCATTTAGTGAACCATATTTATTGATTTTAAAATTTGTTTCATTTTTACCACTAGTATAAAGCATGTAAGAAGTTATATCATTGAAAGTTAGTTTGTTTACAACACCTTTTTCTTTTTTGAAATTTATGTTTAACTTTGTTGCAATTGAAGTGTCACTATCTACGACAGAGAAATTCGAAAGTAAGTTACCAGATGAATAAATTACTAACATGTTATTAATTTTATCTATTGGTTGTATAGAATATAGTCCGTTTCCAATTAAAATATCTACCCCTAATGATGATAAATAATTTGCTACATCTATTTGTTCTTTTGTAACTTCTCCATTTTTTAAATTGTCCCAAGATATAGAAACTATTAATAAATCTACATCTTTCCTGACTCTTTCTATGTCTTTTTTTACAATTTCTTTATCATACAAACTTATTAAGTATTCTTTGTCTTTTGTTAATTTGTTTTGAGTGTTCATAGTATAAGATAACATAGTATACTTTAAACCTTTTATTGTTTTTATTGATATATCTTTTATTTCACTTTTGTTTTGACCACTATATAATATATTCTTTGTTTTAAAATAGTCTAAAGAATTTTTTATTCCAGATTCTCTTTTATCAAAAGAATGATAATTCGCTAAAGAAATCAAATTAAATCCCCGAGAAATCATTGCGTCACCAATTTCTTTTGGTGAATTATACAAATTATTTAAACTATAACCTAAATCTTGTCCCCCTATTATACTTTCTTGATTATAATATTTTAGATCATAATTATTTTCTAAGACATCTATATCTTTAAATAAATAATCAAATTTATATGTATTACCTTGTATTAAAGCATCTTTTATCATATTTTGATTTAAAACTATGTTGCCCGCAACCAACATTGAAAGCGATATTGTATCATCTTTTTCCAATGTTTTTGGGGTTTCTACCTTTTTAATAAAACTATCTTTAAAAACTAAAAATAAAGTTATAAGTAATATTAAACTTATAAAAACAATCAAAATTATTATAGGTTTTTTCTTTAATTTTCTCTTTTGCTTCATCTTATTCAATACTTAGATCAAAATCTATTGTCCTTTCTTCTTTATTTGCATCTTTTACTACTATTTTAATTTTATCTCCTAATCTATATTTTTTTCCTTTGTCTTTTCCTATAAACATATGACTATCTTGATTTAAGACAAAATAATCATCTCCCAGTTCAGACACATGAACAAAACCCTCTATTAAGTTTGGTAGTCTAATAAACATACCATTAGGAATTAAACCCGATATTATTCCGGTATATTCTTCTCCAATGTGATCTTTCATATATTCAGCCATCTTCATATCGTTAACATCTCTTTCACACTCTATAGCTGTTCTTTCGTTTGTAGAAGAAAGTTCGGCAATATATGATAAGTCTCCAAGTTTATTAGTAAAGTCGTTTTTTAAATATCCCTTTAACAAATTATGAATAGTTAAGTCTGGATATCTCCTAATAGGACTTGTAAAGTGAGTATATATTTTACTAGCCAAACCAAAGTGTCCTATGTTTTCGGTACTATATATTGCTTTTTGCATAGATCTTAAAGCAAGTTCCGCTAATATTTCATAATTTTCTTCATTTTTTAAAGAATCCAATATTTGTTGAACAAATTTTGAAGTTATATTTTTTGCATTTCCTTTTACCTTATATCCAAGACTACTAACCATAGAAATAAAACTTTCTATTTTTTCTTCTCTAGGAGTCCCGTGAACTCTATATATAAAAGGATAATTTAACCCAAAAACATAACTTGCAACCGTTTCATTGGTAATTATCATAAAGTCTTCTATTAACTTTTCTCCAACACCATGTTCTCTAAGCATTATATTCACGGGTTTTCCAGTTTCATCAACTATTATATGTGGTTCTTCAATTTCAAAATCTATATATCCATTTTTTACTTTTGATTTTCTAATTATTTTAGATAAATCTAACATTAGATTTAATTTTTCTATAAAATCTTCATAACCCTCTATGTGTTCATTATTTTCTAATATTTTATTAACATTTTTATAAGTCATTCTCTTTTTAGAATTTATTACAGATTCATATATATCATAATTTACTACATTTCCATTTATATCTATTTCCATATCACAACTTAAAGCTAATCTATCAACACCTTCATTTAAAGAACAGATTCCGTTTGATAATTTATGTGGTAACATTGGTATAACTCTATCAATTAAATAAACACTTGTTCCCCTATTTAATGCCTCATCATTTAATTTAGAATTAGGTTTAACATAATGACTTACATCCGCTATATGTACTCCAAGTTTATAATTTCCATTATCTAATTTTTCTATTGATATAGCATCATCAAAATCTTTCGCGTCATCTCCATCAATCGTAAAAATTATATCTTTTCTTAAATCTATTCTTCCTTCATATTCTTTTTCCAATACTTTATCTGGGATATTATTTACTTCTTCTAATACTTCTTCTGGAAAAACATCTCTTATATTGTGCTCATAAACTATTTGAAGTATATCTATTCCGGGATCGTTTTTATGACCTAATATTTTTATTACTTTACCTTTGTATTTGTTTCCAATAACTTGTTCATAAGGTTCTACTAATACTATATTTCCTGGAACTGCATTCAACATTTTTTCTTTATCTATTATTATGTTTAATCTTATTTTGTCGGTATCAACATTTATAATATATTCTTTGTTATTAAAAGTTAATTCTCCAACAACATTACTTAATTCTCTATTTATTACTTTTACAACTTTTCCTTCTTCTTTATTTATCTTTTCTACTGCGACTAGGTCGTTATGAATTGCATCTTTCATATTAGAAGCACCTATATATATGTCGGGGGCATCCTCTAATATTAAAAATCCGAAACCCTTTCTATTTACTGATAGCCTTCCAGAAAATAAATGAGTATATTTAAAAAGAGTATACTTTCCGCTGTTAGTTTTATATATTTCTCCATTTGATTCCATGTTTCTAACTATATTACAAACTTCTGTTAAAGAAGAAATACCATCTAACTTTAATTCATCATATATTTCATTTTCATCCAAAGGTCTCTTTATCTCATCTAATAATTTTATAATGTATTCTTTCATAAGTCCTCCATATTTTTTTATTTTATTATGGTGTTTTCTATTTCCCTTAAATATTCTGTAGTAAAATTAAAATATGTTTCTATTTCTAATTGTTTTCCAGGTAATTCAATATTACCTTCCTTCCAACTATCATATATTTCAGTAACTTCATTTGAAGTTCTTCTAACGAACCCGCCTTCTTCATATTTATACTCTATATTACTACAAGGTCTAAGGTCCATAAATGTTTTTTTATCATATTCATCAAACTTAATAGATTCTGTTTCTAGCGTATCTTTATATGCATCATATATGTCAATTACATTTCCATCAACATTTCTTATAGTTAGTAATTTAAAATCTTTAGTTTTTTCAATAGATTCGTTTATTTCTTCACTAGATGGAGTAATGTTAAGATCGTTAAGCAAAGCAATCGCATCATTCGTCTGAGATAAATACGCATCTACCTCTTGAGCATATAAATAATAGTTATCTTCATAATAGTTTGGAATTACATTTTTTAAATATAAGTCTTTTTCCATAAAAGAATTTCCTAAACTTACTTTATTAAAGTCTCTTTTTTGATGAAAGTGCTTAAATTCATGAGCAATTGTTTCAAATAAAGTTAGAGCTTTTCCTTCTTTAAAATCTTCAATTCCTTTCTTGTTGATATCAAAATCAATTAATCCATTATAAACCCCTGAGTAATCTGCGCCTTCTGTAATATTTATTTGATGTGGGGTTGTTCCAAACAAATCAGAAAACAGTAATCCCACATACTCGCTAAATAAGTTTTCCAAACCAGCATCACCAATAAAAAGTTCTTTATGATAAACGCTACTTAATTTTTTTTTAACTTCCAAAAACCTATTATTTTCCATAAGTCCTCCATATACATTATAAAATAAAAAAGAACTAATATCTAGTTCTTTATATTTTATTTTTATTTTAATGACATTATTAAACATATTACAAAAAACGATACCCCAAGTACTAAGGTCAATCTTGTAATAAATAGTTCACTACCACGTTCTTTTCTGTTTGAAAATAAATCTAAATTACCACCTTGTATAACTTGTGACACTCCTTCTGCTTTAGAACTTTGTAATATAACAATTGTTATTAGTAGTATCGATATTATTAATAATATTGTTTCCATTATTTCACTTCCTCTGTTAAGTACTTTATCATAAAACACCCCAAAAATCTACTATTTCTTTAACACTTTTATATCTTTATACCAAAAGACAAATTCATCTATGGCGGATGTATGATTATCTTTTCTATTTTGTCTTTCTATATCGGTCATTTCAGATAATGTTTTTGTTTCGTTTTTGGGAATAAAAACGTACCATAAATCAGACCATTTTTTATCACTATCAACATTCCTTATTTCTTCTGATAAATATCCTTCTGATACACCATAAAAATATTTAACTTCTATACCATCAAAATATGCTGCAACTTCCTTAAAATAACAATATCTATCACCAACATCTTTCATATTATCAATTAAACCATCTAACCCTATTTTATCTAAAAGTTCTCTTTTAGGAAAAGCCCCAGGGAAATTTGGTTTACCCGGATAATTTGGTATATAAAAACCAGCATCTAATGCAATACATGGTTTTTGCAATTTTGAATAAGCATATAAAACTTTTTCTCTTGCAATATATTCTATATCGTTTATATTTGGTTCCTCAAATTTGAAATCTGCAGTTTCAACAATTACATCACTTCCCTCAAACTTGCTTTGAAATGATGCTTTTTTTTCCTTTATTACCTGTTATAAAAAATATTTGTTTCATAATCCCCCTAACAAAAACAGAATATTTCTATTCTGTAAATGGTACTAATGCCATATAACGTGATCTTTTTATTTCAGATGCGATTTCTCTTTGGTGTTTTGCACAAGCACCAGTTGCTCTTCTAGGTAATATTTTACCTTTTTCATTTATATATTTTTTTATAATTTCAACATCTTTATAATTTATAGTTTTACCTTGGCATAATTGACATACTTTTTTTCTTCTTTTAAAAAACTCTGCCATGTTTCCTCCTTCTAGAACGCTATGTCGTCATCGCTTAGTTCTACTGTTTGACCAAAATCGATATATGGTTCATCACCAACATCTGTAGTAGGAATGTCATCCATAGGTTGATAACTATTGTTATCTCCCATAGTTCTTTGTCCTTTTGGTTCTAAAAATTGAACATTATCAGCGACCACTTCTGTTACATAAACTTTCTTTCCTTCTTTATCTTCATAATTTCTTGTTTGTATTCTTCCTTCAACTGCAATTAAACTTCCTTTTGTTATGTATTTTTTAACATTTTCTGCTTGTTTTCTCCATACAATAACATTTATAAAATCTGCTTCTCTTGCCCCACTTTGGTTAGTAAATGGTCTATTTACCGCTAAAGTAAAATTTACAGTAGGTATATTACTTGTTGTATACCTTAAATCTGGATCTTTAGTTAAACGACCTATCAAAACTACTTTATTTAACATATTCCCTCCTACTACCTACTTAAATTTATTATCATATGACGAATTACATCTTCGCTTAAATTAGCGATACGATCAAATTCTTTTTGTGCATTTGCAGTTTTTCCTGATATTTCATAAAGAAAATAAAAACCACTCTTGTGCTTATCTATTTCATATGCTAATTCTTTTTGTCCTAGTTCCTTGAATGAATCTATTTTTGCTCCATTATCTTTTAAAATCTTATCAAAAGATTTTATTAGATCTTTTTGTGCATTTTCCTCCATATCAGGTCTAACTATGAACATAATTTCATAATTCATATTTACCTCCTTTCGGTCTTACGGTCTTTCACTTTAGAAAGACAAGGAGTAATTAATACTCGGTAATCATTATAGCAAAAAAAAAACTATAAGTAAATGTTTTTTCTCTATAGTTTTTTTATTAATATAACATGATAACTTTTACCTATATAATTACCGTTTGAGTCAAAGTCATCTGGTGTATCATATGTAAACAACTTTATTTTTATAGAGGATTTTATATTATCTATTAATTCGCCACTTGTTATTTTTATGGATGTAAAAACTGTGTTTTCCTTAAAATCTTTGTCTTCTAAATGCGAAATCCATTTAGCAGTATTATTATATCCGTCGTATAAGTATATTTCTAAATATTTAAAGAATGTATTATCACTTTGTTTTAACATTGTAAATTCAATTTTTTCATTAGTAATTTCATATGATACCTCTAAACCAAATTTATAATTATTATTTAAATTTTCTTTCCAAAGATTATTCCATATAACATTACTATTTTCTTTTGATAAATTGGATTCTTTTGTAGGAAATATACTAAGCCATACTATATCTTTTTTCTTAACCCAAGATCCTACATATTCATCTATAAGTTTTCTTTCATTATCATATGTTCCTAAAACAACAGGGTTTTTATCTTCATAAACATTTTCTTCAATAACAGGTTCTTGCTTGTTTTCTATAATAGGTTCTTCTTTTTTATAGCACCCTAAAAGTGTTAAAACCATAAATATTAAAAGTATTTTTTTCATACGTTAAACCTAAAATGACAAATATCGCCATCTTGCATTAAATATTCTTTACCTTCTAATCTTGCTTTACCAGCTTCTTTTACTTTTAATTCACTACCAAAATTTATTAAATCCTCATAACTCATTACTTCTGCTCTAATAAATCCTCTTTCAAAATCGGTATGAATTATTCCGGCACATTCTGGAGCCTTCATTCCAACTTTATATGTCCAAGCTCTAACCTCATCAGCTCCAACAGTAAAATAAGTGGCAAGACCTAACAGTCTATATGTTGCTTTAATTAACTTATCTAATCCACTTTCAGGTATACCGAGCTCTATCAAGAACGACGCTTTGTCATCCTCGTTTAATTCACTTAATTCACTTTCTATTTTTGCACACATTACAACACATTCCGAATTATTATTTAGTGCATGTTCTTTTACTAATTCAATATATTTATTTCCAGTAATCAAATCTTCTTCTCTTATATTGGCAACATATATAACAGGTTTTAAGGATAGTAAACCAAATGATTTTAAAATTAGTTTTTCATCTTTTGAAAACTCTAATTTTCTAGCAGGGATTCCATTATCTAAAGACTCTTTTATCTTTTTAAAAAGTTCAACTTCTAATATTGAATCTTTATCTTTGGTAGTCATCGCTTTTTTCTCTATCTTCTCTAATCTGGATTCTACTATTTCTAAATCGGAAATCATAAGTTCCATTTCTAAAATTTCTATATCTCTAATTGGATCTATAGAATTTTCAACATGAATTATTTTATCATCATCAAAACATCTAACAACTTCACAAATAGCATCAACCTCTCTTATGTTTGTTAGAAATTTATTACCAAGACCTTCTCCTTTTGATGCTCCTTTAATTAAACCCGCTATATCTATGAATTCATATGTTGCTGGTATTGTTTTTTCTGGCATATACATCTCTTCTAATTTTAATAATCTTTTATCAGGTACAATAACAACTCCAACATTAGGATCTATTGTTGCAAAAGGATAATTAGCCGCTAAAATATTTTTCTTTGTAATCGCATTAAATAAAGTAGATTTCCCCACATTTGGTAAACCTACTATTCCTGCTTTTAAACTCATATAAACCTCCTATAATGTTGGGTATATTCCTGGACCCATTGGAATGTTTATTATATACCAACATAGTATAAAAATCATCCAAAATAATGTAATTCCAACAAAATAAGGTATTAAACTCATATAAACCTCTTTTATTTTTAACTCGTCGTTCTTTTTTCCATATATTAATATCATTCCCAAGAAAACAACAAAGTGTGGAAATATTGGAGTAATTATATCCGATGTAGAACCCGCTAATTTATATATTATTTGTAAAAATTCAGGAGTTACATTTGCTTTCATAAACTCAGGAGTTACAATTGGTCCTAAAATTGAAACTTTAGTAAGTGCCGATGGTTCTAGTATATTTACAAGTAAAATCAATATAAAGAAAATGAACATAAGTGGAATAGCAGAAAGATTTAAACTTTCTATAAAATTTGATATCCAAATAGTAAATACTGATCCGATATTGCTCTTTTGAAATAAAGCAATTAGTTGTGATGCTAGGAAAAGTAAAATTAAAACACCACCTATGTTATTTAAAGAGTTATACAAATAATTAGGTAATCCTTTAGATGACTTTAGAGTTCCAACAACATTTCCATAAATCCAACCACATATTAAAAGCATTGAAAGTATTACAAACGATAATCCTTCTGCAACATATGAGTTAGGGCTGAATATTCTTGCCATAGAGTCTTTAACTTCATAATCAAGAAGAAGCCCAGACAATGGTGCACCTGTAGGTATTAACATATATATAAAGAAAGATACTAGTAATAAAGAAACTAAAAAACAATATAATAATGCTCTTCTTTTTTTCTTTTTTGGTATTTCTTCTTCTGATAAAACTTCATCAACTTTATATTTTGAAAGTTTTTTTGTCGTAAATTTTTCTGTTATATATGTTATTAGAAATGCAAGTCCAATTGTTCCAACTATTTCAAAAATTATATTACCTGACAAATTCATTTTATATGTAGGATCAATTAACTTTGCTCCTAATAAAAGATTATTTAAAGTATCAAAATTAGTTTGTGATGTAATAAAATTTATACCAGATCCAGCGGTTATTCCAACAAAGGATGCTAAAATAGCTACCATAGGATTTCTATTATTTATTAAAAAAAGTATAGCAGATATAGGTATTATTACAGTAAAAGCAACCTCTCCAATTATATTTGAAAGAATAGATATTAACACTACTATAAAAGTTAACCAAAACTTATTTATCCTTTTTTGCCAAGAATCAAATATAGCAGAAAATAAACCAGTTTTTTCAGCAAAACCAATTCCAATCATTGTAAATAAAAATATTGCAAGAGGCTTAAAATTAATAAAATTTGAAACTACGTTCCCTATCATGTACCTAATACCTTCTCTAGAAAACAAAGATTCAACTGATATTAATTTAGAGTCTAGAGTTCCTGTAATAGAATTTTTTACTAAATATGTCCCTTCCCAATTTAATGCAGACCCTATAATACTAATTATAAACGTAAAAACAATCAATATTATAAAAAAGAATATTGCGCTATTAAACCATCTTTTATTCTTATTTTGAACTTCTTCCATATTATTCAACTACCTTCTTTAATCTTTTTTCAAAGTCTATTCTAGGTATCATAACTACTCTATCACACTTTGTACATCTTAGTTTTATATCTATTCCAGTTCTAATTACTTCCCATTTGTTTTCTCCACAAGGATGTATTTTTTTCATTATTACTAATGAACCTTCTTTATATTCTTTCATATATCCTCAATCAATTTTTATTTCTAAAATTTCTAAAATTCTATTTAAATCTTCTTTAGAAACATAACTAATTTGTATTTTATTGTTAGAAATTGAAACTTTTGTATCTAATTTTTCTTTTAATATCTCTTCAACATACTTATATTCTATACTTTTAGGTTTTCTAACAATAGGTGCTTTCCTTTTATAATTAACATCTATTAAAGATTCTAGATTTCTTACACTTAAACCTTCATCTATTACTTTTTTTGCTAAAGCTTCTATTTGAATGTGATCTTCTAATTTGCTCAAAACTCTAGCGTGTCCCATAGATATATTTCTTTTTAATAACATATCTTGAACAGAAAAAGGTAAATTTAAAAGACCTAATATATTAGTTATATGACTTCTACTTTTACCTAATCTTGTAGATAATTCTTCTTGAGTTATTTTAAGTGCATTTATTAAATCTTTATATGCATTTGCTTCTTCTATTGCAGTTAAATCTTCTCTTTGTAAGTTTTCTAAAAGAGCAATTTGCATCATTTGTTCATCAGTAAAATCTCTAACAATAGCAGGTACGGTTAAAAGTCCAGCCATTTTACTTGCCTTAACTCTTCTTTCTCCTGCAATTATTTCATAACCACGTATACTTTTTTTTACTATTATGGGTTGAACGACCCCATACGTCTTTATAGATTCTGATAATTCTTTTAGTGCTTCTTCATCAAAAACCTTTCTCGGTTGATAAGGGTTTTTTCTTAATTCTTCTAAACCTATTTCTACTACTTCATCATTTGTTGCCGTTTCTCTTATTCTTTCTTCTAGTTTTTCTATTTCTAAACTTTCAGAATTAAATAGTTCTTCCAATCCCTTACCTAAAGCTCTTCTTTTAGTTTCCATTTCTAACTATCACTTCCTTCGCTAAGTTTAAATAGGCTTCTGTTCCTCTACTAGTTGGGTCATAGACATGTATTGGTTTTCCGTGTGATGGTGCTTCTGATAATCTAACTAGTCTAGGTATAAGTGTATCATAAACTCTCTCTTTAAAATACCTTTTTATCTCAGTTACTACTTCTGATCCTAATTTTGTTCTACTATCGTACATTGTAAGAAGCACACCCTCTATATCTAATTTAGGATTTAAATTTTTTTGTACTAACATTACAGTGTTTAATAATTGCATTATTCCTTCTAAAGCAAAGAATTCACATTGAACTGGTATAATCACAGAATCTGATGCGACTAAGGAGTTTGTTGTTAAAAGTCCTAAAGATGGAGGACAGTCTATAATTATGTAATCATAATGCTCTTTTAAATTAAATATGTGTCTTTTTAATTGAGATGTTTTTATAAAGTTTTGATCTCTTGCACTTCTATTTAAGAGTTCTATATCCATACCAGCAAGATTTATAGTGGCAGGTATTACATCTAGATTTTTAAATTTTGTTCTGACTATTGCTTTATGTACTTCAATTTTATCTAACATTACATCATATATACTAAATATTGCATCACCTTTATTTATACCAACACCAGTTGAAGCATTTCCTTGTGGATCAAAATCTATAAGCAAAGTTTTTTTACCTAAGTAACCTAAACACGCTGATAGATTTATACTAGTAGTAGTTTTACCAACACCACCTTTTTGATTTACTATAGATATTATTTTGCCCATGTCATCCTCCCATCAACTCTAGATATATTTTATCAAAAAAAAAGACTTTTGAAAATGTTTTATGACTATTATCATTTACTTTCGTGTCCTCTTAATTTATCTGCAATCTCTTTTAATTTTCTAAATCTATGATTTATTCCGGATTTAGTAACTTTTTTGTTTGTTTCTTTCGTTATTATTTCGCTTAATTCAAGAAGTGATGCTTCATTATACTTTTTTCTATATTTCATAATTTCAATCAATTTCGAATCTAGCATATCTTTTGTCATGTGTTTTTCTATTATTTCTATATCCTTTAGTTGACGATTTGCAGTATTAAATGTTTTTTCAACATTTGCTTGTTCACAATTATTAAGTCTATTTACCATATTCATATAATCTTTATATATTCTAATATCTTCAAAATACATAACCGATTTGTTAACTTTTAGTATTCTAAGAAAATCTCCTATCTTTTCTCCTTCTTTTATATATACCAAGAAACTATTTTTTCTTTCTATTATTTTACTGTTTAAAGAGTAACTATCTAAAAGCTCTAATACAAAAACAGCATAGTCATAATCATCCAAAGAAAATTCTAAATGGTATGTTTTCGATTTTGGATCGCTTATTGAAGCTTTGGAAAGAAATAACCCTTTTAAATATGCCACTTTTTCTTCATCGCCTTGATAAATGTATTCTTTTGGTATGTTTATA
This sequence comes from uncultured Muribaculaceae bacterium, assembly GCA_964543375.1. Classification (GTDB taxonomy): domain Bacteria; phylum Bacillota_I; class Bacilli_A; order RF39; family UBA660; genus JAAYGD01. The sequence goes on from CAZIYD010000001.1 coordinate 57,786, forward strand.
AAATATCCAGAACTATTTGTCAAAGACAAACTATTTAATATTTCTTCTTTTTTTAATGTTATTTCTAATATATATGTATAGTCTTCTTTAAAATTGTATTTTCTCCTAACCGTTATTTTAGCTCTCACGTTATATATGTCATATATTAAGTTAAAAATAAAATTAGATATATTTTGATTCTCTGTTTCTATTATTATAGAATCTTTTGTAACTATTGCATTATTTCTAAGGTATGCAGAAAGAAAAGATATTTGTTCTATCTTTGACATATCATTGCTTAATACTTCTTCTTTTACACTCTTAGAAAAAGACATATTATTTCCTTTCATTTAAATAAGATATTGCACTATTTGCCGCAACTGCTCCTTCTCCAACCGCATTTGAAACTTGATATAAACTTTTATATATTACATCTCCGCACGCAAATATACCCTCTATATTTGTTTTCATATTTTTATCAACTAATATATAATCATTTTGTTTTTCTACATCTATAATATCTGTGGATGGATAACTACCCAAAATAACAAATAAAGCATCTACTTCTAAAGTTAAATTATTTATAGTTATACTCTTTAGTTTGCCTTCGCTTTCATGTATGTCATCTATTTTAGAGTTATAGAACTCGATATTATCGAAATCTTCTAAATTCATACCGACAACATAAACTTTATTGCATATTTTTGATAAGTATTTTGCTTCACTTAATCCGTTATCATTGTTTGTATAAACACAAACATCTTTATCTTTATATAAAGCACCATCACAAATAGCACAATAACTAATACCACTTCCAATTAATTTTTTTTCTATATCTATACCAGTTTCAATAGGTTTTCTTCCAGTTGCTATTATAACTGACTTTGTTTCATATTCTTCTTTATCCGTTATAACTATCTTTTTACTACCATTATCAATTACTTTTAAAACTTTTCCATATATATACGGTACGTTTAATTCTTGCATTTGACTAAATATATTAAACGCTAAAGATGGACCATCTATTCCTATAACTCCCGGATAATTATCTATTTTATTAACTCTATTAAGCTGTCCACCTGGTGCTGTATCCTCGATTATAGCAACATTTACATTACCTCTTTTCAAATAAATTGAGGCGGTCATTCCAGAAACACCAGATCCAATAACTATTACATCAAAACTTGATTTCACTAGCATACTCCTCTTCATATAGGTTTTCAAATTTAGAACCAAACATCTTTTTAATAAAGACTATTAAACCAATAACTATTAATAAAATCGAGACTATTTGTGCTACTTTTATATTGTTAATCATTAAACTATCTGTTCTAAGTGCTTCAATAAAAAATCTGCCAATTCCATACCATATAAAATAAATAGATGTAAGTTGACCTAATTTTAAATATTTATAAAATTTTCTTACTAAAACAAGTATTATAAAGCCTAACACACACCATAAGAATTCATAATAAAAAGTTGGGTGATAATACATATTGTTTATTTTCATACCATCTATTATAAATTCAGGAATTATTTTTAATGATTCTAAAACTTTTCTAGACACTTCTAAACCATGTGCTTCTTTATTAAAAAAATTCCCCCATCTTCCTAATGCTTGACCTAAAATTAGACCAACTACTAATATATCGAATGTTTTTATTATACTAATATCATATTTTTTACAATATATAACTGCAGTAATTAATCCAAATATTATTGCACCGTGTATTGCAAGTCCACCATTCCATATCTTATATATTTCGCTTGGATTTGCTTTATAATAATCTAAATTAAAAGCAACATAGTAAAGTCTAGCACCAATTATACCAAAAATTATTACCCAAAAAATTAAATTTCCTAAAAACTCTTTATCATATGCATATTTTTTTGCCTCTATAAGTATTGCAATATAAGCGAATAAAACACCAATTAATATAATGATTGCATAGTAACTAATCTTAATAAAACCCAAATCTAAAAAACTATTCATATATACCTCTATATTATTATACACTACTTTTTATAACTATTTAAATATTAAAATACAAACTAAAAAATAACTCTCTTTAAATATTCACCAGTGTATGATTCTTTTATTTTTATTATATCTTCAGGAGTTCCTTCTCCAATTATATAGCCTCCTAAATCTCCTCCTTCAGGACCCAAATCTATTATGTGATCTGAAACCTTTATAACATCTAAGTTATGCTCTATCACTATAACAGTATCACCATTATCAACTATATTATTTAGGATTATTAAGAGCTTCTTTATATCATCAACGTGTAACCCCGTTGTTGGTTCATCAAGTATAAACAGACTCTTTCCTGTTGGCTTTTTTTGCAATTCTTTTGCCAGCTTTACTCTACTTGCTTCTCCTCCACTTAAAGTGACTGCATTTTGACCCAATTTTAAATATCCTAGTCCAACATTATATAGTGTTTGTAATTTGTTTTTGGCTTTTGGTACGTTTTCAAAGAATACGAGAGCTTCTTCTACAGTCATATCTAGTACATCTGCTATATTTTTATCTTTGAACTTTATTTCTAATGTTTCTTTATTATATCTAGTCCCTCCACACACTTCACAAGGTACATATACATCTGGTAAAAAATGCATTTCTATTTTCTTTACACCGTCTCCATAACAAGCCTCACATCTTCCACCTTTTACATTAAATGAAAATCTTCCTTTTTTATATCCTCTAATTTTTGCTTCTTTTGTGTTTTCAAAAACAGTTCTTATATTATCAAACAAACCAACATAGGTTGCAGGATTGCTTCTTGGAGTTCGTCCAATTGGATCTTGTGATATTTCTATAACTTTATCTATATGTTCTAAGCCCTTTATACTTTTATATTCTCCTGGTTTTACTTTACTAGAATATAAATTTGATGAAATTATTCTGTATAGAGTTTCATTTATTAAAGAACTTTTTCCACTTCCAGAAACACCAGTTATACATACAAACTTACCAAGTGGTATTTTGACATCTATATTCTTTAAATTATTGTGTTTACAACCTTTAAGTTCTATATATTTTCCATTTCCTTTTCTTCTTTTCTTTGGAACGTCTATCTTTTCTTTACCACTTAAATATTTACCCGTTAAACTTTTTTCGTTTTGCATTACCTCTTTAGGTGTTCCCTCTGCTACTACATAACCTCCTAATATACCTGCTTTTGGACCTATATCGATTAAATAATCGGCTTGTAACATTGTTTCTTCGTCGTGTTCTACTACTATAAGTGTATTTCCTAGATCTCTCATCTCAAATAATGAATTTATTAATTTTTGATTGTCTCTTTGATGAAGACCAATACTTGGTTCATCTAGAACATATATCATTCCAGATAATCTAGAACCAATTTGGGTTGCAAGTCTTATTCTTTGAGACTCTCCACCACTTAATGAACCTGCCATTCTATTTAAATTTAAATATTCTAATCCAACATTAATTAAAAAATTCAATCTATCTTTTATTTCTTTAAGTAGTAATTCTGATATTTCTTTTTGTTCTTTTTCTAATTTTAAATTATTTAAAAATTCATAAGTTTTACCTATACTCATGTTTCCTAATTCATATATATTTTTTTTGTTTATATATACTGATAAAGAAGAATGTTTTAATCTAGAGCCATTACATACTTCACAAGTAAGCTCTGTCATATATCCCTCTAACCAACTTCTTATAAATTCACTATTCGTTTCTATATATCTTCTTTCTAAATTATTACACAAACCTTCGTATTTTTCTTCTTTATTTATTCTATTACCACTTCTAGTAGAAAAACTAAACTTTATTTTATCTAAGGATCCATATAATATAATATTCATATCTTTTTTTGATAAATCTTTTATTTTCTTGTTCATATCTATATTATAATGTTTGCAAACAATTTCTAGCATTTGTTTATATATATTAACTTCGTCCATATTATTAAATGGTAATATTCCATTATTTAAAGTTTTTTCCTTATCTGGAATTATTAAGTCTTCACTTACTTTAAGTTTAAAACCAAGTCCTTTACATTCGGGGCAAGCACCATATGGAGAGTTAAAAGAAAAGATTCTAGGTTCTAACTCTCCAATAGAAAAATCACAATGAGGACAGGCAAAGTGTTCGCTCATTAATACTTCTTTATCCCCAACTACATCTATTATTACTTTACCTTTAGATAATTTAGAAGCATTTTCTATAGATTCAAACAGTCTACTTCTTATATCTTCTTTTATTATAAGTCTATCTATTATTACCTCTATATTAGATCTTTTATTTTTATCTATTATTATTTCTTCACTCAAGTCTTTCTGTTCTTTATTTATTCTTACTTTCGTATAACCACTCTTTCTAAGTTCATCTAACAAATCCTTATGTGTTCCTTTTTCTCCATTTATTATTGGAGATATTATTATTATCTTTGTTCCAATGTCATAATTTAAAACTCTGTTTACCATTTCTTCTATGCTTTGCCTTTTTATTGGAATATTATGATTAGGACAATACGGAATACCTATTCTAGCATAAAGCAATCTCAAATAATCATATATTTCTGTTACTGTTCCAACAGTACTTCTAGGATTATTGTTAGTTGTTTTTTGATCTATACTTATAGCAGGACTTAATCCTTCAATAGAATCTACATCAGGTTTATCTGAGACTCCAAGGAATTGTCTAGCATAAGAACTTAAGCTCTCTACATACCTTCTTTGACCTTCAGCATATATTGTATCAAACGCTAAAGAACTCTTACCACTTCCAGAAACACCAGTCATTACAACTAGTTTATTCCTTGGTATTTCTATATTTATATTTTTTAAATTGTTTTCTCTAGCACCTTTTATTACTATTTTATCCACATTATCTCCTTAATTCATATACTTTTTTATTACCTATTAGTTTTATCTAAATTAAAAGTTTTATATCCCTTTATCATTTTAATCTCATTTCAAATAATATATCTCTAAGTTCTGCTGCTTTTTCAAAATCTAAATCCTTAGCAGCATCTAACATTTCTTTTTCTAAATCTTCAAGTATTTTTTCTTTCTTTTTATTATTTTTTATTGTTTCTAATTTTTCTACATCAGAAGAATTAGATATTAAATCCCTTACTTCTTTTATTATAGTTTTAGGAGATATATTGTTTTTTATATTATACTCTTCTTGAATGTTTCTTCTTCTAACAGTTTCATCAATTGCAGTTTTCATAGCATCACTTATAGAGTCAGCGTACATTATTACGTGTCCACTTGCGTTTCTAGAACACCTTCCTATAGTTTGGATTAAACTCCTATCGCTTCTTAAAAAACCTTGCTTATCGGCATCTAAAATAGCAACTAGACTTACTTCAGGAATATCTAATCCTTCTCTAAGTAAGTTTATTCCCACTAAAACATCATAAACTCCTAATCTTAAATCTCTTATTATCTTTACTCTTTCTAAAGTTTTAATCTCGCTGTGAAGATATGCCACTTTTATATCTAAATCTTTTAAATAGTTTGTCAACTCTTCAGACATCCTTATAGTTAATGTTGTTATTAAAACCCTTTCTTTTAAATTTATTCTTTTATTTATCTCTTTTATCAAATCATCTATTTGATTTTTGCTTGGTCTTACTTCTATTGTTGGATCTAATAAACCTGTAGGTCTAATAATCTGTTCTATAACTTTATTTTTTACTAATTCTAATTCATAATCTCCAGGAGTTGCCGAAACATATATAGCTTGATTAATTTTGTTTTCAAATTCATCAAATTTTAAAGGCCTATTGTCTAATGCACTGGGCAATCTAAACCCATAATCAACCAACACTTGTTTTCTAGATCTATCTCCATTATACATCCCCCTAACTTGTGGAAGAGTAACATGTGACTCATCTACAACAATAAGAAAATCACTAGGAAAAAAGTCCATAAGCGTTGTTGGTGTTTCCCCTTCACCCCTTAACGCTAAATGCCTAGAATAGTTTTCTATACCAGAACAAAAACCCGTTTCTAACATCATTTCAATGTCATAATTTGTTCTTTGTTCTAATCTTTGATATTCTAACAATTTGTTTTCTTCTTTTAATACACTTAATCTTTCTTTTAATTCTTCTTTTATTCTTTCTACGCTTATCTTTAGTTTTTCATAATCAGTAACAAAGTGGCTAGCAGGATAAATACTTACTGTTTTTTTATCTTTTAAGACTAAACCCGTTAAAACTTCAAATTCTGTAATTCTCTCTATTTCATCTCCAAAGAATTCTACTCTTATACCATTTGATCTTTCATTACTAGGAATGACTTCTAATACATCTCCTTTTGCCCTAAATGTTCCTCTTTTAAAATCAATATCATTTCTTTCATAAAGCATTTCTACGAGTCTTAATAACACTTGATTTCTATCTATCACATCTCCTACATTTAATATAAGTATATGATTTCTATATTCTTCAACCTCTCCAATTCCATATATACAAGAAACACTAGAAACAACTATTACATCTCTTCTATCCAGTAATGACGATGTGGCACTGTGCCTTAATTGATCTATTTCATCATTTATTGATGCATCTTTTTCTATATAAGTATCTGTACTTGGGACATAAGCTTCTGGTTGATAATAATCGTAATATGAAACAAAATATTCAACTCTATTGTTTGGGAACAATTCTTTAAATTCTAAATAAAGTTGTCCCGCTAAAGTTTTGTTGTGAGCTAAAACTAAAGTAGGCTTTTGAACTTCTTCAATTATATTTGCAATAGTAAAAGTTTTACCTGTTCCCGTTGCTCCTAAAAGAACTTGATTTTTTTCTTTATTATTTAATCCGTTTACAAGTTCATCAATAGCTTTTGGTTGGTCCCCAGAAGGTTTATAATTAGAAATTAACTCAAACATAATTTCACCTACTTTAATCGTTTTTTTAGATTTATTACACAAAAATAACTTATGATATTATATCATATTAGTTCTTAAAAAAGACCCTTCAATTGAAGAGCCTTTAATTATTTGTTTTCTATTCTAATTTTTACTGTTTTTACTTTTGGAGTATAGGTAACTCTAATGTCTGAACCGGTTAGTTTTATAGGTAACTCGTGTTCCCCAATACCATAGCCCGTTAAATCTACAACTGCCTTTATAGTAGAAACATCTATATTGTTTACTACTGTATCAACACCTTTTAATATAATCGTAATTTCTGAATCTTCTTTAGTAAGAGCTGTTGCTTTATACTTCTCTGATAAACCGTCTATGTTTATTCTAACTCCATTTAATTCTTTTGTTGTTTCTTCTCCTATAACTAAATTTACTACGGTACTATTTTTACTCACATACTTAACCCCACTAGGTTTTTCTATAGTTGCTGTAATTTTCCTATCTTCATTTAATTTATCTACATTAACTTCTATAGGTATAAATGTTATATTATCTAAAGCTGTTTGGTCTCCATATATTGTAACTTCTTTTATTTCACTCGTTATAGAACTAATTGCTTTACCAAAAGCGATAGTTCCTTTAGGCACTAACTTTATTGGTACAACCTTATTTGGAGATGCTATTTTTATTTTTGCAGTTACTTTTGATGGCACGGTTTCTGTTTCTACTATATTCCCTTTGTTGTCATAGGCAACAAGCGGGATATCCGTTAATTCTAGTTCTCCAACATCTGGATTAATTAAGTTATTTATATCGACTAAAGCCTTTACGCTTGCTATGTTTTTTAATTTATGTTCAGCATCTTTTATTATAACTTCTTCTCTATCTATTTTAACTTCACTAACAACTAATCTTGAGTTAAGTTTATCTTGATTAACTACATCTACATCAATAGATCTAACCTCGGATACTTTAGTATATATTACAACAGACGCGATTGAGGGATCTAATTTATAGTTTATATTATCTATAGCGCCTTTATATTTTAAGGTCACTTTATGTGATCCGGGTTTTAAATCTTTCAAATCAATTGAAACATCGTGTGTTGGAAGTTGTTTTGCTAAATATAAATCTGATCTTCTACCAATCAAAGTTATATCTACTGTCGTTGGAAGACCCTCTATTACATAAGCCTCTTCATTATAAATGGTATTTACCTTTTGAGCATATAATACTTCTGCTGTTGTTTCAGCTAGTGTTAATGACTTAGTATCTACAAAAAAGAAAAACGCTAGTGCTATAAGCAAAGAAATTATAACTAAACTGCTCTTGTTAGTAAACAATCTTTCAAAGCCTTTTAATTTCTCTTTAAAAAAATCAAATATTTTAACAAAGAATTTTGTTATAGGAAAAATTATTACTTTATCTAAAAATTTAAAAACAACTTTAAAAAAGTGTTTTATATTCATCATAAATCTTCACCCTCTTTTTCTATAGTTTCTATCTCATCAAAACTTTCTGTTTTTGGTTCTAATTCATCAATTAAAATGGTTTTTGTTTCATCTAGTGTTAAATTATAGTTTAGTTCTCCATTTATTGCTATAGAAACTCTTCCGGTTTCCTCAGAAACAATTATAGCAATACAATCTGATTCCTCACTTATTCCAAGAGCTGCTCTATGCCTTGTTCCAAGTCTTTTACCAATTCTCATATCAATGCTTGTTGGGAATATTGCTCCCGCAGACGATATTTTATCCCCTTGTATAATGACGCCTCCATCATGAAGTGGATTATTTGGAAAAAATATTGAAATTAAGAGTTCACTAGATATCTTAGCATATATTTTTTTAGATCTCTCTATATAGTCTCTTAAACTAACATCTCTTTCAAGCACTATTAAAGCCCCAATTTTGGCTTTCTTTAAATAGTCTACCGCTTGTACTATCTCAAACACTAACTCTTCTCTTTCACCTATTGTAAGTGTTTTATGGCGTCCTAAAAGCTGTGTTCTCCCAATTTGTTCTAAAGCACCTCTAATTTCTGGTTGAAAAATTATTATCAAAGCAAGAGGTCCCCACATTATTAAATATTCAAATATTAAACCAACAGTTACCAAACCAAGAGTATTACTTAATAATTTGATTAATAACAGCGCCAATATACCTTTAAATAATAATGTCATTTTTACATTATTTCTAATACTTTTTAATATAAAGTAAAATACAAACCAAACAAGTATTACATCTATTATCTTTTTTACTACAGTCCAAACTATTTCAATTGTCATATATCCTCCTAGATCCTATTATTAGATCTATATCTATAATAAGCATATCCAACTAAAGCAAGTATAATTATAACAAATCCAGAAAGAAAATATAACCCCTGTTCTGTTTTTCCTATTTTTGCTTTACTAATATCAAACTCTATATTTATATCTTTTATGTTTCCATCTTTAGTATATTTCCAAGTGTAAACACCAGAATTTGTATCTACACTATCAGCATTATTACTCATAACTCTAAAAGGTAGCTTTATATTAACTTTTAAATCTTCAAATAAACTCGAATATAATTCATCATCCATAAAAATATTTATATCTTCTTTAGGTTTAGCTTTATATCCGAATCTATATATATTATTATCATTTAAAATATTAAAAGCACTAAATAATTCGTTTATTATTACACTATCTTTTTTATAACTTAAAAAATCTAAATATGTAGTACTTGCAATCACACTTGCGTGACTACTATCAATCTTTTTTTCATAAACATACAATGAATAGTCTTTATTAGATGAGTACCTTTCAATATTTGAATCAACAAAAAAATCAACGTTTAATTCTTGCTTTCTTACTTCAAATATAGATTCTTTTATAGTAAGTGATTCTTCTACTAAAAGATCTTTGCCTATATTCAAGTTATATTCTGCTGTACATCCAACAGTCAGTATAATAAAGGTAATTATTAAAATTGTTTTTTTAATCATAATTTATTCCCTCTTTATCATATTGATTATAACATAAAAAGAAAACTATTAACAAATTAATGTTAATAGTTTTTAAACCTTTTTATTGATACATAGTTCTAGGATTTCTGTCAGCCCAACACGTTACTGTTGGAACCATTTTTATTTTCGCATTACAATCCATAGTTGCAGAAGATCCCGAAGTATATGTATAACCAGATTTTTGTGTTGCTCCAGTAAATGTATCTTTGTATTCATAAGCATATTTATAACTAGTATTAGATTGAGAAACACAAAGAGATGGATTACTGAACGCTGTTGGATTTGCTGCTTTACAAGCACTTATTGCATAGTCCTTTGTTGTATAAGAATACTGACTATAATTATTTGAATTAAATACATATCTATACATTGTTGATGATGTATTTAAAACTCTACAAGTTCCACTAGCTACTCTTTCTTTAGCTTTATCTGTGTCATTACATTTATTAGTTGCTGCCTCTGGTGTAGCAAATATCCAGTCGCTATAAGCATTTGAACCCGTATAATTATTTGTCATTCCATATCTATATCTTGATACCGCAACCGGATCTGCTTTCGTTACAGTTATTCTACACGGTGCTCCAACCTTTAATACTTCTGTTGTTCCATTCAAAGGAATACCTCTAACTGTTGTATCAACAAATGTCTCTCCAACTTTTTTAGCTGTTACGGTTCCATCAGCTGATACTGTTGCTATTGCTGTATTTAGAGAATTATATGAATATTTAGGTGCTGGAGACGTTTTAAATCCCGAAACACTTATACTCATTTTTCCAGTTTGACCAACCTTTAATCCAATCGGACAACCACTCACGTTCACAATAGGATTTGCAGGGGTTGTTGGTGTTGTTGGTGTAATTGGTCCTCCAGTTCCTCCAGATGTAACCGTGAATTTAGTTTCACCAAAATTTAAACTCTTATTTCCTGCTTTATCATAACTCCAAGCTCTCATAGTATAAGAACCTTGTGAGGTAAATGATACAGGCGTTGATTCATCGGTTTTTGTTATTCCAGCATTATTATTTGTGAAATATTCATATTTTCCAAATCCACTCATTTTAGGACTTGTTCCATCCTTGAATGTAAAATGAACTTTTACATTAGTTGTATTGTTATTTTCAACTCTCAATCCCGGAGGAAGAGGAGGAACAGTATCCATATTTAAATAAGATGGTTTTGCTGTCCAAGCCCCTAGATTTCCTAATTTATCAACTGCACGAACATAAACAAATTTGTTTAAATTGCTTTCTAAGAAAGTCATTTCAACTTCTTTTGTTGTTCCTTCAATTTTTATATCTTTTACAGCTTTTGCTTTTACGTCATCATGTGTATATTCATACTTTTCAACACCTATACCAGAATCTTTTGAATCGTATATTACTTTAACGCTTGGTTGACTTACCCATTTGTTAGGATCCTCTATCCAAGATTTGAAAGTCGTTGTCGGACCAGTATTATCTAATTTTACAACTACTGGTTTAGTTTTTGAACTTTTCAAATTTACGCTGTTTATAGCGGCAAACGTTAAGTTTTCAACGCGATCTTCTTTAATAGTGAAAATTGCTATATATATTGTTTCACTACCCACACATTTTATACCCTTTGGCAGAGTTTCATTAGGGTTATTGCACCTTGATACAAGGGTTTCTGCTCCAATAGTTTGCAATACTTTTCCGCTCGAATCATACATTTCAAATTTTGTTACTGGAGATTCAGGATCTTTTGCATAAACACTGATTTTTATTTCTTTACCTAAATTTCCTCCCATCCATTTTCCAGATACGTTGTATGGATCTTCTAAATTTGCGTTATTATGATATACAACAACATCTGTCGGCGCTGTTGTATCTGTAGTTGGAACTTTTTCACTTACAACTACCTTACAATCTTTTGTCTTGTTTCCGTCTGATGTTGAAACTTTTATAATACTTTCGCCAATCGCGATTGCTTTTACAACTCCATCAGCAGTTATAGTAGCTACCGAAGTTTTTGCGCTTGTCCAATTAATAGCTTTGTTTGATGCATTAGATGGTAACACAGTTGCTGACAATGTTTTTGAAGCACCTACTTGTAAATTTAATGTTCCACCGTCACATCCTACGATATTTACTCCCGTTACAGAAACTACTTGAGTTCTTTCTTTTACTATTATTTTACACGTTGCTTTGTGACCACCAACAGCTGTTGTTACTGTAACGTCTGTTGATCCAGGAGCTAATGCTGTTATTAGACCAGAATCTGTTACTGTTGCATAACTTGGTGAAACAGATTTCCATGTCACTGTTTTATCTTTTGCATTTATTGGATATACATGAGAAACTAGATTTAATTTGTCTCCAACAAACATTAATGTTTCTTTATTTGTACCACAGTTTCCTATTACTACTCCTGTAGCATCTCCACCTTCTCCATCTACAACATAAACTTTTATTTTCTTAACAGTTGTATTTCCACTATCATCTTTTGCTGTTATTGTTATTTCAAATCCATTTGTGTCCACTTTACACATTTTGTTTTCACCACCAGTTATTGTAACAACTGGTTTTACTTGATTTGGTGCGTCTGATATTACTAATCCTGCTGATATTAAATCTTGTTCTGTTATGTTGCAATTACTCGTTCTTACAGGTAAGAACATAGGGTCTGGCGCTGTTATTTTAGGTTTAACATCATCATATATTGTGACTGTTCTACTACATTGTTGCTCTACACCATTTGCTGGTTTAGCAAAATATTCTGTTGTATATACGCCGATTCTATAATAATTAATATTGCCAACTACTGCACCTGAAGAATCTTTTAAAACCGTTCTAACTGGTACGTCTGCACCTCTACTATCTTTTGCTGTTGGTGTTGGTACTGCTTGTTCATTTCCTAAAGGAATTCTTATGTTTTGAGGACATCCTCCAACAAAAGTAGCTACATTCGAATTTGCATTTGGATCATATACTGTTACCGTTCTTTTTGCAGTAGCAGTTAGACCACCGCTATCAGTTACCCTATATATAACAGTGTATACTTGTGCTATGTTAGTATTAACATTATTCGTAGTTCTTACTAAATGTGTAATGTCTCCGTCTTCTTTATCCCAAGCTGTTGCCCCTAGGTCATTATATGCTTCTCCTAAAGGAATGGTTATTGCACTTTTACCAATTACGCTTATTACGGGCCTATTGTTTACTGGTGCAACTACCGTTTCGGTAGTAGCACATTTCTCTTTAACCATAACTGATCTATATGCTATTGCTTTATGTCCAAATGTATCTGAAACAGTATATGTTACTCTAAAATTACCAAGTCTGTTTCCTGTAACTTGACTTGAATCAACTATAATTTTATTAGTTATGTTTCCATCTACGTTGTCTGTAGCTGTTGCTCCAGGTTCTTTATATTTATTTCCAAACTCCATACAATAAGGATTATTACCTTTTAATTCTATTACCGGAGTTATTGTATCAAAATGACTTCCTAAAGTTATTTCTAAATCAACATATTCTTCTACTATTATTGTTCTTTTTACAGATGAAGTATTTCCAGAAGTATCAGATACAGTATAAGTTATTATATACTCTCCTGTTGTAGAAATATCAACATTACCACTTCTTACTATCTTATCAGTTATATCTCCATCAACATCGTCTGTTGCTCTAGCACCTGGATCTTCAAAGTTTGTTCCTTTTGCTATTGTTATTGGAGTTGTTCCTTTTAGAGATAATATAGGTTTATTGTGATCATCACTAGTATCAACAAATCCTTCACAATAAGGTTCTCCATTTGAAGCTACTGATAATCTTAAATATGAATCGAAAGATATATATTCTTTATACTCACTCTTTGAAAATATAGATTTTTTATATCTAGGATCTTTTATAGCTTTACTATCCCATAGATAATTATCAACAAGAGTTTGAATTCTTATATACGCTGTTGATCCTTGGGTTTTTCTATCTATTATTCCTTCATTGTTTCTTTCATACTCTAATGCTTTTTCACATAGATCTGCTGTTAACTTTTCATATTTTGAGTTTCCACCAGAGTTAGAACCTCCACCTAATAAAAAGTACCAGAACAAGAAAATAAATAATAATGCTAATATTACTATTATTACTATTTTCCAAGGAAAACTTTTCTTTGGCTCCTCATATTCATTATATTTGTTTGTACTATAACTTTGCTCATAATAAGTATCGTTATAAGTACTTTGGTTTGTGTTTTCTTGACTTACTGGAACTCCAGTTGGAATTTGAAAGTCATCTTGATATCTATTGTTATCGTTCATAAAACTCTCCTATCCTTCAATTATATAAAATAAATATATCATAATTTCATTTTTATCGCAATAGTTTTTAAATATATATATTTAAAAGAAACCTCCCCATTCTCCGCCAGAAACCACTTTAAATATCATCTTAGCAATTAACATTGCAATAAGTGCGATTACAGCAGCGGTTGCTCTTTTTGCCAAACTAGATTTGGCAGCTGCAATACTCTTCTCATCTTGACCACCTGTTGCTTTTAATAAATCTAACGTACCCATAACTAAAAGAGTTATTGGAATAAGAATTATTAATATATCGTATACCTTTTTTAATAAGTCAATCACAACTTTTCCAATATTATCAAGTTCTCCAGACCAAGAATCTAGAGTTATTATTTTGTTTGAAACTTCAAAAAATAATCTATTCATTTTTTAACCCTCACATTCACTATATCTTTAAATATTTTCTTACAGCTCTAGAGCTTCCAATAGTTCCAACAACCATACCAATTATAAGTAGTAACAAAGAAACTAAATATATAAATGGTTCTGGTTTTACTAATTTTAGAAACTTTAAATACGATCCAAAAACATCCCCATTAGAATAATTATATAAATAGTTATAACCATATACTGTTATAAGTATAGGAATTATTGAACCTAATATAGAAAGTATTATACCCTCAACAACGAAAGGAATTTTTATGTTTGTATTAGATGCTCCAACAACTCTCATTATTTCTATTTCTTTTTTTCTAGAAAATATGGTTAATTTTATTGTATTCGATATTAAAAATGCAGTTACAATAATCAAGGATATTACTATTACTATTAATGCATTTTCTACTATATCAAATGTTTTTAGCATGTTTTGAATTACGTTTTCACCATATCTAACTAGAGATATTCCTTCTATAGCCTTGATTTTATCTCCTGTTTTGTTTATTTCTTTTATGTCTTTAACTTTAATCAAAAATGCTGCTTGAAGAGGATTTTCCTCCTTACTCCAACCAGAAATAATTGATTTAAATACATCGTCAGATGCTTTTGCTTCTTCTAACACTTCATCCTTGCTTTTATATCTATATGATTCTACGTTTTCTAAAACTTTGATTTTATCTTCTATAGCTTTGATTTTATCTTCAGAAACACTATTGTCTACAAAACTAACCACAGTAAAATCTTCTTCTATTAATTTTGTCATGTTATCAACGTTGTATGAAAGAATCATAGAAATTGCAACAACAATAAGCGTAATAGCTATACAAGAAATAGAAGCTAAACTTAAACTCATATTTCTAAAAACACTATTTACCGCATCTTTAATACTTCTTCCAAGAACTCTAAACCATTTCATTTTTAAATGTTCCTTCCTTGTAGTCTTTTTTTATTTTTCCATCTTCCATAAGAACTACTCTTTTTTTGAAACTTTTAACTATATCCAAATTGTGTGTTGCCATTATAACTGTTGTTCCCATTTTGTTTATCTCGTCTATTACCTTCATTATCTCCATACTAGTTTTTGGATCTAAATTCCCAGTCGGCTCATCGCATAATAACAACTTTGGTTCATTTACTATTGCTCTAGCGATTACAACCCTTTGTTGTTCTCCGCCAGATAATTGATCGGGATAGTCCTTTAGTTTGTGTTTTAAACCAACTAACTCTAATGCTTTTAAAGTTTTCTCTCTAATTTCATCACTCTTTAGACCTAATATATCTAGTGTGAAGGCTACATTTTCGTAAACCGTTAATTTTGGTAGCAATCTAAAATCTTGAAATACAATCCCAAGTTTTCTTCTAAGCTTATATACTTTTCTGTTTTTTAGTTTAGCAACATTTGTTCCCGCAAGAGTTATTTCACCTTTATTTGGTTTTTCTTCTCTATATAAAAGCTTTATTAAAGTTGATTTACCACTTCCAGAAGAACCCATTATAAATAAAAACTCTCCTTTATTAACAACTAAGTTAACATCGTAAACAGCGGTTACCCCGTTTTTATATTGTTTCATTACATTTTTCATGTTTATAAAATCCATAAACTTTCTCCTTATCTTCCACCAGATGATTGGTATGCATCTGTTACTATTATGAATGCTTTTTTATCTATTATCTCTAGTTCTTCTTTCACAGAAAAATATTGTCTAGACGGAACCAAGCACATTATAATATTTTGTTTTTTTTCTGTATATCCACCCTTTGCTTCAAGTATAGTTAATCCGTGAGAAGCTTTATTCATCAGAAAATCTTTTACTTCGTCTTCTTTATCAGTAATTATATATAAAGCCTTCGTAGAAGAAATTCCAAGCATAACCCGATCCATTACAAGACCAAATATTACTATACAAACAATAGAATATAAAACCATTTCAAAACCAAACGCGAAACCACCAAATATAACAATTAATCCATCTATTATAATTTTTGCTTTACCTATAGATATCTTAAAATATTTTGATATTATTTCTTGTAAAATATCTGTTCCCCCCGTATTACAACTCATTTTAAAAGCTAATCCTGCACCAAAACCAGAAAATAAACCACCAAATATTGCCGCTAAAGTTCTATCACTGCCAAGATAAATATAACTAGATACCTCGGCAGTTAAAAATACAAATAGAGGAAATAATATAGAACCAATTATTGATCCATAAGCTTTTTCTTTATCTAAAAACACAAATGCAGAAATAAGCAAGATTATAGATAATATAGATATTAATAATGCTGGATCTATATTATTTTTGAAAATTGTTGCTATACCTTCAATATCTCCTGCCACTATATTATTCTTTAATAAAAAAAGGTTATAACCGATAGAATACAAAAACAAACCAAAAACAACAGTTGTCCATTTTTTTAAAAACGAAGTTTTTGTCTTAGGTTTATTACTCATTTTTTTCTCCTTCTAAATAAGATTTAATAAATTCATCTATATGTCCATCTAAAACTTTGTAAACATCGCTTGTTTCATATTCAGTTCTATGATCTTTTACCATAGAGTAAGGATGCATTACATAACTTCTTATTTGAGAACCAAAATCTATCTTATTTTTATTTCCTTTAATATTAGTTAATTTCTTTTTTTGCTCTTCTTGTTCCAACATATATATCTTTGCTTTTAATATAGATAAAGCCTTTTCTTTGTTTTGAAGTTGACTTCTTTCGTTTTGACACGTTACCACTATTTTAGATGGAAGGTGAGTTATTCTAACTGCACTATCTGTTGTGTTTACTGATTGACCTCCAGCACCACCAGATCTGTATACATCTATTTTTAAATCTTCTTCTTTTATTTCTATGTTTATGTTTGTATTTATTTCTGGAGTAATATCTATAGAAGCAAATGAGGTATGTCTCCTTTTATTTGAGTCAAAAGGTGATATTCTAACTAATCTGTGTATTCCTTTTTCACCCTTTAAATAACCATAAGCATTTAATCCTTTTATTAAAATTGATGCACTTTTTATTCCTGCTTCTTCACCTTTTTGTAAGTCTAATTCTTCATACCTATAATTATTTTGTTCACACCATCTTATATACATTCTATATAATATTGCAGCCCAATCGCATGCCTCTACACCACCAGCACCACTATGAACTTCTAATATTGCATTAAAAGAATCATATTCATCATCGAGTAAAGTTTTTATTTCTAAGGTCTTTTGTTTATTTGTTATGTTTTCTAACTCTAAATTAATTAAATTATAAATATCCGTGTCAAACTCTTCTTTTAAAGCATCAATCAACTCTTTTTTTGATTTTAGTTCATTTGATATGTCTTCTATTTCTAATATTGTTTCTTTTATATCTTTTGTTTTAGAGATTGTTTCTTCTGCTTTTAATTTATCTTTCCAAAAATTTATATCCAGTGTCAGCTTTTCTAATTTATCTAGTTCTTTTTTCTTAGAATCTAAGTCAAAGCAACTCCTTTAAAGATTTGTTTTTATCTATTTCTTTATTTAATTTTATTTCTAAATCTTTTAATTCCATATACTATTCACCATTAAAATTATACCATTTATATAATAAAAAAACTATAATTTTTTAATTATAGTTATTTAACATTAATCGTTCTAACTTCAGAAGTTTTATTACCTGTACTATCTTCTAAATAATAAATTATAGTGTATTCTCCTCTTTCGTTAGTGTTTGGTATACCATTTTTCAAGACTCTAGATGTTAAATCTCCATCTTCTTTATCACTCGCTGTATATCCAGGTTCAACATATTTTTCTCCAAGTTTTATAGTAATTTCCTTTTCACCTTTTAAAATGACTTTTGGATCTTCTCCAAGATCTATCATATCCTTACATATTACTTTTTTATCATTATCCACTATTAATTTCATAGCCATTCTATCTCCAAAATACACAGCTTTGTTATTTCTTGATAGTTTTGGATTTTTAAGATTCATTGCTATATGACTGTCTTTACCTAATGTTAAAAGAGAAATTGTTTTTAAAGGAACATTGAAAAATGAACCCACCTCTTCTTTATCTATATTTATTACATTTGGATTTGTTTCTGATAATTCAACAGATATGTTACAAAGTTTAGTAATTAAATTATTATATTCCTCTTCTCTTTTCTTATTTGCTTTGTTTTGAACTACTATTAATAGAGCAACAAGTATTATAACTAATACTATTGCGAATAAAAGTAATAGCTTTTTATTTTTTTTCATATACACCTCTTTATTTTATAATAAAATTATACAACAACTTTGGTTCTAAATCAATTAAAAAAAATATTATCAATCTTTTTTTATCGCTATCCCTCCATATGGAGCAAGTAATTTTTTGTTGGATTTTTTCAAAACATATATACCCTCAGACTTTTCATATGTTTCTGGAACTTTAATTTCTTTTTCTTCATTAGAACGATTTATTGCAACAAACATTCTATTAATGTCGGATGTCCTTTCAAACGTAAAGGTATCTTTATTTATATCATAAACATTTAAATCTGCTTGTTCTAAAAATTTTTCTTTATTTCTTATTTCTCCTATTTTTTTAAAATAAGTTAATAAATCTTCATCTATAGAGTCCCAAGGAAAAGGCTTTCTATTTGCTAAATTCCCATATCCCTCTAAACCAATTTCATCTCCATAAAATATAGACAGTATTCCCGGCATAAAAGCCAAAGAAAAAACATATGCTTTATATAATTTTAATCCTTTTATATAGTCTTCTTTTGTTAATTTAAAATCTTTACAGTATTTTAAATCTCTATTAATAGGATCCCAAGCCCACTCACTGTTTTGTTCAAAATTATCTGAAGAAAAAATATTTATTGCTCTAGATATATCGTGAGTTGAAGTAAAGTTCATAAGCGAACAAATAGTTTCATCTGGGTATTCTCGCTTTATATCTTTTATAATATAAGATAATTTTTCAGTATCAGAATATTTAAAATATCTGATTAAAGCATCTACCAAAGGGTAGTTCATTACTGTGTCCATCCCTTTTCCAGATTCAATATAACCCCTGTTCATTCTCATTGGATTTTTCCAAACTTCTCCAATAATAAGACCATCTTTTTTATTTCTCTTGACCGCTTTTCTTATATTCTCAATATATTCATCAGTCAATTCATCAGCAACATCTAATCTTAAACCATCTATTCCAAGTTCAAACCACTTATCTATAATTCCATTATTACCGGTTATGTATTCTTGCCACTCTTTAGAATTACCATCACATACTGGAAGATTTTTCATTCCCCACCAGTAATCAGGAGTTAAAACCCCGTTTTCCATATGATATCTATAAAACTTTGCATATTTAGAGTCCGGATTATTAAAAGCTCCTTTAGTATCAAAAGTGCCATATTCATTAAAATATTTGCTATCGTTTCCAGTATGATTAAATACAGCATCCAAAACAACTTTCATTCCATTTTCATGAGCAATTTTACATAAATTTTCTAAATCTTGATTGAATCCAGCATATGGGTCTACATTTTCATAATCAGCAGCATCATAACGATGATTAGATTGACTATAAACAACAGGGCTTAAATAAAGAATGCTTACTCCAAGCGACTTTAAATAATCTATTTTTTGTTCAATTCCCTTTAAATCTCCACCATAAAAATCAGCATTCCAAATTCCCTCATCATTAGGTCCTATTATCATATCATCAGACCAAGATGAGTGAATTGTTCTTCTTGGCATTGGTTCCATGTGTTCGCTTTCTCCTCTATTAAATCTATCTACAAAAATATGATACATAATTTTCCCTTTAGCCCAATTTGGAACCTCAAAATTAACTCCCATCTTGAAACATTCATCTAAGGTTATTGTTTTATTATCTGTAACATTTCCGTTTTTAAAATACATGAATTCCTTATTAGCCTCAAAAGAAAAGTAATAATGATATATTGCTTTAGTACTTAAACTAACATCTCCAGAAAATAAAACCATATCATCGTAATTTTTTAAGTGTTTTAATTGAAAAGTTTTTTCTTCTTTAGAATCTTTTACAACAAACCTAACTCTTTCAATCCATCCTTTTGCCATTGGTATATTTATATTTACCCTATAAAGATTCTTGTCAGTTTTTGTATCAATTAAATCTATTTTAAAACTAATATCTTTCATAAAATCACCCCATATTATTTTTTAATTATCTAAATCCAATATTAAATTCATAATGTTATCAAGTTCATATGTTAAATATTCTTTATCGAGCCTTTTTATTAGAGATAAATTACCAATATATATATGATTTTTAATTTTGAGAGATATTATGTTTGATTTTGTATTATTAACTTTTAAATTTAATTTTTCCAAATAATCTAAAACTTCTTTAATAATCTTTTCTTCAACTTCATAACTTAAATTAAATGTTATCTTTATACATATTTTTTTATTAGATTTGTATATTTGATAATATGCGAATCCATCATCAACTAGTTTTTGAAATGTCTCTTCTAAACTTTTTGTTATAAATTTAAAAGTTTCGTTTTTTTCATAAAAAATTTTATTATTATTAGATTTATAAGTAAGATATTCATTAATAAATTTATTTAATCTTTTATTTTCAATACTATTTATTAAATCTAGGTCCTTTATAAATAAAATGAAAAAAGGTAAAACAAAAAGAAATCCTAAATACGTTTTGTTTTTTATTAATAAATATGTAATTCCGGCAAAAATTGCAAAAACAACTCCATAAAACATAATTATTATTATTTTTCGAAAAAAATTAACAAACTTTTTTTTATTCAATTCTTCAAAAATTAATAAACTCCAAGATGAAAGAGAAATTATTAAAAAGGGGATAAACACAAAACTAATTGGTTTAAACTTAAATATGAAAAACATAATTACTAAGTTAAGTATAAAAAATAATAAAATGAAAAACCATTTTTTTACTTTTAAAAAAGATAGAAAGTACTTTTCTAAATCATAAGTTTCGATGTAATCCTTGTTTCTTTTTTTTCTAATTTTGGATATTAAATCATATATAAAAAGTAATAAAATAGTAATAGAGAAAAAAATATTTATCGTATATATACCCAAAATAAAAAGGATAAAAAGTAGAGGAAAAACGGCATAATTATACGTAGGTTTTGGATAAAATGGAGTATGAAAAACTCCCCAATAGCTTTCTTTTATGAAAAAAGTTTCATCAGACTCGGATATTATATCTATAACTCCACTTAACGATGATAGTACTTTATAGAATTTTTTTGTTTTATATCCATTGTTTTTTCCACGCTTATATCTACCTTTTTCGTTCAAGAAGCAACAGATTTCATCTTCTATGCTAAGTAAATAAAGAACTTCTTCTTTTGGTGGAACTATTTTATCTAATAGTAAAATAATAAAAACATATAAGCCTAATCCAATAAAAATTGAACTCACAACTTTGACTTCCAAAATTTGAAAATTGAAAAACAAAAAGAAACCTAATATCATTAGAACAAACAGAATAACAAAAAACATAATTTCGGGTATTGTTTTTTTCTTTTTCATTTAAATTTTTCTCCACAAATTTTGTTTATATAAATATATTATAACATGAAGTAAATTTAATTTTATATTCAATAATCTAGATAATCATAGCATCGATATTTATATAGCCTTATTATCTTCGTTGTTATTATTTTACTAATAACTTTTTATTTTTAAAGAAAAAAACCGACAAAACGATATGCCAGTTTCTTTATTCAAAATTTGTTTTCGTTATTAAGTTCTTTATTTTATTATTATTTGCCATGACACTGTTTATATTTTTTACCACTGCCACATGCGGCGCCATTTAGTATATTATCCATACTTATAATATTATGCGTATTTCCTTTATTTTCAATGGTTTGTGGACAGGTAACATTTTGTATTTTAAGTACTAATTTTGTCATTTTTTATATAAAATATTCGTCTGATGTGCACAAAATGTGCACAAATTTTTAGCATATCCTATATTTTCTTTGTCGTTTTAATTATAACAAAGATTGGTTATATAAGCAAGATCCTATTATTAGTTAAATTCTTTAAATATTTCTTTAATATATGTATTATTTATCCAAAAGCAATGTTTTGTATATTCTGTTGCTCCTGTTAGTTTATCAGCTACTGGTAGTTTATTAACATCTTTAGCATTTCTTCCATGAGGTCTAACATGGCATACATTATTTTCACTCATTCCTGGGAAATTTGTTTTTCTTATACCATTAGTAATTGATTTAACAATATTTCCTGTTTTAATTGCATTATAAGTTTTCTTCCACATTTCCATTACTGGTATTTCAATATCAGTTTCTGGCATATTCCATAATTTAATTCCTTTAAAGATATATTCTCCTTTTTCTTTTTTAAATACAAAGAACATATATTTAGTTGTTTCTAATTGTTCTCTTAAATCACAATCATCCCAATTTTGCTCTACTATATCTGTAAATTTGAATGCAGGGAATGAAATAGATTCTTTGATTCTTCCATTTTCTTCAATTCGAATCGTTTTAGGAATGATATTTGCTTTTTGAAATTCATCAGTATCTTGTAATTTACTCTTAACATTAAACATTCTACTAATAAGCATACTATTAATATTTTTGGCTTTAGAATCTATATTAAACTCTTTCATTAACTCTTTTTGAGATTTTCCTTTATATTTATCTACTACCTCTTTAACAAATTCATCAAATGAATTTGTAGTACCTTTTAATACTTTTTCAACATCTGAATAATCACCGATATATTTTCTTACTAATTGAGTCATATATGATGTTTTAAAGCAAAATGCTCTTTGCATGGCAGGTAAATTACTAAAAGGTTGATTTCTTATAGAATCTGAGTTGGTTCCTTTAGTACATGCACCTAAATACATTGTATCTGCTTCTGAAATTTCATGAGCCTTACCATTTTTAATCTTTTCGATTATTAGATTCCAATCTTTCTCAATTTGTTTTAAATCTTCGCTTTTTGCAAGTTCTAACAATTTTTCATGAGTAATGATATATTCTTTTTTAGATTTATTTGGTTCCCATAAATACCATAGTAATTGAATAGTATTATTTTTAAACCAGAAATGGCTTGTTTTAAATTCATTTTTGTATTCTGTCATAAAATCAATGATGTTTAACACTAATC
>CAZIYD010000002.1:0-80636 GCA_964543375.1 uncultured Muribaculaceae bacterium
CCTCCTATAATATTTTTTCGCGGAGTGGTATTATTGCTAATCCGCTCCCACTCGATTGCTATAAATATAGCAAAGATATCTTATCACTTTATTTATTTAATTGCAATCAATTTTTTATAATATTTTTTCTACTTGATATAATTTTGCTTCTATTGGTGTATCTTGACCAAATAAATCTATTATAACCTTTAATTCTTGTGTTTCTAGGTTTATTTCTTGAATCTTTCCAATCATACTCTTAAATGGTCCATCTGTTATTTTAACTTTTTCACCAACTTGAAGTTCATCTCCAAGTTCTAATCTGCTCATTCCCATGTTCAATAAGATTCTATCTATTTCATTTGGAAGTAGGGGAATCGGTTTAGCACCTTTCCCACTAGAACCTATAAACCCAGTTACTCCTGGTGTGTTTCTCACGACATACCAAGCTTCATCGGACATAATCATTTCAACTAAGATATATCCTGGAAACATTTTTTTTATTTTTGATTTTGTTACACCATCTTTTATTTCTTCTACTTTTTGTTCTGGGACAATTATTCTGAATATGTTATCTTGCATATTCATCGAGTTAATTCTCATTTCTAACTTTTCTTTTACTTTACTTTCATGTCCAGAGTAAGTATTAACTACATACCATCTTTTATCTTCCATATATTACCCCGCTAAACTCTTTATAAATGCAAACAAAACATCTAATAGAAAAAAGAAAATTCCAAAGAATATCATAAACGATATAGTTGCTCCTGAATACTTTATCATTTCCTTTCTCGTAGGCCATTTAATCTTTGCCGTTTCTTTCTTAACACTTATTAAAAACTCTTTTATTTTTTTCATATGTCTCCTTTTTTTCCAAAATAAAAACACCTATATGTGTCTTGATTGATTAAATATTATCACAACACAATATAAATGTCAATTAAATTATTCTTCAATAATTTTTCTTACTTTTAATCTTATTCTTTGAATAGCACTATCAATAGATTTATAACTTTTATTTAACAATCTCGATATTTCTTTATAATCAAAATTATTTGTTTTTAAATCAAAGACCTCTCTTTCAAGTGGGGTTAATACTTGATATATTTTTTTAAATAGTTCTCTTTTATTTTCTTTAAATTCAACCATTTCGCTTGGATCTTTTCCTTCTTCAAAAAAGATATCTAACAGTGTGTTTTCGTTTTCATTTATAGACTCATCCAGCGACACAGAGTCATTTAATAGGGTGTGTTTTTTCCTACTAGCTTTTTTTAATAATGAGAATATTTGTCTTTCTATACAAAGGTTTGCAAAAGTTTTAAATTGTGCTTTTTTATCATCTTTAAAGGATGATATTGCTTCACTAAGCCCAAGCATTCCTTCTTGAAATAAATCTTGATATTCTAAACCTATTTTTTTCCCATATTTTAAATATCTTTTCGCTTTCAAATCTATTATTGGCTTGTATTTATCATATAAGATGTTTAATGCCTCTTCATTTTTTTCTTCTATTAGATATATAAGTTCAAAGTCATCTATATCTTTGTACATTTTGCCTCCTTATTTTCTTGATTTAGTTATTTCATAAACTAGTATTCCTGTTGCAACAGATGCATTTAAACTATTTATTTTTCCTCTCATGGGTATTGTTACTAGAGCGTCACAAGATTCTTTTACGAGTCTACTAATTCCAAAACCTTCACTTCCAATTATTAATGCAAGAGGGAAATTATAACTAAACTTTGAATATTCATCTTTTGAATCCATAGTTGTTCCAATTATCCAATACCCTTCTTGTTTTAATTTATTTATTGTATTGTTTAAATTGATTACCATAACTATCTTCATATTGTTTAATGCTCCAGAACTAACCTTCATAACTGTAGAATTAACTTCTACGCTTCTGTCTTTTGGAATTATTATTGCATCCACCCCCGCGGCTTCACAAGTTCTTATAATAGCACCAAAGTTGTGTGGATCTTCTATATGATCAAGTATAACTATAAATCCATTTTTTCTCTCTAATACTTCATCAAGGTCACTATAATTAAAATCGGGTATATCTAAGATTATACCCTGATGATTTCCTTTATCAATTTTAAATAATTCCTCTTTTGATTTATAAATTGGTCTAATATTTCTTTTTTCTATCTCTTTTATTAGATTTTTGTCATTAAAATCTTTATATAAATATATTTTGTTTATTTTAGAATTATTAGTCAAAAGTTCTAATGCTACATTTTTACCAATTACTATCATTTTATACCCCATATATATTTCATTATTTCATCTATTCTATTTTTGTTATTATTTAAATATAAGTAACCTATCAAAGTTTCTAATGCAGTTGCATGTTTATAAGTAACTATATCTATATTTTTAGGATGAGAAGATACTTTTGCGTTTCTTCCTCTTTTTATTATATCCAATTCTTCCTCTTTGAAAAAATCATTATCTAACAGATTTTTTAAAAAGTAGGCCTGGCTTTTTGCACTTACATATTTTTTTGATTCTTCTTGTAATTCTTTAACTTTATTTATATTAGAATTAATCAAATATTCTCTAACATATATTTCATAGATAGAATCACCTAAGTATGCTAAAACCAAAGAATTCTTCTCAATAACATTCATAAAATCACCCAAAGATATAATAACATAAAAAGTAAGATCTTTCTTACTTTTGTATTTTTATAATATATTCTCCCTTTTTAGAAAACAAATATCTTTCCCTTGCATATCTTGCAACATATTCCTCATCTTCTAACCTTGTCATTTCTATTTCTAAATAGGTTTTTTCATCTTGTTTTTCTACCAAAACCTTCTTAAGCTCTATTTTCTCTTGAGTAAGGGCTACGACTTTAGAAAGTGCTGAAACTATACTTACAGACATAAAAAACATGACAACAATTGAAACAATTGAAAATATTGCTCTTTTTTTAAATTTTTTCTTTTTTACCACAAGTATCAACACCCTTCCTTAACTAAAGTCTACCATTAGAAATTCTGGATATCAATACGAAAATGTTATACTTTACTAAAGTTAACAAAAAAAGAAGATTACTCTTCTTCGTTTTCTTCAGTTTCTTCTGCTTCGGTTACAGGATCTTCTGCTTTTTCATATTCTTCAAGTATAACTTGATTGAACATTTCACGTGTTTCTTGGTTTATAGGATGTGCAATATCTCTATAATCTCCAACCGCATTTCTACGACTTGGCATTGCCACGAATAATCCACTATCTCCTTCGATTACTTTTATGTCATGAACAGCAAAGCAATCATCTATCAATATAGAAACTATTCCTTTCATACGTGAGTTTTCTTTTTCGATCTTTCGAACATTTACTGATGTTATTTTCACAAGCACCTCTCCTTTTGAATATATTTCAAATATAATATTACATTATTATTTCAAAAAAAGCAATGATTTTTATTAATTTTTCTCAATATATAACGCGTTTGATATTTCTATGAAGTTTTTGGTTGTTAATTGTTCTGCTCTTATGTTTAATGGAATACTATTTTTTATTAAATATTCCTCTACTATATTAAAATTATAGCTATCAAGATTGTTTTTTAGAGTCTTTCTTTTGTACTTAAAAGAATCTCTAATTAGTTTGTAAAAATGTTCTTCGTTTTTGGGTTCCATTTTATTATCTTTTTTTGATAATTTAAGCACAATACTATCAACATTGGGGCTTGGTATAAAAGAATATCTACTTACATTTAAAATCTTTTTTACATCAAAATTATAATTTATAAATATGCTTAAAGAGTTGTATTCTTTAGTACCCGGTTTTGCAGAAATTCTATTTCCTACTTCTTTTTGTACCATTATTATAACTCTATAAATATCAATTTTCTCTAAAATTAACTTTTCTATTATTGGGGTAGTTATATAATAAGGAAGATTTGAAATGACATATAACTTATTATATCTTATATCTTTTATATCATCTTTTATGTTTCTTTTTAAAAAATCATCAAATATTATTTTGTGATTTTTACTATTCATTCCCTCCAAATATGGAATTAGTTCTTTATCTATCTCATATCCCAAGAAATATTTAAAATTATTAATTAGTTTTTTTGTTAATTCTCCTGAACCACAACCAATTTCTATAACTAAAGAGTCATCTTCTATATCGGATAAACTTACTATCTTATCTAAAACTCCCTCATCCTTAAGAAAGTTTTGTCCAAAATGTTTTTTAAATTTAAAATTTCTTACATTTAGCATATCTAAAAAAAGACTTTAAGTCTTTTACCATCCATATCTAAGAACATCGTAAGCAACATTAGATCTTCCTAATTTCATTACTATTTCTTCTTCCTCTGATCCGAACGCTAAATCCATCAAGTCTCCCCTTATTAACCAACCTCTATCTAGCACAATAGCAAGAATAGGTTCATCATAAACCTTTAACCCTCTTACTCTTACGACAGTTCCAAAAGGAATAGATTTATCTGCTGCAGTTATTCTAAGCGTTCCGAAAGTTTTATCTTCATAATATACATTGTTATTTCTTATATCGTATCCAGATGCAGTTATACCGGAACACCCATAACAATCGGCACCATAAGCGGTCATTGTTCCTTCGTAAGTTTTTAATATTGGGTATTCTTTATCTTGACTTTCTATTTTAACTTTTTCTTTTGATATTACTAGATTATCCTTTTGACGAACAAAGTTATCTTTTTTATATGAAACTACATCAAAAAAACTATATTTATAAGCCAAAATATAACCATTAAAAATAAATATGAATATTATAAGCAAAAATACTGTTGATTTCTTCATTTTTCTCCTTATTTTTATGTATTAATTTTATCATTTTTTAAGAGTTAAGTCAAATATTTCAAGCGTATTTTCTACTAGGATTTCCTTTAGTTTCTCATATGG
Source organism: uncultured Muribaculaceae bacterium (assembly GCA_964543375.1). Classification (GTDB taxonomy): domain Bacteria; phylum Bacillota_I; class Bacilli_A; order RF39; family UBA660; genus JAAYGD01. Next base: position 4,884 of record CAZIYD010000002.1, read on the forward strand.
AATTTCCTTTATTTTAGAGAGTTCTTTTGCTATATACTTTAAATATTTAGGTTTGTTTTGTTTGCCTCTTTTGGGTTCTGGAGTTAGATAGGGTGAATCTGTTTCTAACACAATATCTTTTATATCTAATTCTTTAACAACCTCTTTTAAATTTGTGTTTTTAAAAGTCAAAACACCGCCTATTCCAAGTTTATATCCAAGTTTAATAAACTCTTTCGCCAAATCAAAACTTTTTGTATATGCATGTATTATTCCTTTTAATTTATAGTCTTTTAAAATATCTAATATATCTTCTGTAGACTCTCTATTATGTATTATTACTGGATAATTGTTTTTTTCTGCTATTTCGAGTTGTTTTTTTAGTATTTCAATTTGTTTTTCTTTGTTGTCATCTCTCCAATAATAATCAAGGCCTATTTCCCCTATACCCAAAATTTTATTCAACCTTAATTGCTCTTCTAGTTCTATAAAGTCATCATTTGTTATATTATCAACTTCTGAAGGGTGAAAACCTAAGGTTCCATAAACATTTGAATATGTTCTTGTTAATTCAATTACCTCTTTGTTACTTTTAGGATCTACACCATTTACTAATAATATTATATTTTCCTCTTCTAATTCTTTTATAAGTTCTGGGATGTTGTCGTAATATTCTTCGTATATGTGACAATGTGTATCTATTAACATATTCCTCCTTTAAAAAAGCAATATAACTATTGCTTAACTTAAATATCCTATTATTGTTTGAACTGGTATAAAGAAAAATTTAGCAACAGGGTGTATATATGAGAATATTGGTCCGTTTACCAAATCTAGTAAATATGGTCCAATAAAATAATATACTAAAAGAAAAACTATAAATCTTATTGGAACAAGATCTAACTTTATTAACTCTAACAACATAGAAATAATTCTAAGAACGACAGACATACAGATAAGTGCAATCGCCAAAGGAAATACTATTTCCATAAAAAAATCTACCATCATATTAATCCTCCTAATATCTACATATTATATCAAAAAGAAAGACTGTTAACAATCTTTCTTTAAAAAATTTAAAATTTCTAATAAACATTTGTGAATCTTTTGTGTTTTCTATTAAACTATTCTTTATCAAAATCAATTCTATTAAATAAGATATCTAATTTTTGTATTGTTATATTTTCTTCTAATTTACCAAATTCGTTTATAGAATTTATTTCGATTTCTTTTGTATTTAGTGCCTTTAATATTTTATCAGAAGTCTCCGGAACAAAGGGCTTTAATAAAATTGATATAATTCTAATAGATTCTAGTATATTATAAATTACAGTATTTAATCTCTCAAAATTTTCTTCTTTTGCAAGGATCCAAGGAGTTGTATCATCTATATATTTATTACAAATTCTAGCAAAATCAATTATATTATTTAAAGCTAAACTGATATTTATGCCATCTATTGCCTTTTCAACACTAGTTATCATTTTTTTCGAGTCTTCAATTAACTTTTCATCTAAAGCGTTTTTGTCTTTTGACTTTTTAACTACTCCATTAAAATATTTTATGGACATAGATATTGTTCTATTAACCAAGTTCCCTAGAGTGTTTGCTAAATCTGCATTGGTCTTCTCTATTATTAAATCTTTTGATATTACACCATCACTTGTAAGCGGCATTGAACTAAGCAAATAATACCTTATTTTATCTACACCAAATTCATTTACTAAATCATCTGCATATAATACGTTTCCTCTTGATTTACTCATTTTTTCTTTATCTGAGATTAACCACTGATGACCAAATATTGTCTTTGGAAGCGGTTCTCCAAGTGCTATTAATATTATTGGCCAATATATCGCGTGAAATCTAAATATATCTTTGCCGATTATTTGAAGATCTGCCGGCCAATATTTTTGATATTTTTCATCTTTTTTATCTGTGTCGTAACCTAAAAATGTTATGTAATTTATTAAAGCATCTATCCAAACATATATTACACTCTTGTTATCAAAGGGAACCTTAACTCCCCAATCAAAAGAACTTCTAGTAACAGATAAATCTTGTAATCCGGGTTTTATAAAATTATTTATTATTTCTGTTTTTCTAAATTCTGGTTGTAAAAATTCTGGATGCTCTTCTATGTGTTCTAATAATTTATCACTATATTTTGATAGTTTAAAAAAGTAAGATTCTTCGCTGTGTTTTTCAACTTCTCTATTACAATCAGGACATTTACCATCTAATAATTGCAAATCGGTAAAATATGCCTCACACGGTATACAGTACCAACCTTCATATTTACCCTTATATATATCTCCGTTATTGTATAGCTTTTGAAATATTTTTGATACTTTTTCTTTATGAATTTCATTTGTTGTTCTAACGAAATTATCATAAGAAACATTTAAAAGATCAAAGTTTCTTTTTACTTCCTTTGATATATTATCGACGTGAGCCTGAGGAGTTAAGCCATTTTCATATGCTGATTTTTGAACTTTTTCACCATGTTCATCTGTTCCTGTTTGAAAATATACATCATAGCCTTTCATTTTTTTGTATCTTGCGATAGCATCAGCTAAAACTATCTCATAAACATTACCTATATGAGGTTTTCCAGAAGCATACGCTATTGCTGTTGTTATATAAAATTTTTCCATATTTTCCTCCTTTAAAAATAAAAAAAGAGCCCTAACAATAAGGACGCTTTTTGCGCGGTACCACCTTAATTCATATTTCTATGCACTTAAATCTCTTAACGCGAGTGTTCGATTGACTCCAAAACCATACTCAAAGGTTAGTTATACTTGTTTCACCAAACCCAAGCTCTCTATAATAACTAGTATCTTTTACACATTTCTTCAATGCCATTTATGAATTAAATTATAACATTTAATGAACATTTGTCAACTTTTTATTTATCAACTATATTTAAAAATTCTAATGCATAAAAAAGAAAATGTTTATCTAATTTAAAAGTATCTAAAGTAACTTTTAAACGCTTATATTCGTATGAGAATCTAAATTTTTTGTTTATAAACTGTGCTTCATAATATAAATCGTTTATATTTAATGTTTCTGTTTTTTCTCTAGTAAATAGCAAATCTATGCTGTTTTTATTTTGATTTACTTTTTCTATACCCTTATCTCTAGCGAGTTTTTCAAACCATTCTTGATACATATAAAGTGTTAAATTATCAGATACTTTACCAAACCTATCTTCAATTTCTTCTTTTATCTCTAATAATTTTTCATAACTATCAATTTCATTTATCTTTTTATGTATTTCTATTTTTATATTTTCATCTAAAACATATGTATCTTCTATGTGTGTGTCTATATTTATAAGTGGGGTTTGATCTTTTTCCAGTTTTTCTTTGTATGTACCTTTTATTTTTTCTACCTCTTCATTTATCATGCGAGTATATAATTCAATACCTACAGTATCAATAAAGCCGGACTGTTCACTACCCAATATATCTCCAGAACCTCTTATTGAAAGATCTCTAATCGCAATGGACAGACCACTTCCAAGTTCCGTAAATTCTTTTATAGTTTTTAATCTTTTTGTTGCCATTTCACTTAATATTTTCTTTTTATCATACATTAAATAAGCATACGCAATTTTATTTGTTCTACCAACCCTTCCTCTTATTTGATATAACTGAGATAATCCAAATTTATCTGAATCTATTATAATAAGGGTATTTACGTTAGGTATATCTATTCCCGTTTCTATTATTGTGGTACACACTAATATATCGTACTTTTTATCTATAAAGTCTATCATTATATTTTCTATTTCATTTTTATTCATTTTACCGTGAGCGAATGTAATTTTAGAATCTGGAACTAGTTTTTCTATTTCTTTTACTTTAGATTCTATTTTTTCAACATTATTAAAAAGGATATATACTTGTCCACCTCTAGACATCTCTTTATATATTGCCTCTTTTATTATAAGTGGATTTTCTTCGAGAACATAGGTTTGTACTGGATATCTATTTATTGGAGGTGTTTCTATTAAAGAAAGGCCCCTTAAACCAACCATGGCCATTTGAAGAGTTCTTGGTATGGGTGTTGCGGATAAAGTTAAAACATCTATATTTGACTTGTATTCTTTAATTTTCTCTTTGTGAGTGACTCCAAAACGTTGTTCTTCATCTATAATAAGAAGTCCCAAGGATTTAAATTTAACATCTTTACTTAATAGTCTATGGGTTCCAAAAAGAATATCTATTTTTCCTTTTACTAAATCTTCTAAAATTTTATTTAATTCTTTTTTAGTGGTAAATCTATTTAACAACGCAATAGAAACAGGATAATTTTTAAACCTTTCTAATGCGCTATTATATTGTTGTTTTGATAATAGTGTTGTTGGGCAAAGATATGCTACTTGTTTATTATTTGATATTGCTTTAAAGATAGCTCTAAAAGCAACTTCTGTTTTTCCATATCCAACATCACCACATAGAATTCTATCCATTGGATATGGCAACTCCATATCATCTTTTATTTGTTTTGTAGATAATAGTTGATCTTTAGTTTCTTCGTATATAAATTCTTTTTCAAATTCTGTTTGATCTTCCGTATCTTTTGAAAAAGAGAAACCCTCTTGAAGTTTTCTTTCTGCAGAAACTTTTATTAATTTTTGAGCGATATCGTTTATTTTATTTCTCACTCTTAGTTTTGTTTTTTGCCAATCTGTTCCACCTAAACTATTTATTTTAGGTTTTGTTCCCTGACTTTCTTGAAATTTAGTTATTAAATCAATCTTTTCAACTGGAATATAAAGGTTTTCATTATTTTTATATTTAACCAATATATAGTCTTTTAAAACTCCGCCTTTTTCTAACGTAACGATTCCCGAATATATTCCAATCCCATGTGATTCGTGAACAACATAATCTCCAAAATTGAGTTTATTTATATCGTTTATTTTTGTGCCATATTTAAATTTACTTGCATATTTTGATTTTGTGCTTTTAGCTTTTAATATGTTTTTCTCACTAAAAACAACATAATTTTCGTAGATAAAACCATCATTTATCTTTTTTTCTAGTAAATTAATTGTATTTTCTTTTATATTTGATTCGTCTGTGATTATGGATTTATCTTTGATTATGTCTTTGATATTTAATATTTGCTTTTTTGATGAAAGAGCAATTATTACCGTTTTTTCTTGTTTTATATACTGACTTATGTCTAAATTTAGTAATTCTATATTTTCTTCATAGTTATATTGATTTTTTACATCAAGAGTTATTGTTAAATCATAGTCTTTTGAACCTATATTATCTAAACTACTTATATGAACTTCTTTATTCGCACTTATTTTATAAAGATCGTGTATATAGTTTGCTTCCTCGTTTTCTTTTATTTCTTTTGAATAATTAAATATATCTTCTTCTAACTTATTATATGATGTGATTATTTGATTTATGTCTTTGTAAACTAATATAGAATTTTCTAAATAATCTAATATTGATGCTGTTTTTTCATAATTTTTTAAGTATTTTTGTTGTTTTTTTGCATCTTTGTTTTTTGAAATAAATTCACTCATTGGATATATTGTTATTTCATCTAGTTCTTTGATTGATAATTGATTATCTATATCGAATTCTCTAATAGATTCTATTTGATCTCCAAAAAATTCTAATCTTATGGGATTTTCTTCTAAACAAGGGAAAATGTCGAGTATAAATCCTCTTTTTGCTATATCTCCAGTCTTTTTTACAAAACTATCTACTTCGTATCCTATTTCAAAAAGATGATTTATAAGATCATCTTTGTTTATATCTTGATTTAACTTTAAATTTAATATGCTATTTTTCCAATTTTCCTTTGTTGGAAGAATTCTTAAAAGCCCTGTTAAACTCGTTATTACTATTTTTTTTGAATTTGGTTGTACTATTTTATTTAGTGTTTCTAATCTAGTAACTTTTAATTCTGGACTTGTTGCATATATTTCTTCTGATATAAACTCATCAGTTGGAAAAAAAAGAACATCATTATTGTAGTTAGATATTGAATCGTAAATTTTGTTTGCTTCATATAAGGTATTTGCAACAACAAGTATATTTTTATCTTTTAATGAATTTATATATATACTTAAAAATTCATCACTCTGACAAACTATTAAGGTCTTTTTTTCAATATTTGTGTTTATCTTATCGTATAAAAACTCCATTTTAGTACCTGTTTTATTGTTTTTTGTTATATTTCGTCATTAATTTTTCGAAATCAATAGTTAAAAAATCCATTAATATTTTATTTGTTGTAGAAAAAACATCCTTTAATATTTGTTTTTCTTCTTTACTAAATTTTCCTAAAACATAGTTCTTTTTATCAATATTATTATCTTTTGATATTCCTATTTTTAATCTTTTATAGTTTTTTGTATTTAGGTTATTTTCTATGTTTTTAAGTCCGTTGTGTCCAGCAGAGCTTCCAAACAATTTTAGTTTATAATTACCTATTTTTATATCCATATCATCATTAATAACAATTATGTTCTCTATGTCTATTTTGTAAAAATTAATAAAGTTTTTTATAACTTCTCCAGATAAATTTATATATTTTAATGGTTTTAATATTATAACCTTTTCATTATTTATATTAAATATCCCATATATAGCATCCATCTTTTTTTCATTTAAATTGAGATTGTTTTTTTTACAAAATTCGTCGATAACAGAAAAACCGACATTGTGTCTTGTCGACTTATAAAGTATTCCCGGATTTCCAAGACCTACTATTAACTTCATGTTATCACTCCTTTTATTAAAGTATTGTTTCTTCTATTTGATCGTTTTCGTTTATTGTTTTATACTTTCTATTTAATATATCTACTGATATTACTCTTTTAATTCCATCTTTTGTCTTTAATTTTTCGCCAATATTAGGCAATCCTCTTCTAAATTCTTCATATAAGTCATTTTCGTATCCTAAACAACAAAGAAGTCTTCCGCACGCTCCATTTATTTTATTTGGATTTAAAGCAAGATTTTGATTTTTTGCCATATTTATTGAAAGGCTATCAAAAGATTTTAAAAAAGTTGAACAACAAAGACATCTTCCACAAGAACCAATTCCACCGACTTCTTTTGCTTTATCTCTAACACCTATTTGTCTAAGTTCTATTCTTGTTTTATATATGGTTCCAAGTTCTTTTGCTAATTTTCTAAAATCTACTCTTTCTTCTGATATGAAGTGAAATAATAATTGTTTTTTATCAAAAGTAAAGTTTGCATTTACTACTGTCATTTTTAAATTGTATTCTTTTATTAATTTTTCAGCACTTTTTACTGCCTCTTTAGCGATTTTTATGTTTTCTTCGTGCTTTTTTATATCTTCTTCAGTTGCTATTCTTATTACTGGTTTTAGCACGTTTACTATTTTTGAACTCTCTAGTCCAGTTATATCGGTCATCGTTTTTCCAAATTGAAAACCTCTTTCTGTTTCCACTATAACAAATTGATTCTTTTTTAAATCAAGTTTGTTAGAAGAAAAATAATATATTTTATTGTTGTCTTCAAAAGATATGCCTATAACATCTATCATAAATTTACTCCTTCAAATTCAAATATTAATGAGTCAATAAGTAGATTAACATTTATATTATTTTTTATCAAATCTTTTTTATTTAATAATATATTTATTTTGTCTATTAACGAGTTTTTTGTGTTTTTTTCATCAATTTTGATTAAATCAGACTTGAAATTGTTAAAAAACTTAGGTTTATTGCTAATTTTGTAACTAAATGCATCTTTATAAACAAGTATCATTATTTGAAAACAAGCTTCTACTTCTTCTCTTTTTTTGAATATATTGTGAAAGTATTCTCTACTGAAACAAATCATCTTTTCTTTTTGTTCCTCTAACTTCAGAATAAAATTAAATGTATTTTTTATAAAATTTATTCCGTAATCTTCTTTTTCATATTCTTCTTTTTCTATTATGTTTTTGAAAACGAAATATAATTGTTCATAAATATTTTTATCGATATTATTGTCTTTTGGAATATTTATAATTTGACACCTAGAAACTATCGTATCTAATACTCCACCTAAATTATTGGTTATAAGTATCGCTATTATGTCGTCTTCTGGTTCCTCTAAAAATTTTAAGACACTATTTGATGATGATTGATTAAGTTTATTAGCCTCATGTATTACGTATATCCTTTTTTTTGCATTTAATGATTTTGTTTTAAAGTCGCTCTTTAGGGAGATCATTTGATCTTTTTTAATCCACATTCCATCTGGTCTTATTTCTTTTAATTCACTAAAGTTTTTATCATCTATGGCCTTTATTATTTGATTTTTGTTTTCTTTTGTTTCGTCTATAGTAAATATATTCTTTATAAATTTATAAATTATCTTTTCTGAAAGAGTGTTGTTATTAGTGACAAATAAATATGCATGAGAAAGATGGTTTAAAGCTAAATTTAACTGTTCTTCCAATTGTTCATATTTAATTTGATTTGTCATATTAACACCTATTCTGAGATCTTCTTTCTATCAGATATGGCCATTTCCAAAGTTAAAGAATCCAAATACTCCATATCTGTTCCAAGAGGAACACCATGTGCTATTTTTGATACTATGGTTTTTGTGTCTTTTAAGGTTTTAAGTATATAAAGGGAGGTAGTTTCTCCTTCTATTGTTGGTTTAACAGCGATAATTACTTCTTTTATTCCTTCTTTTTTTACTCTCTCTATTAAACTATTGATACTTATATCTTCTGGATTAATCCCATTTAAAGGGGAAATTAAACCTCCTAAAACATGATATAAACCTTTATAATTACCTGTTTTTTCGAATAATATTAAATTTTTTGCATCTTCTACAACACAAATAGTTTTTCTATCTCTTTTTAAATCGTTACATATTGAACATTTATCCGTTTCAGTTAGGTTATTACAAATAACACATTTCTTTATTTTGTTTTTTACGTCCTCTATTGATCTTGAAAATTTAATAACGCTTTCTTCTTCTAAGTTTAAAACAGAAAACGCTAACCTTTCTGCCGTTTTTTCTCCAATTCCTGGCAAAATTTTAAAAGAATCTATTAAGTTTTTTAAGCTTTCTGGATAATTCATTTTTTAAAAACCCAAAGAACCTAAATTATATTTTCCTAATTTTGATTCTAACTCTTTATCAACTTGCCCAAAAGCTTCATTTAAAGATACTAAAATTAAATCTTCTAAGACCTCTATATCTTCTTTTGTTATATTATCATTAGAAATTTTAATTCTTAATACCTCTTTTTTCCCATTTACTGAAACTTCAACTAAAGATTTAGAAACAACAAAAGTTTTTGATTCTACTTCCTCTTTCGCTTTTGTTATCTCTCTTTGCATTTTTTGTGCTTGTTGCATCATTGCTTGCATATTCATAATTTTATTCCTCCATTTCGATAATACCTAATCCAAAGTCATTTATAGTTTCCTCTAATTCACTATTTGATGTTTCTATTTTGCAAGAAATAGTTTCTTCTTCTATTTCTTCCATTAGCTCTATTTTTTTGTTATTCTTCTTTAATTCAATGTATTTTGGTCTTAACTCTTTCCATTTATCTTCACTTATCGCCACTATCTTGTATTTTTTATTTAATAGTTCACTTACAATTTTTTCTATTTTATTTTTATTTTGATCGTGTTCATAGACTAAACTGTCATATTTGTAAGTTAATAAGAGTCTGTCTTCGCTCGCAGCATTAACATTACAATCCATTAAAATCGTTGCAATCGCTTTATATTTGTTTGTTGCTAAATATTTATTTAATTTCATAAATGATTTTTTTACTTCATCTTTACAATCTTTATTAGCTAAAGCAATTGTATTGTTTATTAGTGCTTCCTTTAAAGAATAAGAGTACTCGATATTTATTTTTTGAATTTTTTCTTCATTCTTTTCATCTTTTTGTTCTTCTTTTAAATCTGTTTTGTTTTCTAATTCAATAACTTGTTTAAATTCGTAATTGGCTTTTTCCTCTTTTTGCTCTTCTTTGTTTGTTAGTTTAAACAAAGATAACTCAAATAATATGTTGGGATTAGATGATTTTTTCATGTTTTCCAATAAATTATTTAGTTCTTCTATTATTTCGCTTAATTTATCTTTTGAAACACGTTCATCTAAATTTATTAAATCCTCTTTATAGTGAATTGTTTTTTTATCAAAATATTTTTTAGCATTTTTATATATAAGCAAATTTATTAAAAAATCTATCAAGGTTTCGGTTATAACTTCAAAGTTTTTTCCTTCATTATATAAATCTTCAGTAATCTCTATTAGTGAACTTATATCATTTTCAAAGATTTTTTCTAATATATTTATTATTTTTGAAGTTTCTAAATTGCCCGTTAATTCATACAAGATTTCAACTGTTATATTACCATTTGAAAATGAATTTGCTTGATCCAAAAGTCCTATAGCATCTCTAAGAGAACCATCAGAAATTTTGGCTATTTCAAGTAAACAAGCAGAATCTATTTCTATTTTTTCTTTTTTTGCTATGGTTTTCAATCTTTTTTGAATTTCAATAATTGGAATTTTCTTAAAATCAAAGCGTTGGCATCTAGAAATTATTGTAACTGGAATTTTTTGTGGTTCTGTTGTTGCTAAAATAAACATTGCATGCATTGGTGGTTCTTCCAAAGTTTTTAACAATGCATTAAATGCTCCAATCGAAAGCATGTGAACTTCATCAATAATATAAACTTTGTATTTGCAAAAAACAGGAACTAATGCCGCTTTATTCTTTATTTCTCTTATTTCATCAACTCCGTTATTAGATGCAGCATCTATTTCTATAATGTCAGGATTTTCATCTATGGTTTTTGTTTCACAAACCTTACATTTTTTACAAGGTAAACCATTTTTTAAATCTTCACAATTTATAGTTTTGGCAAAAATCTTTGCAACTGTGGTTTTTCCGGTTCCTCTTGTTCCAGTAAATAAATATGCATGACCAACTTTATTTTCTTTTATTGAGTTAGTTAAAGTTTTTATTATTGGATCTTGTCCAATTACATCTTCAAATTCAATAGGTCTATATTTTCTATATAAAGCTTTGTATTGCATTTTGCCTCCATATTTACAGTTTAATTATAACATGTTATTGTACTATATTTATAAATAACAACTACTTTTTTCTTTGAATTTCAAAAAATTCTTTTATTATATCTTTAGACTCGTTTTCCATTAAACCGTATTCTATATCAATGTTATTTTGTTTTATTATTACATCTAAACTCTCTTTATAACGGTTGTTCCTAACAGAAGCATAAATCTTCTTTATTCTCGTTTCTGCTATCAACCCCATACACATAATACACGGTTCTAGGTTTACAAATAGTAAACAACCATTTAATCTCCAATCGCCAAGTTTTTTACAAGCCTTTTTTATAGCAATTATTTCAGCATGATCAAACGGATTGTTATTTGATTCTTTTTTGTTGTGTGCTTTTGAGATTATTTTTCCATCACAAACAACTATAGCCGCTACAGGTGTTTCATTGTTTTTGAAAGCTTTTTTTGCTTCTTTAATAACTTCTATCATATAAGATTTCATTTTGTTCCTCCAATGTTCCACGTGGAACATAGTTTTTCTTATTAAAATTATTTCCCGGGAAATAATTTACCCTTAATGTTTCACGTGGAACATTAAAAATGACGTACACGAATCGGGTTTGATTGGCTGCTACCTCTCGGTCCTGACCTGGTTATCAAGTGACTCGTTACGTCTCTTTAATTATATTTTATAAGTTAAAATTAATCAACATTTATTGTTTTAATCTTTAGTTGGAGAGTTTATAGTTTCACGTGAAACATAGTTTATTTTATCAAATTATTTCCCGGGAAATAATTTCCTCTTAATGTTTCACGTGGAACATACTATTCTTTTACATTAAAAACAGCGGTTACTAATTGATCTTCTTTTAAGTTAATTAATCTAACTCCTTGGGTTACTCTTCCCATTGTAGATATTTGATCTATTGGAATTCTTATTACCATACCGCTATCGGTTATTATAATTAGATCCTCTTCTTCCTCGACTATTTTAAAAGCAACTATCTTTCCAGTTTTTTCTGTTGTGTTTAAAGTTTTAACACCTTTGCTCCCTCTTTTTGTTGTTCTATACTCATTTATTTCGGTTCTTTTTCCGTAGCCGTTTTCACTAACAACCAGAATTTTGCTATTTTCATCAACTATATTTGCGTCTATACAAACAGCATCTTTATCTAAATTAATTCCTCTAACTCCAGAAGCTGTTCTACCCATTATCCTTACTTCTTCTTCATTAAACCTTACCATCTTGCCCTTTGAAGAAGCCATTACAATTTCAGAGTGTCCGTTTGTTTTTATTACAGAAATTAATTTATCTTCATCTTTTAGCTTTATAGCAATCTTTCCAGTTTTTCTTATATTATGGAATTCTTCTACGTGACATCTTTTTACTAATCCGCCTTGTGTTGCAAATAATAAGCACTTATTTTCTTCATCTTTTGAAACTTTTAATATTGAGGTTATTTTTTCATCTTTTTCTAAAGGTAATAAGTTTACAATTGGTAAACCTTTTGATTGTCTACTGAACTCTGGAACCTCATAACCTTTTATTCTATATATTAAACCTTTATCAGAAAACAACATTAAGTAATCATGTGTATTTAACATTAATAGGTTCTCTGCAAAATCTTCTTCGTTTGTAGTCATTCCTTTTACGCCAGTTCCTCCACGATTTTGAGTTCTATAAGTATCTAGTGGCAATCTTTTTATATAACCTTTATTTGTTAAAGTTATTATAATTTCTTCTTGTGGAATTAACTCTTCATCGTCAATGTGTTCTATTGAAGACATATCAATTTTTGTTCTTCTTTCATTGGCATACTTTTCTTTTATTTCAAGCATTTCTTTCTTAATTATTTCTAAAACCTTTTGAGTATCCGCTAAAATTTCTTCTAATTCTTTTATTAAGATTAAAAGATTTTTTAGTTCTTCTTCTATTTTGCCTCTTTCTAAACCTGTTAGACGTCTTAATTTCATTTCAAGTATTGCTTCTGATTGTAATTCACTCAATCCAAAACGATTTTTTAACTCTTCTTTTGCTTTTTGATCATCTTTTGAAGTTTTAATTATCTTTATTATTTCGTCTATATTATCTAAAGCTATTTTTAATCCTTCTAGTATGTGTTCTCTAGCCTTTGATTTTTCTAGATCAAATTGTGTTCTTCTAATAATTATTGTCTTTTGATAGTCAACATAATGCATAAAAATATCTCTTAAACCTAAAGTTTTTGGTTTACCGTCTACTAACATAAGTAAGTTTATACCATAAGATATTTGTAGTGGTGTGTGTTTATATAAGTTATTTAAAACAACATTGGCATTTGCTTCCTTTTTTAATTCAATATTTAATTTCATTCCTTCTAAAGAAGATTCATCGTGTAAGTCGCTTATGCCATCTAATTGTTTATTTCTTATTAACTCACCTATTTTTTTTGTTAAATCATTCGTTTTACTTATTTGATATGGGACTTCTGTTATTAAAATTTTGCTTTTCTTACCTTCTTCTTCTATTATTTCAGCTTTTCCTCTTAATATAATAGATCCTTTTCCTGTTTCATATGCTTTTTTTATACCACTATTTCCTAATATATATCCATATGTTGGAAAATCTGGACCTTTTACATATTGCATTAATTCTAAAACTGTTATCTCTGGATTATCTATGTATGCTATACATCCATCTATTACTTCTCCAAGATTATGTGGAGGTATATTTGTTGCCATACCAACGGCTATTCCCATGTTTCCGTTTACTAATATATTTGGAAATCTAGATGGTAATATATTTGGTTCTCTTCTTTGACCGTCATAGTTATCAGAAAAATCTACTGTATTTTTATTTATATCTCTTAAAATTTCCATAGAAATTTTTGATAATCTTGCTTCTGTATAACGAGATGCAGCTGGGCTGTCACCATCTCCAGAACCAAAGTTACCGTGTCCATCTACTAGTACGTGTCTATATGTAAAATCTTGAGCCATTCTAGCCATTGAATCATATATTGCTGAATCTCCATGAGGATGATAATGCCCCATTACTGCCCCAACAGCATTAGCACTTTTTTGATGCTTTTTTTCTGGCGTCATTCCTTCTTCAAACATTGTGTAAAGAATTCTTCTATGAACTGGTTTTAAACCATCTCTAACGTCGGGTATTGCTCTAGCTACTATTACACTCATAGAGTAATCTAAAAATGAGTTTTTAATTTCAGCGGATAAATTTATATCTTCTATTCTATCTATTATTTTTTCTTCCATATTATCCTCCTTATACGTCTAGGTTTCTTACCTTTAAGGCATTTTCTTCTATGAATTGCCTACGTGGTTCTACGTTTTCTCCCATTAATATTTGGAAAGTTTCATCTGCAAGTATTGCATCTTCTACGTTTAATCTTATTAAAGTTCTTGTTTCTAAGCTCATTGTCGTCTCTCTTAGTTCTATTGCATCCATTTCTCCAAGACCCTTCATACGAACTATCTCAACTTTTGTATTTTCTGGTAGTGTTGCAATATAGGCATCTTTTTCTTTTTCGTTTAATACATATTTTTGAGTTTTTCCATGAGATACTCTAAATAGTGGGGGTTGGGCAGCATAAACGTGACCCTTTTCTACTAAAGGTTTGAAATATCTATATAAGAAAGTTAGTAAAAGTGTTCTAATATGGGCACCATCTACGTCAGCATCTGTCATTATTATTATTTTGTGATATCTTAATTTGGAATAATCAAATTCTTCTCCTATTCCAGTACCAAAAGCGGTAATTAAATTTCTTATTTCTTCATTTCCTAAGATTTTGTCAAGTCTTGCTTTTTCTACGTTTATTATTTTTCCTCTTATTGGAATTACAGCTTGAGTTTTTGAATCTCTACCTTGTTTTGCTGGACCTTCTGCACTTCGCCCTTCCACTATAAATATTTCAGATTCAGTAGGATCTTTACTTGAACAATCCGTAAGTTTTTCCCACTGATTTGATATATCCAAAAGACCTTTTCTTCTTGTTAATTCTCTTGCTTTTTTTGCTGCTGCTCTAGCTCTTGCTGCTGTTAACGTTTTATCGATTATTTTTCTTGCTTCATCTGGATTTTCTAATAAATATCTTTCTAGTCCCCTTGCAAAAATGCTATCGGATATTTTTCTTACTTCTATATTACCTAGTTTTGTCTTGGTTTGGCCTTCAAATTGAGGATTAGGGTGCTTTACTGAAATAATCATTGTTATTCCTTCTCTAACATCTTCTCCTGTTAATGCTTCATCATTTTGTTTTAGCATATTTGAACTTTTACCATAATTATTTATAACTCTTGTTAAAGCTCTTTTTACACCTTCATCATGTGTTCCGCCCTCATATGTATTTATATTATTTACAAATGTATATATGTTTTCTGTGTATGAATCAGTATATTGAAGTGCTATTTCTATTTTTATATCGTTTTCAATATCTTCAAAATAAACAATGTCTTTATTTACTGGTGTTTTATTCTTGTTTAGTAATTCTATATATTCTTTTATTCCGCCTTCATATAAAAATATATCTTTTTTATCGTCTACTCTATTGTCCGTTAAAATAAATCTTAACCCTTTGTTTAGAAATGCTAACTCTCTAGTTCTAGACTTTAAAGCATCATAATCGAACTCAGTTGTCTCTTCAAAAATATTTGGATCGGGTTTAAAAGAGACAGTTGTACCTGTTCTATCTAATTCACAATCTCCTATTATTTTTAATTTTTCTTCTGCTTTTCCTCCGTTTTTAAAACGTTGAAAATATATTTTTCCATTTTTATAAATAGTAACTTCTAAATAAGAACTCAGTGCATTAACAACTGATGCTCCAACTCCGTGTAGTCCTCCTGATACTTTGTATCCTCCGCCCCCAAATTTTCCGCCTGCATGTAATACCGTATAAACGGTTTCAACAGTTGAAACACCTGTTTTTGGATGAATGTCTACCGGTATTCCTCTTCCATCATCTTTTATAGTAATTGCATTATTCTTTTCTATAGTTATTTCTATATCATCGCAATAACCCGCTAAAGCTTCATCTACTGCGTTATCTACTATTTCCCATACTAGGTGATGTAATCCTTTAGAACCAGTAGTTCCTATATACATCCCTGGACGCTTTCTAACAGCCTCTAATCCCTCAAGAACTTGAATATCTGTTGAATCATAATGTAAACTTTTATCTTTTTCCATTGTTTCTCCCTTCAAAACAAAAAAACGCTTTTATTTTGTTTTTAATAAATTACGTGTAGGTTGATACTTACATTATAATTATAGCACAAAAATGAGCGTTTTATACACTTAAATGTCAATTTGGTTGTTTTCTTTTATTTTTTTACTTTTTATATTGAATGTTTTTGCTCCATTTAATACTTTTTTATCTATATTGTTTAAATCAGTAGTTGTAATAAAGGTTTGAACGTCTTTTTTGATATATTTTATTATGTTATTTTTCTTGTTTTCATCTAATTCGCTAAAAATATCATCTAATAAAAGGACTGGATAATCTCCTGTTTCTTCTTTAAATATTTCTATTTCAGCAAGTTTAAGACAAACTATTATTATTCTTTGTTGACCTTGTGAAGCGTGAAGTCTAACATCCTTTTTATTTATATAAAAAATTATATCGTCTCTGTGAGGACCATTTATAGTCATACCTAAAAATAAATCTCTTTTAATATTTGAAGATAGTTTTTTATAAAAATTTTCTTTAATATTTGATAAATCTTTAAACTCCTCTATATCTATGTTTGTTTTATATTCTAATATTAATTCTCCTTCTTTAAATATTGTTTTATATATTTTTTGTGCTTTTTTATTCAGTTTTTGAACAAATAAACTTCTTTTTTGATATATTATTGCTCCTTTTTTTGATATTTGTTCATTTATTATAGATAAATAGTCTAAATCTAAGTCTTCATATTTTTTGTTTTTTATATATTCGTTTCTAGTTTTTACAAGCAAATTGTATTCGTTTAATTCAGACAAGTATTTATTGTCTATTTGCGCTATTTCTATATTTAAGAATTTTCTTCTATATGATGGATTTCCCTTTATTAGATCTAAATCGCTGGGATTAAACATTATTACATTGAAATTTGAAATATAGTTACTTATTTTTTTAATTATTATATTATTTATTTTTGCACTTTTTCCTTTTGTGTTTATTAAAATTTCTAATTTTTTTAATTCGTTTTTTTGTTCTACTTTACCCATTATTTTTGTAGCTTGCAATCCATCTTTTATTAGGTGTTTGTCGATTCCTACTCTATGAGATTTAGTTATAGCTAAAACATATATACTTTCTAATATATTTGTTTTTCCTTCTGCATTTTCACCATAAAAAATGTTTATGTTTGGTGAAAAAGACAAGTTTAAATTTTCATAATTTCTGAAGTTTTTTAATTCTAATTCTTTTAATATCATGTTATTTTCCTAAACAAAAGTTATTGAATATTTCATCTACTAGTTCATCTTTATAACTCTTTCCTATTACATCTCCAAGTAATTCCCAAATTTGTTTTAAATCTATTTCTAGTATATCAACAGGCAAGTCTGCTTTTAAACCTTGTTTTAAATCCTCTATATTATCTATAGTTTGTTTTAATGTGCTTATTTGACGTATGTTAAACAAATAATTTGGATCTTTTTTATCTATTTCATTCAAGTTGAATTTTTCTATTATTTTATCTTTAAGCTTTATTATATTGTTATCTATTGCACTTATTTCTACAATATCTCCATTGAGATTTTCTTTGTTTATTTTTTGATCTAAATCTATTTTATTTATTACAATTATTCTGTTTTTGTTTTTTGTTTTTTCTAATAATTCATTATCCTCTTTACTAAGTGGCTCGTTATTATTTAAAACTAATATTATTAAATCTGCTTCTTCTATTAAATTTAAAGATTTGTCTACTCCAATTTTTTCTATTACATCAGTTGTTTCTCGTATTCCTGCTGTATCGGTTATATTTAAAAGTATCGAATTTATTGTAATTGACCCTTCGACAACATCTCTAGTAGTTCCTGCTATGTCAGTTACTATAGCCTTATCTTCATCTATTAATCGATTTAACAAACTACTTTTACCTACGTTTGGCTTACCCAATATAACAGTATTTATCCCTTCTTTTATTAATTTTCCGTTTTCACTTTCTTTAATTATGTTTTTTATTTCTTTTTCTATTATTATAATTTCTTTTGAAATCATTTCTCTTGTTATAACTAATATATCTTCGTATTCTGGATAATCTATATTTGCTTCTATATTTGCAAGAATTTTAGATATTTTATTTCTTAATATTTCTATCATTTCTGAAATATTGCCTTTTATTCCATTAATTGCTAACTTTCTTGCTGATTCTGTTTTAGAATTTATTAAATCCATAATGGCTTCTGCTTCTATTAAATCTATTCTTCCATTTAAAAATGCTCTTTTTGTAAATTCTCCTGGTTCTGCAAGTCTAGCACCATTTTTTATTAATAATTCTAATATCTTATTAGTAGAGGTTATGCCACCATGACAATTTATTTCTACTATATCTTCTTTTGTAAAAGTTTTAGGAGATCTCATTACGCTTACTAAAACTTCATCTATTATTATATCTTCATCTTTTATAAAGCCATAATTAATAGTATGAGTGTTTACTTTACTCAAGTCTCTACTAAATAGTTTATTTACTATATCAATTGAATTTTTACCACTTAGTCTTATTATAGATATTGCTCCTATACCTAAGGCTGTTGATATTCCCGCTATTGTGTCATACATAAAAATCACCCAAATATATTATATCATTAAAAAAAAGAGTATTAAACTCTAATCTTTTTTCTTTATAGTTATACATCTATTTGGTTCTTCACCAATAGATTCTGTCGATATTCCTGTTATTTTAGAACAGATACTATGTACTAACCTTCTTTCATAAGAATTCATAGGATCTAAAGTGGTTGTAACTCCAGTTTTCTTAACATTAAAAGCTATATTTTTTATTGTTCTTTCTAAATTTCTTTGTTGTTTTTCTCTATAATCTTCGACATCTATAATTATATTAACTTTAAAGCCCGTTAAATTTTGAATTGAACTTCTAACTATAACTTGTATAGAATCTAAAGTTTGACCATTTCTTCCTATTAAAATAGAATTATTGTCTGAAAATAAAGTGAATTTTAAATAATCATCTCTCTTTTTTGCCTCAACATTAGCATCTAATCCCATTTTTGATGTTATATCAATAAGTAATGTTTTTATATATTCTATTAAATCGTCTTTTAATATTGCTACAAGTTTAGCTTTCTTTGTTTTAAAAAGACCTCCATATTCTTCTGTTTCTTTATATAATATGTCTTTTTCTGAAACATTTAATTCATAAAACATTTTTTCTTTTGCTAACTCTATATTTTTTTCAATATATTCATAATTTTTTATCATACTAACCTCTTTTCTTGACTAATACATTTTGTATTACTGTGAAAATATTTGATGCAATCCAATATAAACTTACTGCAGTTGTCATAGAAAAGGACATAAATACTATCATCACTATAAATACTGTATTCATTATATTCATTTGTTTTTGATTTTCTAAAGAAGATGAAGCACCTTTATTAAGTTTAAATGATAGGTATGTTATTATAGCAAGAACCAGTACTATGATTATATAAAACCAAAGACCTTTTTGAATTGCAATTGTTGGTGTCATACCTAAATTAAACCCTAAAAATTTGCCTTCAAATATCGCAGGAGTTCTATTTATTGCCTCTATAAATGCAAATAATAATGGTATTTGAATTATTGCAAATAAGCAACTAGACATAGGATTAATATTATATTTTTTATATAAAAGCATAGTTTCTTGACTTTTTTTCATAACAGATTCTTGATCTGTCTTGCCTTCATATTTTTTTTCTATTTTCTTTATTTCTGGTTGTGCTTTTTTTATATTTTCAGATTGTAAAGCAGTATTTTTTGTTACAGGCATAAGTACAACTCTAATAAGAATACTTATTATTATTAAAGATAAACCATAGTTATTTAACCATGCACCAACTTTTAATATTAGCCATGCTAATGGTTTTACAAAGACAGTATCCCATAAACCTTCATATTTAGAATCTGATAGTTTGTACTCATTACAAGCAGGTAATTTTTCTATATCTACTTTATATTTTTCATATATTTTTATTACATCTTTATTAGTGGGTTTACAAAGTATATTTTCTGTTAACATTTGACCTGTTTCGTTTGTCTTAAAAATACTACAATTATCATTGCATTCTTTTTTACAACTTTCTTTCGTGTCTTCGTTTATACATATTTCATCACATTTTTCACATAAATGAATTGCTTCATATTTTACTGGTTTTTTATCTTTATCTACTAGTGTTTTTGAGCATCCAGTTAAAACAATGACAAGAAATAGTATTAATATTATTTTTTTATTCATATTTACCTCTAAAGATTTTTTAATAAATCAACAAGTTCATTTTCTTTTTCTCTATAATCTAAATTTAAGATTAAACTTCTTGCTATTATTATGTAATCCAATTTTTTTAATTTTTCTCTGTTATTATCAATTATATTTTTTAATTGACGTTTGATTTTATTTCTAACCACTGCTATTCCTATTTTTTTGGGAATAGATATACCAACTCTATATTTATCTTTTTTTTTGTCTATATAATATATTACATAGTACTTATTTTTTAATAATTTCCCGTTTTTTATTATGTTATTAAAATCTTCATTAGATTTAACTATATTTATTTTTTTCATTAATACTCCACATAACAAAAAACCACTAAAGTGGTGTTCTATTTAGTTAATTTTTTTCTTCCTTTTTTTCTTCTAGCTGAAACAACACCAGAATCTGCTTTTTTTCGAGCAAAGAATCCATGTATCTTTTTAGCTTTAGATTTATTAGGTTGATATGTTCTTTTCATACTTCCTCCTCTTCTTAAAACATTATAATTATAAAGGTTAAGCATTTAAAAGTCAATTAAAAAATTATAAACATATTAACATACTTGTTGATTAAAAATAATAGTTGTTAATTACAAAAAATATATGATTTTGTGGATAAGTGTATTCTTTTACTATAAAAACTAATAATTAGTTGTTATTAACTCTGTGGATAAGTTGTTATTAACTTGTTATTTATTATTTTGTTGTTTAATTTTTGAAGAAAATGATTTACAATATAGTTAAATTGTTTGAAAGTAGGAGGTAAATTTTATGGATGAAATAAAATTATGGGAAAATTTTTTAAATTTAATTAAAGATAAAATATCTCCTATATCATATGATACTTGGTTTAGTGATACAAAATTACATAAAATAGAAAATAAAAAGATATTTATTATAGTTCCCATGAACATTCACAAAAAAAATATTCAAGAAAATTATTCAGATTTATTAAAAGAAACTATTAACTCTTTAACAGGAACTAATTTTGAATTTATATTTTTATTAGAAGAAGAAATCAATGTTAAAGATGTAAACAATGTAGAAGAGGGTGTCCCTTTTAATAATCCTATACAAGCTAATTTAAATCCTAATTATACTTTTGATACTTTTGTTATTGGAGAAACTAATAGAATGTCATTTACTGCTGCTTTTGCGGTTGCAGAAAGACCGGGAAAAGCATATAATCCACTATTTTTATATGGTAGTAGTGGTCTTGGAAAAACTCATTTAATGCAAGCTATTGGAAATTATATAATTGAAAATACTAATAAAAAGGTTTTATATATAACAAGTGATAAATTTAAATCAGATTTTATAGCAATAAATAAGAGAAAACATGATGAAAATAATATAGAATATGTTGATTCTTTTAAAGAAAAATACAGAAATATAGATGTATTAATAATAGATGATATACAATTTCTAGCAGGCGCTACCGAAAGTCAAACAGAATTTTTTCATACATTTAATGAACTTCATCAAGAAGGAAAACAAATAATAATTTCTTCAGACAGATCTCCAGATGATTTAAAATTACTAGAAGAACGTTTAAGAACTAGATTTAACTGGGGACTTGCAGTAAATATATTTCCACCTGATTATGAACTTAGAATTGAAATATTAAAGAAGAAGTTATCTGTTCACGATATAGCTAGACCTATAAAAGAAGATGTTCTTGTATTTATTGCTACCAATTGTGCTTCAGATGTAAGAAAGTTAGAAGGAGCATTAAATAGATTATTTGCTTATACAGCAATGTTTAATAAAGAAATTATAGATATTGATGTTGCTAAAGAAGCCTTAAATGATTTTTTAAGTAGTACTGAATATATAAAAAATAATATTCAAAAAATTCAAAAAATTGTAAGTGATTTTTATCAAATAACCGTTGAAGATTTAAATTCTAAAAAAAGAAATAATAAGGTTGCTTTTCCTAGACAAGTAGCAATGTATTTATCTAGACAATTAACAGATGAAAGTTTTCCTAGAATTGGTATAGAATTTGGGGGAAGAGATCATACAACGGTAATACATGCATGTAATAAAATTGAACAAGAAATTAAAAATAATAAAGAATTTAAAAATACAATAGAGTTGTTGAAAAAGAAGTTAAAATAATGTGTATAATAATAACAAAAATGGATTAAATAAAAGGAATAAATTGAATTATTCACATTATCCACTATAATAATAAAAATATAATAAAAAAGAAAGGAATATAAAATGAATTTTATAATAAAAAAAGAAATATTTTTAGAAAACTTAAACAATGTATCGAAAGCCATCTCATCAAAAAACATAATACCTATATTAGGAGGAATTAAATTAGATTTAGATAGTAATGGATTATCACTAACTTGTAGTGATAATGAAATAACTATTAGAAGTTTTATAGAAAAAAAATACATAGATAAAATAAATACAAAAGGAAGTATTGTAATATTAGGTAGATATTTTATAGAATTAATTAGAAAAATACCTTGTGATACTATAGAAATAGTTACAGATGGATTAAATTTAACTATAAATACAAAAAATGGAGAATATAATTTAAATGGTATGAACCCAGAAGAATTTCCAGATAAAACTTTAGAATTAGTAGAAAATCCTATAAAAATAGATAAAAATGTAATAAAAAACATAATAAATCAAACATCATTTGCAATATCAAATCAAGAATCTCGTCCAATATTAACGGGTATAAATATCAAAATCAAAGATAATAAAATGGAATGTGTAGCAACAGATTCTTATAGACTTGCTAAAAAAATGCTAAAAATTGAAGAAAATATAAAAGAAGAAGTAAATATAGTAATACCTGGAAGAAATTTAATAGAACTATCCAAAATAATAAATGATGAACCAGAAAAAGTAGAATTTCATATTTTTTCAAGTAATGTTTTATTTAAATTTGATAATATCTTATTTCAATCTAGATTATTAAATGGAACTTATCCAGATACTTCAAAATTAATAAAATTAGATTCTTTAGTAAATATAACTGTTAATACAGAAGAATTATATAATTCAATAGATAGAGCTTCTCTTTTAACTAATGAAAAAGATAAAAATGTAATAAAAATGGAATTAAAAGAAAAAGAGTTAATAATAAGTTCAACATCTCAAGAAATAGGTAATATAGAAGAAAAGATAGAAATAGAAAAAAATAATGATACAAATATAGAAATATCATACTCTTCTAAATATATGATGGAAGCACTTAGAACTATAAAAAGTCAAAAAACGGAAATTCATATAGGTGGCGAGATAAAACCTATAATATTAAAATCCACAGAAGATGATAATTTAATTCAATTAATAGTTCCAATAAAAACTTTTTAATAAATATTGTTAAATTATAAAAAAAATATTATAATCTAACTTTAGAAATCAGGTGATTTTATGGATTATGATGTAATAATAGTTGGTGGAGGACACGCAGGATGCGAAGCAGCTTTGGCTACTTCGCGTTTATCACATAAAACCTTACTAATAACTAGTAATTTTAATACTGTAGCACAAATGCCTTGTAATCCATCTATTGGTGGTTCTGCTAAAGGAATAGTCGTTAGAGAAATAGATGCACTTGGTGGAGAAATGGGTAAATGTGCTGATAAAACATTAATTCAAATGAAAATGTTAAATACTGGAAAAGGTCCAGCAGTAAGAAGTTTAAGAAGTCAAGCAGATAAAGAAACTTATCCAAAAGAAATGTTAAAAACATTAAAAGAACAAGTAAATCTAGAACTATTAGAATCTATGGTAGAAGATTTAATAATAGAAAATGGTGTTATTAAAGGGATAGTTTTAGAAAATAATAAAAAAATAACTTCAAAAATAGTAATTTTAACCACTGGTACATACTTAAAAAGTGATATATTAGTGGGTTCAACTAGAACAAGAAGTGGTCCAATGAACGAAAAACCATCTTTATTTTTAAGTGATAATTTAAAAAAGATAGGTTTTGATATATTGAGATTAAAAACAGGAACACCTCAAAGAATAGAAAAAAGTTCTATAGATTTTTCTAAAACAAAAGAAGAATTTGGATCTGAAATACCATATACATTTAGTTTTGAAAATAAAATATATTATGATGTTAATAATCAAGTATCTTGTCATTTAATTCATACAACAAAAGAAACGAAACAAATAATATTAAATAACTTAGAAAAATCCTCAATGTATGGAGCAATAGAGGATATTTTAGGAGTTGGTCCTAGATATTGTCCTTCAATAGAAGATAAAATCGTAAGATTTCAAGATAAAGAAACTCATCAAATTTTTTTAGAACCTGAAAGTTTATATAGTAATGAAATATATCTTCAAGGTTTTTCAACAAGTATGCCAAAAGATATACAAGAAAAACTTGTAGCATCACTCCCGGGATTAGAAAATGCTAAAATATTGAAATATGCATATGCAATAGAATATGATGCAATAAATCCAACACAGTTGAAAAATAATTTAGAAACAAAATTAATAGAAAATTTATTTACAGCAGGTCAAATAAATGGTACAAGTGGATATGAAGAAGCAGCTTGTCAAGGTCTTATAGCAGGAATAAATGCCTCAAATAAATTAAATAATAAAGAACCATTAATTTTAAAGAGAAACGAAGCATATATAGGTGTTTTAATAGATGATTTAATAACAAAAGGAACATATGAACCATATAGATTACTTACATCAAGGGCAGAATATAGATTATTACTTAGACATGATAATGCAGATTTAAGATTAACTGAATATGGATATAATGTTGGTTTAATCAGTCAAGAAAGATATAATAAATTTAAACAAAAACAAAAAAATATAGAGAATTTATTAGAATTATCTAAAACAATTAAAGTAAAAAATGAATCAATGTATAAATACTTAAAACATCCTGAATCTAGTATATTTGATATAAAAGATTTAGAAAATAAATATACTAAAGAAGAGTTAGAACAAGTAGAAATTATAATCAAGTATGAAGGATATATTAAAAAAACAGAAAAACAAGCAGAAAATATGTTAAAACTTGAATTTAAAAAAATACCAGAAGATATAAATTACGATAATATTAAAAATTTAGCTTCTGAAGCAAGACAAAAATTAAATAAAATAAGACCAGAATCTATAGGTCAAGCAAGTAGAATAAGTGGTGTTAATTTATCAGATATTGCAATATTATTAGTATATATGAAGAGGTATTTTAAAAATGAATGAATTAGAATTTATAGATCATTTAAAAGATTTAAATATAGAAATAACTAAAAAACAACTAGATAATTTAAATAAATATTATAATCATTTAGTAGAATATAATTCTAAAATAAATATAACTTCAATAATAAATAAAGAAGATGTTTATTTAAAACATTTTTATGATAGTTTAACGTTAACCAAAGCAACAGATTTAACACAAAATATAACGGTTTGTGATTTTGGAACAGGGGCAGGTTTTCCCGGATTGGTATTAAAAATAATATTTCCAAATATAAAATTAACATTAATAGAGTCTATAACTAAAAAAACAAAATTTTTAAAAGAAATTGTTAATTTATTAAACTTAGAAGGAATAGAAATAATAAATGATAGGGTAGAAATTTTTGCTAAAAATAATATTAATAGATTTGATTTAGTAACATGTAGGGCTGTATCAAGTTTAAGTATAATATCAGAATTATCTCTTCCTATGACAAAAATAAACGGATATTTTATACCAATGAAAGGTGAACTAACAGAAGATATATCATTTTTAGTAAAATTAAATAGTAAAGTAGAAAAAACATATGAATTTAATTTACCAATAGAAAATAGTAAAAGAACTTTAATAAAAATAAAGAAATTAGATAAAACAAATAAAATTTATCCAAGAGATTATAAAATAATTAAAGAAAAACCATTAAGATGAAAATATATTGTGTTTTTATCTTTTTTTTAGTATCATTATATGTATAAGAATAAAAAGGTGATATATATGAATGGTAATTTTGATAAAGAGATAAGAGAAATATTTTTAGACGATATAATTCCTAACAGATTTCAACCAAGATTAAATTTTGATGAAAAATCTCTTTTAGAATTAGCTGAATCAATAAAGCAACATGGAATAATACAACCATTAGTTTTAAGAAGGCTTGGAGATAAATATGAAATTATTGCTGGAGAAAGAAGATTCAAAGCATCTCAAATTGCCGGTTTAACCAAAGTTCCTGCTTTAATAGCAGATTTAGATGATAATTCAAGCGCAGAAGTTGCAATAGTAGAAAACCTACATAGAAAAGAAATGTCATCATTAGAAGAAGCAAAATCTTTCAAGAAACTTTTAGAAAGAGGTATAACACAAGAACAACTTGGTATTCGTTTAGGAAAAAGTCAATCATATATTGCAAACAAACTTAGATTATTATCTTTGAGTGAAGCCGTGCAAAACGCTTTAGTTCAAGAACAAATATCAGAAAGACATGCAAGAAGTCTTCTATCTGTAAAAGATTCTGTTGAACAACAAAACATCTTAAATGAGATAATTTCAAGAAAATTAACGGTAAAAGAGACAGATGAACTTATAAAAGAACGATTTGGTGAAGAAGAGGTAGATGAGTTAATTCTACAACCAGAATTATCAAACAATAAAAGTGCAGATATAATGAGTTTTAATCTAGAAGATTTAAAAAAAGATAAACCTATTCAAGAAAATATATATGAACAAGAAAACATACCTAAACCAACAAATAGTCAAGAAGTTATTAATAATCAACCATTTATTCAAACACAACCAGTTTTAAATAATATGGAAAATAACGAAATAAATGTTCCAAAACCATTTGTTTTAATTGATGAAAATTCAAATAAAACAGAAACTATTCCAGAACCACATAGAAATACTGAACTTAATCCTCAACTTAATTTAATAAATAAATTAAGTGATCCAAATGAAACCTCAGAATCTATATCTTTTAAAGAAACAATTGGAACAATATCAAGCCCTTATGTAATTCCAAAAGCAGATATAGAAACAGATTATTTAAAACCTAGAAACATATTTGATGTAGAAGAAATAAAAAATAATGCTCAAAACGTTAATCAAGAAACAAAAACCAGTTTTGATATAAATCAGTTGCTTATTTCTGATTCTAAGCAAGCAGAAATAGAACCTAATAACGTTCAACCAACTGAAGAAACGGCTCATCAAAATAAATTTATAATGAATTTAAATGAACAACCTAAAACAATATCAGAAAATAAAGATATAAATAATTCAAAAGAAATGATAAAAACAGTTTTAGACACTATAAAAAATAGCGGAGTTAAAATTGACTATGAAGAATTTGACTTTGAAAGATTATATCAAATAATAATAAAAATAGAAAAATAAAAATTCACTATTTTTTCTGAAAGGAGTTTTCATGAAAAGAAATGGATTTACTTTAGTTGAATTACTGGCAGTATTAATAATATTGATGTTATTAATAACTATAACTGTGCCACTAATAAGTAATGTTATGAAAGATTCTAGAAAAAAAGCAACAGAAAAATTAATAAGTAATATAGAAGTATCAGCAAAAAAATATGTAACAGATAATATTAGAGACATGGAAGAATTAAATAAATTTGGTTTTATTAATGTATCATTAAAAACTTTAGTTGAAAACAAATATATTCAGTCAAATTTAAAAAATCCAGAAACAAAAGAAAACTTATTTATTGACGATATTATTTATGTAACTCTAGATTACAACAATAAATTAGATGTTAAATATGATATAGAGCAAAAATCAAAAGCGAAAATAACTCTAAATGGTTTTTTTAATGATAGAGTAAAAGTAGGAACGACTTATTCTGATCCAGGAGCAATTGGATTTGATGGAACAAATATGAATAATAAAGTAATGGGAGTTGGCACTATAGATACATCAAAAAAAGGAGTATATAAAATAACATATTCCTATGGTAATTCTAATAGTATATTTAGATATGTAATAGTAACAGATGATATATAGGAGATTTTATGAAAAAAAATGGATTTACTTTGATAGAAGTCTTAGCAGTAATAATACTACTTGGAGTAATTGTAACTATAGTAGTATCCATAGTAGATGGTGATATTAATCTTGTTAAAGAATATGCTAAAGAAAATCAAATAAAACTAATAGAAGAATCAGCAGAAATTTATTATTTAAATTATAAAAATGAAATTCCATCTATAGATACTACAAAAATAGCAACAATAACAATTCAAACTTTATATGACAAGGGTTTTATAAAAGATAAAGATTTAGTTGTCAACTCAAAAGAAACAATTAAAAAAACAGATAAAGTATTAATTTATTTAGTAGATGGAGAATTGTTTACTTTGTATGATAAGACACAAACTATAAGTTTAATGATAATATTAAAAGGTCCTAGTGAAATAAAAATAAGAAAAGATGGAGAATATACTGAATATGGGGCAGTAGTAATAAATACATTAACAACAACAATAATTGATATTCCACCTTCAAACATATCTGGTACAGTTAATAAATCAGTAGAAGGAACATATACAATTACTTATAGTTATAGTGGTGCGAGCCCAAAAAGTAGAAAAGTAATAGTAGCACAAGCACAAACAATATCTGATACTACCAAACCAGTAATAACTTTATTAGGAACATCACCTATGACTATAGCGAGAGGTTCTGTTTTTACAGACCCAGGAGCAACCGCTACTGATAACTTAGATGGTAATATAACAGAAAGAATAATAAAAAGCGGAAAAGTAAATACAAACGTTATGGGAACGTACTATATAAACTACGATGTTAATGATTCATCTGGTAATAAAGCAATAACCAAAACAAGGATAATAAATGTAAATTAAAAGTCTATGAAAATAGATTTTTTAATTATCAAAAAACACTTTATTTTATAAAAATATATGTTATAATGTGCTATGTAATTTTTTATAGGAGAGACATGAAAGAAATAAGAATTAAAACAATTGTAGTAAATTCAGAAGGAGAAACTAGCTATTTAGAAACAATTGCTAAATACGATGATAAGAACAAAGTAATAACTTATAACGAGGAGGATTTAGAAGTCACATTAACAATAAAAGATCAAAAAATAACACTAAATAGAAAAAATGACGATTATGATTTAAATTTAGAATTTAAAGAAAACACTTCAATTGAATGTAAGCATAAAATATTATCTATGGAGTTAATATTGGATCTTACTGTAACAACGCTAAAATTAGAAATAGAAAAAGATTATATTTATGTAAAATATAAATTAGAAAATTTACAAACAGATATGGGAATATTCGAATATAAATTAATGTTTTTAGAATAATTGGAGGCAAAATGAAAAAAAGAGATATAGATATAGAAAAGTTAACATACCAAGACATAGCATACAACATTATTAAAGAAGATAAAGAAGCAAAAACAACTTTAGAATTATTTAAAGAAATATGCCTTTTGCTTGATTTAGAAGAAGAAAAATATAAACACGTAATAGGAGATTTTTATACCACTTTAAATTTAGATAAAAGATTTTACTTACTAGAAGATGGAAAGTGGGATTTAAAGGAAAAATATGCAGTAAAAACAGTTTTAGATGAAGATGAACTAGATGATTTAGAAGGATTGGATATTTTAGATGATTACGAGTTAGAAGAAAACGAAGAAGATGAAGATATAAAAGAAGAAGATGAAGAAGTAGAAGAAGATATAATTGAGGAAGACGAAGACATAATGGATGAAGAAGATGAAATAATAAACGAATTAGATGAACTTACTGTAGTAAATGAAGAAGACTTAGAATCAGACGATATAATATAAAGGAGCTATTATGATAGATAGACTAGAAGAAATAGAAAAAAAATATAAATCTTTAGAAGAAGAACTATTAAAACCAGAAGTACTATCTAATATAAATAGTATTAAAACTTTGTCAAAAGAAAAAAGCAGCTTAGAAGATGTAGTGTTTGAATATAATAACTATAAGAATACATTACAGTCTATAAAAGATGCAGAAGAAATGTTATCTGAAAAAGAACTAGTAGATTTCACAAAAGAAGAATTAGATAAATTGAATCAGAAAAAAGAAAATTTAGAAGAAAAACTAGAACTTATGTTAGTTCCAAAAGACCCAGATGATGATAAAAATGTAATATTTGAGATAAGAGGTGCTGCCGGTGGAGATGAAGCAAATATTTTTGCTGGTGATCTTTTTGATATGTATTATAGGTATGTAGAAGAAATGGGATGGAAACTAGAAATAATAAATGAAGTAAAGGGTTCCTCTGGCGGTTTTTCACAAATAGAGTTCATTATAAAAGGAACAGGAGCATATTCTAAACTTAAATATGAAAGTGGAACACACAGAGTACAAAGAGTCCCAGAAACAGAATCCCAAGGAAGAGTTCACACATCAACTGCAACCGTTATAGTACTTCCTGAGCACGAAGATATAGATATAGAAATAAAAGAAACAGATATAAAGGTAGATGTATATAGATCTGGTGGTGCTGGAGGTCAATCAGTAAACACAACAGATAGTGCAGTTAGAATAACTCATATACCAACAGGAATTGTTGTAACTTGTCAAAACGAAAGAAGTCAAATTCAAAACAAGGCAAAAGCATTACAACTTTTAAAAAGCAAAGTTTATGAAGAAACTATAAAACAACAAGAAGAAAAAGAAGATGCAGAAAGAAGAACAAAAATTGGTAGTGGTGATAGATCTGAAAAAATAAGGACATATAATTACCCACAAAATAGGGTTACAGATCATAGAATAAATTTAACATTAATGAATTTAGATAGAATAATGTTAGGAAAATTAGATGATTTAATAGAGGAATTAATAAATGAAGATCAAAAAAGAAAATTACAAGAAAATTGATCTTTTTTCTTATATTACAACATTTAATATAAGCGAAAGAGATGCTAAATATTTTATAAATAGTTTAAATTTACCAGAGAATTTTAATAAAAATACATATAATAAAACTATTAAAATAATAAATAGATTAAAAAAAGAACCAATTCAATATGTTTTGGGCCACACGAATTTTTATGGCTATGAATATAAAGTAAATAAACACACACTAATACCTAGATTTGAAACAGAGGAACTTGTAGAAAATACAATAAAGTTTATAAATACGCACTTAAAAGATAATATAAATATATTAGATATAGGAACAGGAAGTGGATGTATTGGAATAACTTTAAAAAGAAAACTACCAAATACAAACGTTACTATATCTGATATAAGTAAAAAAACATTAAAAGTTGCTAAAGAAAATATAAGAAACTTAGATATAAATATAATAAGAGGCAATTTATTAAAACCCTTTATAAATAAAGAAAAATTTAATGTAATAATAAGTAATCCTCCATATATATCACATAATGAAAAAATTGCTGAAATAGTCTATAATAATGAGCCCCATATTGCTTTATATGCAAAAAATAAGGGTTTATATTATTATGAAGAAATCCTAAAAGATATATCGAAAGTATTAGAAAAAGATTTTATAGTTGCTTTTGAAATAGGTATGAATCAAAAAGAAGATATTGAAAAACTTATAAATAAATATTTAAAAAATATAGATATTATATTTAAGAAAGATTTACAAGGAAGAGATAGGATGGTTTTTATAAAAAACAGATATTGACCTAGATGCAACGTCATATATTTTTAATATAGAAATTGCATTTAACTCTTTAAGTAATAAAAACAAGCACAAAAACTTGACAATTTTGTAAATATGTGTATAATAACGTTGAAATTATTCAAAAAGGGGGAATTTTTATGAATAATAATAAAAACAAATTTAAAGCATTAGTACTTGCTACAATTATGGCGTTGTCTGGTCCAATAGCATCAAAAGCAACATCTATAGAAGATGGAAGAAAAATGGATTTATCCGCACCCAGCATAACATATCCAACTAGGAACTATGATGAAAGAGTAGCTAAACTTATGAGTGAGTTTGGAAGACTAAAACAAGTTGAGTTGGACTCTATGCATAAAGATGCAGATGTTCGTTATGATATGAGTAAAATATCAGAAGATACGGTTTATAATGCAATAAGCATTTTAAACTTTAGGTTTCCATTTGATGGATTAAATCAAGAAGAATTAGAAAGAGCTTCTTTAGACACTTTTATGTTTTTATATGATTGGGGATTTCTTGCTGGAAAATATGGAACAGAAGATATTAAGTTTTCAACATATTTAAGTGATCCAAGAGATTATCAAGCAATAACTAAAGTCGAAACTTTAGTAGAAATATTTAATAACATATCTCCTAGTGAAGAACAAATAAGAAATGGTAACGTTGAAGATTGGAACAACATAATATTCGCAACAAGAGAATTCGATAGAAATGCATACATTCCACCAGTAGAACTTATGAGTTTACTAGTATTAAATGGTGCATTATACGCAATACCATCAAATTATATTATAACTGATCCACTTAATGATGTTTTAATTCCAATGGAAGGAAGAGCAAGAAACGATATAATGGAAGATGAAACTGAAAACAAAGTAGACTTTTATGCAACAAATGAAGGAGGAACTTTATTTACACAGTGGTCTGAATATCCTGCTAAATCATCTATAGAAGACTTTTATGGAGGAATATTTACAGAAAAGGAACTATATGAACTAGAAATACCATCAAACGTAAAAGAGGCAGGAGAATTTTATCGTTATGGAGTTAGAAGCGATGCTGAAGAGATTGTATTTAAAGCATTAAATGCACTTCAAAGTAGAGTTCTTGCTCAAGCATCAAGTAAAAATTACGATTCTATAATTGATATAACAGCTAATGAAAAGCCAATAGTTAAAAAATTAGTTTAATTAAAATAAATAAGGGGGAAAATAAAAATGGAAAGAGATTTAAATAATGTTTTATATTATGAAACATTTAAAAGTAATCAAGTGCTTAAACTATACGCTCTTGATAAAAACAATCCAAGACAATATGAAGTAGAAACAATTAAAGATTATAAAGAAATAGAAAAACTTTTGCAAACAATAGATTCTAAAATGAAAAAAATTAAGTATGTATCTAAAAAAGATAATAATGACGTGTTAATTTCTTATGAAAATACTGATACATCTAAATTTGATGTAATATTTAGTAATATAAACTATGAAGATGCAATTAGAATAAAAGATAAACAACAAAAGTTAGAAATTGAAAATAAAGATATTGATGTTAAAAAAGCAAAAAGAAGATCAAAGGCTGTAATGTTTACATCACTTGCTTTAGCTGCATCAATGATCTTAATTTCTCAAATTTCAAACAAAAAAGTTGATATAAAAAAGGATAAATCAAACGGATATACTGTTTTAGATAGTATTCCAACAATGAAACCAAGTAAAGTTCAACCTACAGAAATTCAAAATTTGATAACACCAGTTCCAACGGTTATACCTACTTTAGTACCAACACAAGCGCCAACAATAAAACCTACAGAAGTTGTAAATTCAATAGAAGATCAAAGAGAGATAGATTTTGGTTTTGTCGAATCAACACCAATACCGCTTGATGAAATTGAATTTCAAAGTGTTCAAATTTTAAATAATGCAGCTTATGAAATCGTTAAAATGGATAACATTGGAACAAGACAAATAAATTCAGAAATATTTTTGGATCCTAATGCTGCAGCTGCTGCATTCAAATTGATAAATCATAATTTCGACTTTAATGAAGCACTTGTTTCAGAAAACAACGCATTTAAAGGTTTAGTATTTATACAACAAGCAACATCAGCATTTGCACTTACAGGTTACGATGGAATTAGACTTTCTCCACACATTCTTGATACAGAAAAAAGAGAAGAAGTTAGAAAAGTTGAAGATATGGTAAAAGACCACATTAATGGTAAGAACAACGAAAAAGCAATGATTGATAAAGCAAAATCTATATCAAAATTAACTTCTTATGACACAAAAGAAATAGATTATGTTAATACATCATATATAGCATCAGCTTCTGGAAACTTTTATAAAGAAAAAGGAGATGGAGAGTTCTTATCAAAACTTCAAAACGATTTAATGACAGAAATAAATGTATACTGTTTTGAATCTCCTAATAAATCTAAATAATACATAGACATCCAAATGTAAAAGGGTGTCTTTTTTATTTGACAATATCTTGATTTCAGAATAATATTAAGTTAAGGAGATAGTTATGGTAAATTCTAATGAAATATTATTAAAAGCATTTAATGAAGGGTACGCTATCCCCCAATTTAATATAACTAATTTGGAGTGGATTAAATACATTTTAGAAAAATGTAATGAGTTAAGAAGCCCAGTTATATTAGGGGCTAGTGAAGGCGCAATAAAATATATGGGTGGCTATAGTGTTGTTTATAATTTAGTTAATTCCTTATATAAAGAATTAAATATAGTTATTCCGGTTGTTCTTCATTTAGATCATGGAACATCTATAGAATCTTGTAAAAAGGCAATAGACTCTGGATTTACATCTGTAATGATAGATGCATCTAAATATGAACTAAATGAAAATATAAGAATAACAAAAGACGTAGTAGATTATGCAAAATTAAAAAATGTATCAGTAGAAGCTGAAGTTGGATCTATTGGTGGGATAGAAGATAATATCGCAGCAAATATAAGATATGCAGATGTAGAAGATTGTTATACCTTTGTAAAATCAACAACAGTAAACTCTTTTGCACCAGCTTTAGGAACAGTTCACGGCTTTTTTAAAGGAGAACTAAACATAGATTTTAATAGAATGAAAAAAATCAAAGAAAAAGTAAATATGCCTTTGGTTTTGCATGGAGGAACAGGAGTACCCGAAGAACTTATAAAGATGTCTATATCTAACGGAATATCGAAGATAAATATAGATACAGAGTTAAAAAGTGCTTGGAATAAAGCTGTTAGAGAATTTATGATAGATAATGAAAAAGAATATGATCCAAGAAAGATAATTGGTTCTGGCGAAAAAGCAATAAAAGAAGTAATAGATAAAAAAATTAATTTATTTGGTAGTTTAAATAAAATTTAGGAGGTTTTATGTCTAAAATAATTATAGAAGGAAAGCATAAATTATCTGGAAAAATTGAAATAAGTGGCGCTAAAAATAGTACGGTTGCTTTAATCCCTGCTGCAATACTTGCAGATGATGAAGTAACTATTATGAATGTTCCAGAAATATCGGATACTGCAGCAATGGAAGAAATTCTTACTTTTCTTGGTGCAAAAGTAAAAGGAAATAGTGGAACTATAAAAATAGACCCTAAAAATATAGTATCAAAAGAAATACCCGAAGAAATATCCAAAAAATTAAGGGCTTCATATTATTTTATGTCTGCATTATTATCAAAGTATAAACATGCTTGTATGTATTTTCCTGGAGGTTGTTCTATAGGATCTCGTCCAATAGATCAAACATTAAAAGGATATAGAGCACTTGGTGCAACTGTAATAGAAGAGGGAAATAAATATACAGTTTTTGCTGATAAATTAATTGGTGCTGAAGTTTATTTAGATATGCCTAGTGTTGGTGCAACTGTTAACACTATGTTAGTTGCAGTTAAAGCAGAAGGAATTACAACAATAAATAACGCTGCAAAAGAACCAGAAATAGTTAATATAGCAACTTTCCTAAACAATATGGGTGCAAAAATAAAAGGGGCTGGAACATCTGAAATAAAAATCGAAGGAGTAAAAAATTTAAATAAAGCAACTATAGAGGTAATACCAGATAGAATAGAGGCTGGAACATATATGATTCTTGCTGCTTTAACTGGCGATAATTTAATAATAGAAAATATAATTCCAGAACATTTAGAATCCTTAATATTAAAACTAAAAGAAGCGGGTGCTGATATAAAAGTAAAGGAAGATTACTGTATTATAAATAAGGTCGATTATTTAAAAGCAATAAAAATTAAAACTCTAGGTTTCCCAGGTTTTCCAACAGACTTACAACAACCATTAGCAACACTTTTAACACAATGTAATGGGGTAAGTGTAATAGAAGAAACTTTGTATGAAAATAGATTTAAGAATTTAGAACAACTAGAAAAGATGGGTTCAAAGTATAAGGTAGATGGTAAAAAAGCATATATAACAGGAAAAACACCCCTTTTAGGAAGTGAGGTTGAATCAACAGATTTAAGAGGTGGAGCGTGTTTAGTAATCGCAGGACTAATAGCAGAAGGTAAAACAGTGGTAAACGAGGCTGAACATATATTAAGGGGTTATTCTTATATAGTTGAAAAACTAAATAATGTTGGAGCAAAAATAAAAATAGAAGAATAAATTTGCTTGATAAATCTAATTCCTAGTGATATACTATATAAAGTTTATTTATCAAGGAGGTATAGTATGAAGAAAAAAGGAAGTATATATAAAGATACAAAAGTAACATGTGCATGTGGAGCATCATTTGACACAAAATCTACTAATGATGAAATTCGTGTAGAAGTATGTTCTGAATGTCATCCTTTTTATACTGGTAAACAAGTAAGAACTTCAAAAACTGGTCGTGTAGAAAGATTTAATCAAAAACATGGTTTAGAATAAAAGATAATGTAAATTATCTTTTTTTATTGTATAATGTTCTTGGAGGAAGTATGAAAATAGGTATAACTTCTGATCATGGTGGATATAATTTAAAAACAAAGTTGATAAAATATTTAAAAAATAAATATGAAGTGGTGGATTATGGAACTTATGGTTTAGAGTCTGTTGATTATCCAGATTTTGCTTTTAAATTAGGAGAAGCAATCGTAAATGAGGATATTTCTTTTGGTATTGCAATTTGTAAAACTGGAATAGGGATGTCAATAGCTTTAAACAAAGTAAAAGGAATTAGATGTGCAAAACTGGATAATATTAAGGATGTGGGATGTTCAAGAAAACACAATAATGCGAATGCTATATCTATATCTGGAAATATGAATTTTTATAAAGCAAAAATGATTATAAATAGATTTTTAAATACAGAATTTTCTAATGATGAAAGACACGTTAGAAGAATAAACAAAATAAAGGAATATGAAAATGAACATTAAAATATTAATTTATTTATTTGTATTACCAATTACTATGTGGAGTATAAGTTATATAAACATAGAAAAGATATTTAAAAAAAATAGTTTAAATCAAATAAGAGTTTTCTATGTATTAATTTCTTTAGCGCTATCTTATTTGGTTTCAAATTTTATATTAGATTTTTATACAATAACATCTATATAAGAAAGGATACAATATGAGTTTAGATACAACTGAAATAATATTAATTTTAATATCTACATTTTTATTTTCTTTAATAATTACACCAATAGTAAAAAAAATAGCAATACATATAGGTTCTGTTGATAAACCCAACAAAAGAAGAATAAATAAAGTTCCAATGCCAACGCTTGGAGGACTAACTATATTCTTATCTTTCATATTTGGGTACGTGTTGTTTTCTAGCAAAATTACAGATATGATTCCAATTATTCTTGGAGGAATTATAATATTAATAACTGGAATTATAGATGATATAAATCCAATAAAAGCTAGATACAAACTTATTGGTCAAATAATAGCATCTTTAATAGTTGTTATTTATGGAGGTTTTTCAATAAACTCAGTAGATTTCTTTGGCATAAATTTAGAATTTGGTATATTTAAAGAAGTAATAACTATAATTTTTATAGTAGGTATGATAAATGCTGTTAATTTAATAGATGGTTTAGATGGTCTTGCAGCAGGTTTATCTGAAATATTTTTTATAACAATTGCGGTAATAGCCTTAATTCAACAAAAATATAGCGGTCTTGATATATATTTAACTTTAATAATGATCGGTTCAACTATGGGGCTTTTAATTTATAATTTTTATCCTGCAAAAATATATTTAGGAGATAGTGGAGCAATGTTTTTGGGATACATTATCTCTGTAATCGCGATATTAGGATTTAAAATTGTAACAATTACATCTTTTGTTATACCAGTATTTTTAATGGCTATTCCTGTATTTGATACATTACTTGCAATATTAAGGAGAATAAAGAAGAAAAAATCATTATCAGAACCAGACAAAGAACACTTACATCATAAATTATTATCACTTGGTTTAAGTCATAGAAATACAGTTCTTGTTTTATATTTTATAAATTTAATATTTGCGATAGCATCTGTAATATATGCACTTGTAGAACAAAAAACAGGTATAATAATATACGTTATTATTTTAGTAATTATTATATACTTAGCAATAAGAATTAAACAAAATAAAACCAAATTAAAGAAGAAAAGGGTAAAAAAACTATCTTAAATATAGTTTTTTTTATTAATTTGTGCTAATATTTTGTTAAGGAGGACAATAATGAAAAGTATAATTAGAAGTAAAGATATAGAGGTTACTAAATCAATAAAAGAATACATTGAAGAAAAACTTAGTAAAGTAGATAAATATTTTAGAAATCCAGAAGAAATAACTGCAAACATATTACTTAGAGTAAGGAATCATGAGCAAACAATAGAAGTTACAATACCAACAAAGAACTTGCTTATAAGAAACGAGGTAGAAGATAAAGATCTTTATGCAGCAATAGATCTTGTTATGGATAAGATAGAAAGACAAATTAGAAAAAATAAAGAAAAGATTAGCAAGGTAGACAAAGAAAAAGTGTTAGACTTTGAAATGATAGAAGAGGACATAAAAGAAAAAGTAAGTAAAGTATCTAAAAGAAAAAGCATCGATACAAAACCAATGAGTGAGGAAGAAGCAATATTACAAATGGAAATGTTAGGGCATGACTTTTATATATTTAAAGATGGTTTTGATGATAAGATTAAAGTTATCTATTTAAGAAAAGATAATGATTATGGAATAATAGAAGTGGAATAATTGAATTCCACTTTTTTTATTTATATAGTATAATGATTATGGTGATTGTATGAAAATAGATTCTAAAAGAGTAGAAAGTATAGTAAAAAATTCATCTAATATCGTTATAACTTCTCACAAAGATATAGATTTAGATTCTTTAGGATCTATGCTTGGTTTTTATTACTTGTCCTTAAAATATGATAAAGATACTTGTATTTTAATAGAAGATAAAGTATTTGAATTTGGTGTAGAAACAGCATTTTTAAACATTAAGAAAAATAGTTTGAATATATCTATTAAAAAGTTATCAGAAATAAGTATAAATAAAGATACATTACTTGTAATAGTAGATACCAATAAAAAAGAAAGAATTCAAAATGAAAAAGCATTTAATAAAATTAAAAACAGAATTGTTATAGATCATCATATAAAAGGAAAAACAAATGAATCAGATTACTTATACTATTATGTAGATGATACAGAATCCAGTGGATCTGAAATTATAACAGACATAATAACAGATTTAAACATATATATACCAGCTTACGCAGCATCTATAATGTTATCTGGAATAATGGTTGATACTAACAGATTCTATTTAAAAACTACTAAAAATACTTTTGATGTTGCTAGTAAATTAAAAAAACTTGGAGCAACAACAAATGATATACAGTATTTATTTAAGCAAGATTTTAATAATTATAAAAAAATTCAAGATATAATAAAAGAATCCACTTTTATTACAGAAAACATATTAATCTCTATTGCAAATGAAGTTTGTGATAATGAGGAACTTGCTAAAGCAGCAGATACTATGTTAACATTTAACTATGTAGAAGCATCTTTTGTAATAGGACACCTATCTAAAGAAGAAATAGGAATAAGTGCAAGATCTTTAGGAAAAATAGATGTTCAAAAGTTAATGAAAGAGTTAAATGGTGGAGGACATAAGACCGATGCTGCGACTCAAATAAAAGGAAAAAATCTATCACAAGTAAAAGATATGCTTATTGATATAATAATGAAGTAACTTTGGTTACTTTTTATTTTCTAAATGTAGTATAATAATTATACAAACAAATCTGGAGGTTTAAATGAAAGTAATATTCTTAAAAGATTTAAAAGGGCAAGGAAAAAAAGATGAGATTAAGGAAGTAAAAGATGGATATGCGAATAACTTCTTAATTAAAAATGGTTATGCAGTTAAATATACAGATTTTAGTAAAGAAAAGTTAGATAATCAAATCAAACAAAGAAAAATAGATAAAGCAGAAGAAATAAAAAAATGTAATAAAATAAAGAAAGAATTAGAAAATAAAATAATAAAATTTAAAGTTAAAACGGGTGTAGAAGATAAAGTTTTTGGAAGTATTTCATCAAAACAAATATCAGAAGAGTTAAAAAAACTTAATTATGATATAGATAAGAAAAAAATAATTATTGATGAAATAGCAACACTTGGGTTTCACAATGTAAAAATTATATTGCATAAAGAAGTAGAACTTAATTTAAGAGTACAATTGATTAAAGAATAGAGGTTATTATGAACGAAAGAAAGTTACCACACAATTTAGATGCAGAACAATCTGTATTGGGATCTAGTTTTATATCTAAAGAAGCTTTGCAAAAAGTAACAGAAGAATTAGAAAAAGAATCTTTTTATTCTAGTGATAATTCCAAAGTATATGAGGTTTTAAAGGAATTATATTTAGAAGATATAGCGGTAGATGTTACTACAGTATCAGATAGGTTAAAGAAAAAAAAGTATGTTTCTTCTTCTTTGAATGCCGAATATATATTGGATTTAGTAAACTCTGTTCCAACAGCCGCTAATATAGACTATTATATAAATATTGTAAAAGAAAAATCACTACTTAGAAAATTAATAGATACAGCAACTAATATAGTAACTAGTGCTTATTCTGAAGGCGAAGAGATTGGAGAAATGTTAGATGATGCTGAAAGAAAAATCCTTAATGTAGTAAAAAATAGACGTTCTACAGAGTTTAAGAATATTCAAGAAGTATTATTTAGAGCACAAGAAAACTTAGAAAGACTGTCGGAAGCAGGAAGCGATATAACGGGTGTAGCAAGTGGTTTTCATGATATAGATAGAATAACAACTGGTTTCCATGAAAATGAACTTATAATAGTTGCTTCTCGTCCAGGTATGGGTAAAACCGCGTTTGTATTAAATGTTGCAACCAATGTTGCATCATATACAAAAAAAGCAGTAGCAGTATTCAATTTAGAGATGAATGCAGAACAACTTGCAATGCGTATGATAAGTTCAGTAGGACAAATAGATGGCTATAAAATAAGAACAGGAAAATTAGAAAATAACGATTGGAAGAGAGTTAATGAAGCAATAAGTCAATTAGCAAACACCAATTTGAAAATAGACGATACTCCAGGAATTACAATTGGAGAAATAAGAGCTAAATGTAGAAGATTAGCATCGTCAGATGAAGGATTAGAGTTAATAATAATAGACTACCTTCAATTA
The DNA here is from genome assembly GCA_964543375.1 of uncultured Muribaculaceae bacterium. Lineage (GTDB taxonomy): Bacteria > Bacillota_I > Bacilli_A > RF39 > UBA660 > JAAYGD01. The sequence continues at coordinate 46,770 of CAZIYD010000002.1, forward strand.
GTAAGTGTGGGTAGAAATACCGATAATAGACAACAAGAAGTAGCAGAAATTTCTAGATCGTTAAAAGAACTATCTTTAGAGCTTAACGTTCCAATAATAGCGTGTGCTCAGCTATCTAGAGCAGTAGATTCTAGAGAAGATAAAAGACCACTTATGAGCGATTTAAGAGAGTCTGGTTCTATAGAGCAAGATGCCGATATAGTAGCATTTTTATATAGAGATGATTATTATAATAAAGAAGCAAGAATGGATAACAGTAATAGTGTAGTAGAGTTTATAATTGGTAAAAATAGAAGTGGTATTGTAGCAACAATTAATCTACTCTTTAAAAAGAATACCTCTACATTTATAGGATATGTAGAAGAAGAATGAAAATAGTAGTTCTTGCAAGTGGTTCAAAAGGAAATTCAACATATATAGAATCTGGCAATACAAAGATTTTGATAGACCTAGGGGTCTCTTCAACATATGTTGAAGATGAACTTAAAAAAATAAATGTAGATCCAAAAGATATAAATTTAATACTAATTACTCATACGCATTCTGATCACATATTGGGTTTAAAAAGTTTCTTAAAAAAATATGAAACATCTTTGCTTATAAGTCCTAATATGGAAGAACATATAAAAAAAGTGATAAAAAAACCAAATATAATTCATTTTAGAAAAGAAATGGATTTAGGGGATATTTCTATAAAGATAATAAAAAATTCACACGATACTGAATCGTATGGTTTTATAATAGATGAAAAAATAGTATATATAACAGACACAGGTTATATAAACTCTAAACACTTTAATCTAATATCAAACAAAGAGTTATATATAATAGAAAGTAATCACGATGTGGAGATGCTTATGAATGGTAATTATCCACATTATTTAAAGCAAAGAATATTAAGTGATAAAGGTCATTTATCAAATGAAGCATGTAGTTATTATTTATCTAAGATTATTGGAGAAAAAACCAAATATATTGTTCTTTCTCATTTGAGCGAAGAAAACAATACAGAAGAAAAGGCTCTAGAAGAACTAAATAACAAGGTAATAAATGATAATATAATAAAGTTAGTTGCAAAACAAAACAAAGCATTAGAGGTAATAGAGATATGATCAAGATTATATGTGTTGGAAACATAAAAGAGAAATATCTAAAAGATGCAATAAAAGAATATGAAAAAAGGTTAACGAAATATACAAAACTAGAAATAATAGAAGTAAAATCTTTAGAAACAGATGATATAAACAAAAACTTAAAAGATGAAGCGAATAATATTTTAAAACACATAAAAGAAAAAGATTATATTATAAGTTTAGATAGATTTGGAAAAGTTTTTGATTCTGTAGAACTATCAAATCAACTAGAAAAAATTTTAATTCAAAAAGATATAACTTTTATAATAGGGGGTTCTAATGGACTTGATAAAAGTATCAAAAACGTGTCAAATGACTTATTGTCATTTTCTAATTTGACATTCCCTCATCAAATCTTTAGAATTCTTTTGTTAGAACAAATATATAGAAGTTTTAAAATATTAAACAATGAACAATATCATAAGTAGGTATAAAATGATTGGAAATAATTGGGATAAAATTTTAAGTGAAGAAAAAGAAAAAGATTATTTTAAAAAATTGATATTTTTTTTTAATAATGAAAATAAAACTAAAACTATATATCCAAAAAAAGAAGATTTATTCAAAGCTTTAAAGTATACAGATTATGAAGATGTTAAAGTTGTAATATTAGGACAGGATCCATATCATGGAGAAGGTGAAGCAAATGGACTTTGTTTTTCTGTTAATAACGGAATAAGGATTCCGCCTTCTTTAAGAAATATTTTTAAAGAATTAAAAGAAGATTTAAATGTTGATAGAACTAATACAGATTTAATAGATTGGGCTAAGCAAGGAGTTCTATTGTTAAATACAGTTCTAACGGTAGAAAAAGACAAACCGTTTTCACACAGAAATAAAGGATGGGAAATTTTTACGGATTCAATAATATCAAAATTAAACGAAAGAGAAGAAATGATAATATTTGTTCTTTGGGGAAGCGCAGCAAGAGAAAAGAAAAGACTAATTACTAATAAAATTCATAAAATTGTAGAATCCACTCATCCATCTCCTTTTTCATATGATAAGGGCTTTAAAGGTAGTAAACCTTTTACTAAAATAAATAATTACCTAAATAAAGATAAAATTATTTGGTAATGCTTGTTTTTTTAAAATAAGTGTGCTATTATTATCGATAGATTTTAAATTTGATCCGAACCTCCTCTATATTTGATTGGAAAGTAAGATAATTAAGATCCAATATTTTAAGAAGGAGGATCCATATGGAAAAGAAAGAATTTCAAGATAAGAACATGACTTGTAAAGACTGTGGTAAAGAATTCGTTTTTACTGCTGGTGAACAAGAATTCTACGCAGAAAAAGGTTTTCAAAATGAACCAAGTAGATGCAAACCTTGTAGAGATGCAAACAAAGCAAGAAGAAATAATCACAGAGAAGGCAGATAATTATATTGTCTTTAATAAGTAACAATGTTATAATAACTTTGTTACTTTTTATATGGCGGCATTGGTGAAGTGGTTAACACGCTAGATTGTGGCTCTAGTATACGTGGGTTCGATTCCCACATGTCGCCCCATATGATTATAAAACCTTATTTTATAAGGTTTTTTTGTTTTAAAAATTCAATACCACTCAATAACCTCTTAACTTTTCATTTTATAATCTGTATTTTCCACATTAAAAAATAAAAACGAGATTATCTCGTTTTTTATTTTACTGAATTATAAGTATTACCTATTTTATAATTATCTTGATATATACTCACTTCACCTAAAGTCATTGATTTAGATCTATATTGTTGTGCATATAATATATTTGATGTTTTTCCATCCCAATTTCTTCCAGAGTCTAATGTCCTAAAATAATATATTTGTTTTCCATTAAATAGAGTCTGTTTATTTCCGTTATACCAAAGTTCAGCAAATCCAACATTGGGATCGGTAGACATCTTCAAGTGAACAATAATGTTTTCCCATCTTAAACCCCTGGATAGTTCTGGCCCGCTCCATACCGTTGTGTGAATTGTTCTCGTTCCGGATGTTTGAGCTGAATTAAAAACTATTCTATCATTTGAAACTCCAAATCCAATAGTAGGACTACCGCCCCAAGGGGGACCATAAACTTGCGCTACACCAAACCAATCCGTTAATTTAGGAAAATTCTCCGGAAAAAATATAGAAAAACTTATATAGTATTCTCCATTTTCCTCTAAAAGATTTCTACTTAATGTTTGTGCTCTTGGATCACTTGTTGGAGAACCACTACAAAATTCTTTTGTATCATTATCCAAAACAGTGTACATTCCTACTTTGTTATTTGGATTTAATGGATCATTTACAACACTTATTCTATTTGGACAAGATTGTTTGTGATACCACTGTGATAAATCTCCTGTTTCAAAATCAGCATTAAATAATAATTTATCAGTTATGACAGGAACTTCTACTGGCTTAACAGGTTCTTCTGGAACCATTTCTGGTTCTTGGTCTTTTGGTTTTTCTTCAATTATTGTTGGAGTAACTGGAGTTACAACATCCTCTTTAGGGGAGGTAACCGATTCTTCTTTATTGGGTATAACTGACTCCTCTTTAGTGGAATCAATTATTGTTTCTTTTTCATCTTCGGAAACAGCCTCTTTAATATTTTCGTTTTTCTCTTCTCTAATATTAGTGGATTTATTTTTATTTATATTAGAGTTCTTTTTTGATATAAGTAAAAGATTAACAGATAATATAATCAATAACATTACTGTTATTCCAACCAATATTATAATTATTTTCTTTTTATCATACATATAAACCTCTACTATGCAATTATAACATTTTTATTTTTAAAGTGTATAATATATAAATGGAGGATAGTATTGATAATTTTAAAGATTATTTAAATAGCATAGAAAATATGGAAAAAAGGAATAAATTAGAAAGCCTTTTCAAAAACATTTTAAGAGATTTTCCTAATCTGGAGACTAGAATTGCGTGGAATCAACCTATGTTTATTGATCACGGAACATATATTATATCTTTTAGTATTGCTAAAAATCACTTTTCTGTTGGAACAGAAAAAGAAGCATATAATAAGTTCCATAAAGACATATCTAAACAATATAGTATCGGGAAAATGTTATTTAGAATAGGGTGGGATGAAAAAATAGATTATGAAATGTTAAAAAACATAATAAAATTTACTATAGAAGTAAAAAAGGATTGTAAAACTTTTTGGAGTAAATAGTTGACGAATTGTATTTTGTATAATATACTATTTTCGTAGTATTTCAATTAGTCCATTCGCGTTTTACTACCAGATAAACTAAATGTTTAAAGGAATAATGAAGAGTCTTAAGAATCTCCTCATGAATGGCAAATAATCATACACAAGCTTTGTGATTGGTTTTTGCTGTATGTTCATGAAAGGAGGTTTTTTTAAATCACAATAATAAAAAATAAAGGAGAATATATGTTAGAAAAATTATATGAAGAAGGAAATTGGGATTTTAGTAATTTCAATATAAAAAGCGAACCGTTAACAACTTGGGATATGTACCAAGAAATAAAGAATCATGGAGATAATTTAGTATGTTTAGATTTGGGATGCGCAGCTGGAGAGCGAATATTAAAAAATTATCCTGATGTAAAAGAGTTATTAGCAACCGATTTAATAGACTTGATGATAGAACACGCTAATGAAAACAAAAAGAAAAGGCTAGATTTAAATGTAACTTTCAAAGTTATGGATAATTTAGATATGAAAGTTAATGATAATTACTTTGATGTTGTCTCGGCAAGACATACTGTAACTGATGCAAAACAAGTTTATAAAAGTTTAAAAGAGGGCGGGTTATTTGTAGTAAGAGGCATAGATAAAGCTGACTGTTATGATTTAAAAGCATTGTTTGGATATGGGCAAGGATATAAAGATTTATTACCTATGAGTATTCAAGATTATAATCAAATAAAAGAAGCAAATTTCAAAGAAATAAAACTATATGCACTACCATCTATAGAATATTTTAAAGATGAGGATACATTTGTAAAGTTTTTACTTAGTGTTCCAATACTTTGGGATTCAAAGGAAGATATCAAAAAAGATAAAGATGCAAATGAAAAACTAAAATTGTATGTAAGTTCTCACACTACAGATAAAGGAATATTTTTAATGAGAATGTTGTATGGAATAACTGCGATAAAATAGTGACAATATGTGCAAATTGAAATTATTATAAAAATATGATAATATTATCACATAGGAGGTAATATGGGATTATTATATTGGCTTATTCTTGGAGCTTTAGCTGGATGGCTTGCAAGTATTTTTATGAAAAAAAATGCAAGCATGGGTTTAATAGCTAACATAATCGTTGGTATAGTGGGTGCATTCTTAGGCGGATTCATAATGAAACTACTTGGTCAAGATGGTGTTACTGGATTTAATCTATACAGCATATTAGTAGCGTTCCTTGGTTCTGTTGTATTACTTTGGATTGCAAATAAAATTAAAAGATAATAAATAAAAAGAGAGAAATCTCTTTTTATTTATATAATATGGATAATTTATTTTAATGTGTTTATATATAGTCAAAAACAATATGTATACAATAAGATATGAAGATTGATTGAATCTTTTTTTTGGTTTATATTATTATAATAAATTTTAAAACTAACCATTTTACACAAAATATACAAAAATCAAAACAAATATTTACTTTTAAAAAAAAATATAGTATCATTAATTTAATGATAAGGAGGTAAGTAATGGAAAGAGGAAAAAATTCGCAAGTTATAATCATTGGAATATTGGCGGTTGCCTTGTTGGTTATGTCAGTAGGTTATGCTGCAGCATTTAACACAACTTTAAACATTAATGGTACAGCTACTGCTAAAGCTGCAAAGTGGGATGTTAGTTTTGATACTGCAAGTTATGCAGAATCAACTGGAAGCGTACAAGCTACAAATCATAATGTTACTGGAACAACTGCATCTTATACGATTACATTGACAAAACCCGGCGATTTTTATGAGTTTTCTGTAAACGCTGTTAATGGTGGTACTTTTGATGCTAATCTTACAAAGGTTACTTTAAGTGCTCTTAGCGCTGCTCAAGCTGAATATATTGAATATTCATTAAATTATGCAGGAACAGAGTATACAGCAACAACTGATAGTCTATCTGTTTTATTGGCTGCAAAAAATGATGGTGACACCGATACTGCTACAGTAAAAGTTAGAGTTGAATATGTTCAACCTGCTGATGCTGCAAATTTGCCAACATCTGATCAAACAATAACTTTGACAGCTGCATTGGATTACACACAAGCACAATAAATACATAATATATAAGTGAAAGGCAAAGATTATGAAAAAGAACGAAACAACTATATACTTTGTTTTGGGATTATTAATAATCTTTGCCTTTATATATTATTTTTTAGTGCAAAATAATTATAATAGTTTTATTGCAGAAACAATATATTTGATTTTTAATGGAGCAATTGCTATATTTTTATATTTTAAGTTTAATTTAAAACAAAAAAATAAAAAGTTAAATAAAGTAACTACTAGAACTATTATAATAGTTTTTATGAGCACTTTATTGGCAATATATTTAAGTGGATTATTTTTGGGTTTTTCTAGGAGTGTATTTTTATTAAAACCATATAATATATTTCTTAACACTTATCCAGTAATACTTTCTGCTTTATTTTTAGAAGTAATAAGATATGAGGTTGCTCAAAACTCAAGAAACAAGAACACTCTATTAATATTATTAACAATATATTTTATAGTTTTTAGTTTGGTTTTAAGTGCAAAAACATATAGTTTTCATAACAATGAACAAATATTTAGATTTTTTTGTATATATTTTTGTCCGATTTTTGCAAAAGAAATGTTATACAGTTATTTATCATATCATGTTGGAATCAAATCAACATTTGTCTCAAGAATCATATTTGATTTATACCCGTATGTGTTTCCAATATATCCAAATTTAGGAGAATATTTGAATTGCATAATGTTTTTGGTGATCCCTTATATTATATATGCTAAAACTAGTAATTATGTTAAATATGTTGAACAAAATAAAGAGTATAATAGTATTAATAGATGGGTAATGTTTGTACCATTATTTTTGTTTTTTTTAATAATATTTATTTTATCGTTTGGAATCACTAAATATAAGTTAATTGCTATAGCTACTGGTTCAATGAAGCCGGTATATGATAGAGGCGATACAATAATATATGAAAAAATGGGAGCAAATAATATATATGTTGGGGAAGTGTTGGCTTTCAAATATAATGGTGTTACTATTACTCATAGAGTAGTAAGTAAGTATAAAAATGGAGAAAAGTATATTTTTAAAACAAAAGGTGATGCTAATAAAGATATTGATTTCTTTGAAGTAACAGAAAACGAAGTTTTGGGGAAAGTAGAATTTGTTATTCCTTATATTGGGTTCCCATCAATTTTAATTAAAGATTTACTTGGTAAATAGGGTGATAAAACATGTCAAAAAATAAATTATTTTTAAAATATTTTTGTTTGTGTATAATAATAGTAATATTAATGCTTTTTAGTTTTTTTATGTTTAAAAAAGGTTTTAGCAATAAAGAACAATATGTATTGTCTTACAATAAAACTTCATTAATTGATTACAAAGTGTATTTAAAAGATAATGATTTTTTTGATGTTTCGTTTTTAACTAAAGAAGAATTAATAAGAAATAATAGATCAATAATTACAAATTTGATAGATTATTTAGAAATTAATTATAAATATGATATGAAATATTCTGATGTAGTAAAAGGAGAATATACATATTATGTTGAATTAATATTAAAAGCTAATAAAATGAATAGTGAAGATAAAAACTATTGGGATAAAACATATCAAATAACAGAACCTAAGAAATTAATAATTAATAATGAAAAAAATTTTGGTATTATTCAAAATGTTAAAATAGATTATGAAAAATATAATAATATTTTAGATGATTTTAAGAAGCAACAGGGTTTGGCGACAAATGGGAATTTAGAAGTAGCTCTCGTTGTTGAGTCTAATGTTAAAAACGAAAAAATAACAAAAAAAATAAATTTAAATAATAGAGAAAGTTTTAATATACCTCTTTCACAAATGGCGGTAGATGCATCTATAACTTTAGATGAAAAAGGGGAAAAAATAGGTAGTGTTAATGAAACGATTAAATCAAATGATTTTAAATTTACAAAATATAAAATAATTGCCCTACTATCAAGTTCTTTGTCGATTACTTTTTTAATAGTATTGATAATTTTAATTAGGTACGATAGAACCTTGCGCGAGTATAGTATTAAATTAAAAAAAATATTAAGTGGTTATGATGATATTGTCGTAAATGTAAATGTACTTCCCGATGTGAGTAAATTAAACATTATACATGTTGAATCTTTTGCTGAGTTGTTAAATGCTCATGGTGAAGTTAGAATGCCCATTAATTGCTATATAAGTAAAAGAAAAAATAAAGCAACTTTTATACTCATAAATGAACCTATTGCGTGGGTATATATATTAAAAGATAAAAATTTGAAAAAGAGTGATATAGATGAAAAATATTAAAAAAACATTTTTGTTATTACTTTTTTTAGTTCTTTTATCATTTATTACTGTTGGATATGCATATTATACTAAATTATTGAATATTTCTGGTGTTGTTACGATTCCGAATTATGGAAAAGTATTAATTACCCAAATTAATATGATAGACAGTATGAGTGTAACCGAAAATACACCCACTGTTGTAAATGGCTTAAATTTTGATTTTAATTTAACTATTTCAGGAAACACATCACAACATTATATTACATATGCTGTTACTCTATCAAATAATTCTGTAGAGGATGTTGTTTATATAGATGCAAATATTAATTGTAACATTGTACCAAATAGTGGTGATGATACGGCAACATATAATATAGAATTAACGGGTATAAATAGTGGTGATATTATACCGGCAGGAGAGAGTGTAGTAATTCAATCTAAAATTATATTTGAAGTAAGTAATCCAAATAATATATATGTAGCAACTGGTAGTATATCTAATGATACCAGTACTGATCAAAGTGGAACATTATTGGGTAGTATAACTGGTTCAAATACAGGGGACTTAACTGGCAGTAATACGATAACTGATTTTAATTTAAATGTTATAAATTCTTATTCTGTTAATAAAAACTTTAAAATATTTGTTACTAATTCTAGTAATTTTGAAATATGTGATGAAAACGGAACAGCAAATATTAGTTTTGATATAAATGCTAATTCTCAAGAAAATTATACATTCTATATTAAGAAAAAAGATGGAGCGTTATTTCCGAATAATACGGAAAGTTTAAATTTAACATTAAAATCTATTGGTGTACCTAATTGTTCTTTAGGAACTATAACCATTAGTGTTGACCCATCGCCTGTAGCAGACGCTGAAGCCCCGATTATAAGTAGTGTTACAGCAAACCAAGATACAACTGTTGGGAATGTTACTGTTGCTTGGAATGCACAAGATGACTCAACTATTACAAGTTTTACAGTAAATGTTTATAATAGTAGTGGAGTCTTACAAAAAACTGTTAATACATCTGGAGAAACAACAACTGTTATTAATAATTTAGCTGATGGCACATATTATTTTACTGTTTTTGGCACAGATACACTTGGTAATACTGCAACAGTGCAAGAAATTGGCAATGCAACCACTTCTTCTGGGCACGCATCAAGGTCTAGTAATTTGATTTGTAAATGGACTTATACTGTTAATACATCCGGACTAAAAAATATGTCTTCTAACGGAACTTCAACGGCCAAAAAGGGAACTACATATACAGCAACTTTAACTGCTGCAAGTAACTATACTTTGCCAAACACTATAACTGTAGTAATGAATGGTGTAACATTAACTTCTGGAAGCGGTTATTCATATGTTCAGAATACCGGAAAGTTAGACATATACAACGTTAATGGCGATATAAGTATATCTGGTACAGCGACATCAAACACTTGTTTAGCAAAAGGAACTTTAATAAAAACATATAATGGATATAAAAAAATAGAAGATATATATTATGATGATTTATTAGAGGTGTATGATCATATAAGAGGAGTTTTTACCTATAGTTATCCAATATGGATAGAAGAAGCAAAAGAAACAGATAATTATATTTTAGTAACTTTTTCAGATAATAGTAATTTAAAAGTAGTGTCTTCACATTCGGTATTTGATGTTGATAAAAAAAGATATGTAGAAGTAAATGGTGAATTAAAAGTAAATGATCGAGTATACAAATATAATAATGGAAAATTAGATATAGTAACAGTAAAAGGAATTAAAAAAGTTTTTGAAAACACCAAATATTATAATGTTGTAAGTTCCTATTATTATAACATTATAGCAAATAATCTTTTAACTACAGATTCAACATCGAGCATTTCTAACATATATGGTTTTAAAGATAATGCGATATATGATGATAATTTCTACAACATTTCTAATGGACCCAAATTAGAATATAAAGATGTTAAAATGATCCCATATTATTTATATAAAGGACTTAATTTACAAAACGCTTTACCTTTAGTTAACAATGGATTTAATTATGATTTCTTAACAACATTTTTAAAATTAAAAACTAAAAATCCCATTCAAATTAATAATGTTAACCATTGGATATTTAATGTTAATGGGGAAAAAATGTTAGTATCTGAAGGTAGTGTTCAAAAAGTGCCATTTACGCTTGATAAATATTATACTAAAGATAATGCTAAAAAATCATTGTTTGGATTGAGAAAACAAAAATATTATGATACTAGTAGTAATACATATTATTATTCTGGAGATAAAATAAAAATAAATCATAGTGTGTATTTAGAAAAAATAGATTGATACTTCAATCTATTTTTTATTAATATTAAATATAACTCATTGTTAAAAAGGGTTTTCTATGTTATAATTTTTATGGTGAAAATATGAATAAAATAGTAGGTAGGGTATTAGTGTGCGTGTATTTATCTTTTGTGGTTATCTTATCACTATATTTATTTATGTATAGTCGTTTTGGAACATCTTCCATTGGAAAATACGTTGTTTTTAATGCTGAAAATATTAAATCATTTAGCAATGGCTCTTTAGTTGTGTCAAAGCACGAAGAAAAAGAACTAAATATAGATGATTCTATATTGTTTTATAATGTTTATTCAACTAAAAAAGGAGTTTTAGAACAAAAAATAGTTTCTAAAGAAAAACTAAATGAAAAAGAAATAACATACGGTTTAGATAATAATAAGTTTGTTTCGAGTTCTTATGTTATAGGAAGTGTATCAAAATCTAATGCTATACCACTTCTTGGGCACATATTTAAAGTGTTGTCATCTTCTTTGGGCTATTTAATTTTTGCGCTGATTCCTACATTGTTTATGTTTGTTCTACAAGTTAGACAACTAACTAAAAAGTATAACATTAGGTGATTTATGTTTGAAAAGTTAAAGAACAATAAATTAATCCTTCTAATAATTATAGTTGCTTCTCTTGGATTTTTAACTACTTTTGGAAGGTTTGTATACAATGAAATAAAGAAGAATTATTTCTTAACCCAAAATTTTTATTTTGAAAGCGACAAACTAAAAGAAAAACAAGTTTTATATAAAATAAATAACTATAATGGTGTAGATAGTTATGATATAGTTATAAATATGAATAGTATAAAGAACAACAAAATAATAGCGAGCGAAGATATATCTTATGACATATCATATAATTGCTCTAGTAACGCAAATTGCAGTATAACAAAAACAAATGGTGTTATATATAAAGAAACAGGAACAGACTACTTTGTAATATCTATAAGTCCAAACACTACTCTTACTGATGGGAATGAAATGCTTTTGGAATTAATAGCAAGTTCTACTTCTCCATACGAAAAAACATTAAGCGCAAAGTTTCAGTTAGTAGTAGGAAACTATGGACTATCTTATGAGATAAATGATTCTGTAAATAGTCCTTATTTAGAATTAAAAGTAACAAACACTTTGGACTATTATAAAGTAAAGACAGCGTTTGGAACTTACGCCATAGATGACAAAATAGATATAGAAACCTATCTTACTCTAAGTGATAATGATAAAGCTAAGTGTGCATCTGCAATAATAAACTTAAGTTTTGATCCGAGTGTTGTAATATTTGATAATGCAACAGGAGTAGATGGAGAGGTTACTAATCAAACAACAACAAACATCGGAGGACATAACTATATAAATGGTATATCATTTAAAGTAGATGCAATATCATCAAGTGTAGTTAGATTTTATAAGAAAAACTCAAATAATAATTACACATATCCAATAACCAATCCAACATCTATAATCGGTGTAACATATACTTTGTAGGAGGTAAATAATGAAATACAATATAGTAACAGAATATATTAATTTTGCGAAGTCTTGTGTAAACAAATATCTTAAAAAGATATTAGGTAAGTATTACAATCAAGAATATGCGAGCAGACTATTAAATGTATATATGAATTCTAGATATTTTGATATTTATTTATCTTCACAATCAAATTTAGAAGTAGATATTAGAGAAAATTTAAAGAGTTCTGCGGGTAGAATAAAGAATGAAGAAAACAAAACAGAACTAGAAAACTTGATTAAAGTTTTTGAATATATATTTTATTTTGATAACGTAGTAGAGTGCCCGTCTATAAATGAAAAAATTGATGAAATAGAAGCGTTTAGGAAAGACTCCCTAGGTATAAATAAGAACAAAAAATTTAATCAAGATCTTTTTGATACTATAAGAGATGATTTAATAAAGAAAAAAGAATACTTAGATACTGTGGAAAGTAAAAAGTTTGATTTTGATTGTACTTTAACTAATATTAAAAACTTATATGATGTGACTTTGACTCATAATTTAAAATTTCCTGTAGTATATAACTCTACAGTAATAGATAAGGTTTTTAACTCAAAAGAATTATCACAAAGAAAGGCAGTAGTAGAGTTTTCTTATGCTGCACTTAAAGTTTTAAAGGATACTATAAAGGGAAATTTTGAATACAAATATTTAGTTCAATATCCATCTGGAATAAGTAAAAAGAAAACATTAAGTAAAAAGATGTTTAGTATATTAGATAATGATATACTTAAAGATAAGATATTTATAAAGATAAATTATGATGACTTTGATAAAGAAAAAGATGAAATATATAGTTACATGAGAGAGGGATATAAGTTTGTAGTAATTTTAGAAAAGAATATAAATGTTGAAAAGATAGAATTATTATCTATATTTAAATATATAATGATGGATAAAAACAAAAGGATAGAAGGGTTAAATAAATTTAAAAACTTAATATTTATTTAAGGGGTATTTATGGAAACATTTTTAAGATTTTTATATGAGATGCTTGCTAACTTCTTTGGAGGTTTAATTCATATATTTAAAGCAATATATGAGTCTTTTAGCATGACTTTTAATATAAAAAGTTATATTTCCATAATAAATCACTATAAAGGAGATTTTTCTACTCCCGAATGGTTGTTAGTTGGCCTTGTAATAATAATAATGTTAGCTATAATAGTTGGAATAATAGTATTAATAATTGTACTAGTTAGAAAGTATATGAGAATAAGAAAAACTTTGGTAGAACAAGAAACACTGCTTGAAGAAGTGGGAAATTTAAATAAAAAAGTTTTAAGTTTATCTAAAGAGAAAGATGAAATACTCGCTATGAAAGTATCTCAACTAGGATTAAAACCAGGAGAATCGCCTACCGAAGAATTACCTGAGGGAGAAGAAGTATTATCTGATGAAAACATAAGATTCTCTAAATTGCATCAAATTGATAAAGATTATATAAATTATAAAGTTCAAAATTATGGGAATACATTTACTTTGCCAGAACTTGTAGATATGTTTAGAAACTTTGCTGCAGCTCAACTTGGTTTATTCTACAAAGAAGAGATGATAAGATTATTTATATCTGCTCTAGCCTCTACAAAGTTAATAATACTTCAAGGTATATCTGGAACAGGTAAAACATCTTTGGCGTATGCTTGGGGAAAGTTTTTAGATAATGACTCTTGTGTTGCATCAGTTCAACCATCTTGGAGAGATAGAACAGAATTATTTGGTTACTTTAATGAGTTTACTAAAAAGTTTAATGAAACAGATGTGCTTAAAGAAATATATACAGCGGGTTATACCGATGATATATATACAGTAATACTAGATGAGATGAACATATCTAGAGTTGAGTACTATTTCGCAGAAATGTTATCTATATTAGAAATGCCGAATAAAGATGAGTGGATAGTTGAACTAGTATCTAGCCCATGGGATAGCGACCCTAAATATGTTAAAGGTGGTAAATTAAAAATAGTACCTAATGTTTGGTATATAGGTACTATAAATAATGATGACTCTACATTTATGGTAACGGATAAGGTATACGATAGAGCGATGCCTATTGATATAAATGAAAAGGGTCAAGAATTTGATGCTAAAGACATTCCGGCACAACACATAAATTATACTTATTTAGATAATTTATTTGAAACTGCTATGAATACATATAGCATATCTGATGAAACATTAAAGAAAATAGAAGAAATGGACGATTATGTAATACAACACTTTAGAATAGCATTCGGTAATCGTATTGTAAGTCATATGAAAAAATTTGTTCCAGTATATATGGCCTGTGGTGGTGATGAAATAGATGGGGTTGATTACTTCGTTGCTAGAAAAATACTTAGAAAATTTGAACAATTAAATATATCTTACATAAGAGATGAAGTTGATGGATATGTAGATTTTCTTAATAAGACATTTGGAAAAGACAAGATGAAAGAATCTATAGAATATCTAATTAGACTTAAGAAAAATACATAGGTGTTCTTATGGATGATTTGAAGTTATTTGATTTATACAATAGATCTAACGAAAAAAAGAAGGGGGATTTTTGGAAGAATGTAGATGCTTCACTTCAAGTAGAACACAATTTTGAAAAAAATATAATAGATGATAAATGGTTACTTATGATGGAGGAGACTGTAAGATATTTAGATAATATCTTAAGAAACCCCAATAGATTTATAATAAATGAAGAAGAAATAGTAAAGATAGAACTTGCAAGAAGAATAACTGTAGACAGTATAAAACATTTATCTAAGAATACCAATTTTATACAAGATATAGACGAAGAAAGTGGAGATGTAAAGCCATCTAAAATTTTAAATATAAATAAGGAAGAAAGCTTTAATACGTATGAAAATAGATTTATATATAGTTTGATAAAAAACATGAGAATCTATATAGATATGAAAAAAAGAGATATGGATCTTGGTGCTAATGATAAAAGCGATAAGATAATGAATTATGAGGGAAGAACTAAGGTTGGAAAAGAAAATGTAAATATAAATGTATCTCTTAGATCAACACTGAATAAGGCAGATGATGAGAATTCTTTAGAAAAAAGAATAGAGAGATTGGAACTTAGAATAAGTGATTTAATGAATACTGATGTTTATAGGACTATAGATAAGCTTAGAATAAGTTTAGTTAACTCTCCAATAAAGAAAACAAACTTAATATTAAAAAACACAAACTTTCAGTATGCTGTTAAACTTTGGAACTTTATCCAAGAAAATTTAAAAGATGAAACAAAAGTAGAAGCAGGGAACGAAATTTTAAAAGATGATGAAACATTGAAAGATTTCATGGATGAGATATTTATGCTTAACTACTTCGTTGTTAATACGCTTGAAAAAGATGAACCAGAAGAAGAAAAACAAAAAAAAGTTTCCGAAGTATTAATACAAAACTTAATACAAAAGTTAATATTAACTAACAAGAACATGACAAAGGGTGATTTGAGCAAGGCTGTATCAGAACAATATAAATTAATAAAAGATCAGACTCTTGCAACCGAAAAAGAAATCCAAGAAATATTTAAATTAGCAATAAACGAGTATAATAAATCTATAAGTAATCTAAAACTAAGGAGTACAAATGCAAAAAATAAAAGAAAACCAAATTCTTAAATATTTGTGGAAAACAATAAAAATAATTGTGACATTATTTATTTTAATTATTATAGGTATAATAATAACTCAAAGAATATTTAATAATAATGTTTCTGTTTTGGGCTACAGGATATTCACGGTTGCAACTGGAAGTATGGAACCTGAATATAAGGTTATGGATATACTATTTGTAAAAGAATCAAAAGAATCTCAAATAAAAGTAGGAGATGATGTAGTATATTTAGGAAAAGGTGGAACTTTTGATGGAAAAGTAATAACGCACAGAGTAATAGAGATAGAAAAAGAAAATGATATAGTGTCATTTCATACAAAGGGTATTGCAAATGATATAGAGGATCCAATTGTCTACTATGATCAAATATACGGTAAAGTAATATACAAAGGAGTAGTACTTAGTTTTGTTAATAAAATAATAAACAACCCAATAGGCTTTTATTTACTTATAGTAATACCCGTTGCAATCTTAATAACGCTCGAAATAATAGATAGAAAAAAAGAAAAAGATGAAAAAATAATAGAAGAGGAAATATTAGATTTAGATGAATAAAAAAAATGATGCAGTTATAAAAACTTTAAAGAAAAGTATGCGTCTGAAAGTTTTACTTTTATTAGCAATAATATTGACTTTCAATACTTTTGCGTGGTTTATATATTCATCTGCTGTATCTAATAGCATAACTACATCAGTTAGAGCTTGGAAGATAGAATTTGAAAATGATAGCCAAACAACGCAATATATAGAGTTTGATATAGATGATTTATATCCGGGAATGCCAGAATATAATAACTATATAAACGTAGTTAATTATGGTGAAACAGCGGCAACACTAACTTATGAAATTATGAGCTTCAAGGTTTTGGGAACCGAATATACTAATCCGCCAGAAACAACTGGTGATCTTGAAAATATTATTGAAAATAATTACCCATTTAAAATAAATCTAAATCTTACTAATTCAGACTTAACTCCAGAAAGTGGATCTTCAGAGTTTACAATAAATGTGAAATGGCCATTTGAAAGTGGGGATGATGAAGAAGATACCCTATGGGGACATAGAGCATATACTTATAAGCAAGAAAATCCAACTTTAAAGCAAATATCTATTAATATAAAACTTACTGCAAATCAAGTTAATCCGTGATTTGTTTGAACTTTATAGCAACATTTAAAATTGCTTTCCCTTGATTTATCGCAGCTGTAGTATCTGCGCTGTTGTTCATGTTCTCCTCATCGAAATCTTCCCATGTTATATAAACTCTTATACTGTTAGTCCTGTTTGTATTTGTTATTAGTATGTCTTTATCTATATTGGTCATGTTACCATTTACTGGAATAATTGCACCCCCATTTTCAGAATAACCAGTAACCTTTAAATCAGAAACTTCACTACTTGTCGATATACTTGTTGTTATTCCATAATTGAATGATACATCGACGTTTGTATAGTTTAAAATTAAATCAAAATAACCTAAAGATTGTGGAGCAATTACACCGTCCTTTACATTTGGATTATTCAATAAAGTTGGAGTTATTACATTAGTAATATATGAATCTGTAATTATATCTTGATCATTTATTGATATTTGCCATCTAGCAATGTTTACACTTGCTTGTCCTTCTGCCTCCGTGTTATATTTAGCATATGTTTCCTGCACAAAAGATATTAAAACGAAAAGAGATAAGAATGCAACTACTAATTTTAAATTTTTAAAGTTAAACATAACATACTCCTTCCTTTACTATATGTTAACACCAGCTATTGTAAATATCAATTAATAAAATGTAAAATATACAGTGTGTTTACAAAAATTTATAAAAAGCATTTAATTTTAGATGCTTTTTTAAATATCTAAACACTTGTTTTATTGTAAAAAACAACATTTTGTGGTATTCTTAATTAAGGTAGAAAATAGGAGTAATTTATGGCAATAGGTACTGTAAAAGTAACTGCTAAGAATATAAAAAAGCGTGAAAGAATAATAAAGAGAGTAAGTATTGTTATTATTGTTTTAGTAATGCTTTTACTTATATTGTTTTCTATATTATCTCTAATTTATAGAGGTGGGGATTTTATTATAACTTTGGATCCTAACTTTTCTTTAAAAAGCGGTTTAAAAATGTACGACGATCCCGAACTCAAAGACAATAAGATAAAAATGTATGCTAAGGGGATAGATTTTATGGATAATATATCTATAAATTGGTTACCTAATGATTTGGATAAACACCGGGGCGGTTCTCATAATGGAGAAAATTACATAGCATATACTTTTTATATAGAAAATACAGGTAATAAAGAGGTTGATTATTGGTATGAACTTTCTATAATTGATGTTATAAGAAACGTAGACGACGCTGTAAGAATAATGATAATAAGAAATGAGGAAAAGACGGTTTATGCTAAAAAAAATGAGTTAACTAATAAGGAAGAAGAAGGAACCACCTTGTTTTATTCTAATAAAATTCCTGTATTAGAACAAAGAAAAGATATTAAAAAAGGAGAAATGGATAAAATTACCATAGTTATATGGATTGAAGGATCTGATCCCGATTGTTTAGATAATTTAATCGGAGGAGAATTAAAAATAAGTATGAGAATAATAGAAAGCCATATTAAGGAGAATAAATAATTATGAATAGGGAGAGAAGATTAAATTTATTATTTCTTGTTTTACTATTTACAGCGCTTCTTCTTACTGTAACAACTTATGCTTGGTTTTCTACTAATAGGATATTTGAGATAGAATCTTTTGATATTCATGTTGCAACAAGAGGGGGATTAGAAATATCTAGTGATGCGATAAACTGGAAGGGGGTTATTGGTATTGTGGATCTTATGGATTCCGATAATACTTATCAAGGAAACATAAATCAAATACCAAATTCTATAAAACCGGTTTCTAGTGGTGGCGATGTTGAGAATGGAATGCTTAAGATATATTATGGTGAAGTAGAACAAGGTTTGACGGATCAAAAATTAAAAGCAACTAGAAATATAGAAAGTAGAGGTTATGGTGAAAACACCAATAGTAACTTTCTCGCTTTTGATATATTTTTTAAAACTAGTTTTAGAAGAAAACTAACGATAGATCCGAATTCCGGAATAGAGTTTAGTTCTGGAAATAGCGGTATGGAAAATGCGTTTAGAGTTGCTTTCTTAAATCAAGGAAATGTAGGCGAAAATGTGACTCAAGCACAAAATCTAAATAATGCGAATAGAGCTTATATATGGGAAACTAATTATGATGTTCATGCTCCTAGTGCGCTAGAACACGCAAAGAATATATATGAAATTGATACTACATTAAATAATGCTCAAAGGTTAGACTATTATGGGATAACAAATGAAATACCAAGTAGTCTTGGAGTAAATGTTAAAGATGCCAATTCTAATAGTTACCCAAATAATTTTAAATTAGTAAATATAGATTTAGCAACTAAGAAAAACGAAACAGAATTTAAAGAAATATTTTTGTTAGAAAAAGGAATAACAAAAGTAAGGGTTTACATATGGTTAGAAGGACAAGATGTAGATTGTGAAAACAATTCATCTGTTGGAAGTGTTGAAATTAACATACAATTTGAAGCAGAACCATATTAGAATAAGAAGGAGGAATAAATATGAAAAAATTTATTAAAGACTACATAAGTGTCTTTGTTTTATCTTTTGTATTTATTCTAATAATAGGTTTTTTTATTACTATTATTTTTACTAAAGGAGATTTAAATCCCCCAATAATAGTAGACATAGGTCAAGAACAAACCGGAGTAGTAGAAAATGTAGTAACTCTAGATGATAGAACAAGGGATTATTATTTTTATAAAGGATTAAATTATACTAACAGTGATAATGGACTTCTTCCTACTGGAGTAAATCAAAATATATATCCCGATTCTAAATTGGTAGATGCTACAATAACATATAATTCCAACGATTTAAACACAAACAAAAAAGGATATGTATCAATATCAGAAAGACAAGATACATATATTTATCATAAAGTATATCCTTTAAATGATAATGGTACATCATCTTTAGATGATGATTATATTTTAATAGAATTAATAGAAAATCCATTTACGGATAGACCAACTGATAAAGGTTTTAATGGTTGGTATACTTCTTATGATGATGTATCTTTATCTTATGATAGCGAATATTATATAAGATATGCCAAAGTACCGATAACTTATACTAATGATAGTCCAAATAAAATAACTATAGCTTTTAATGCTTCTTGGATTTATGCCAATGTTGGATATACGTCTAGTGGTTGGAATACGGCTTTTAATGCATTAAATACAAAGCAAATGCAAATTGTTCAAACTCACGAAGTTGTTCATACTCCATACGATATGGCCGGTTATTATAAGGAAATAACGATAAATAGAAATGCTAGTTGTAACGGATATTATGATTATTATGGAAATTATCAAACTAACTGTAGATGTAATTCTTGGTGGGGATGTACTTACTATGAATTGATAGTAAGTGAACCTTTTTCAAATTCAAACAATTATTATGAATTAGTAAACGGACATATGTCTATGATAAATAATAATACAATACCTCCTGGAACATATGAAACTGTATTTAGAAATGATTTTAAAGAAGGATATAATATGGCCTCTTTCTATAAACAGGTAAATATACCTAGATATAGTGATCAAACTGGATATTACGATATATATGGAAATATTTTAAGTGGAAATTGTAACACTGGTAATGGTTGTAATGTATATAAATTAATAAATTATTATGATTCAAACGGAAACCAAGAATTATTAAATGTTGATGAAACATATTATTATCTTGCTACTAGAGATACAAATGTTATAGTTTTAGATACAAATCTATCATCTACTTGGTCTAGCTCTAATAATAAGCCTTTTACTTTTACTGGTATATATAACGGAACTAATTATAATACAACTTGGACCACTAATAGAGCTATAGTTGCTTATAATGATACAAACATAGAAAACATGACTATTAGTTCTAATGCTTCATATACTACTGCACAAGCAACATCAAGTAGATCTTCTTCTAGAGTTTTTTATGGTAATTTTCAAAACATTAGAATTGGAAGAGGTATTTCTAGATATTCGAATTATTCTAATTTTACGACTGTAATGGCGGGTTATAATTTAGGTTCTGGAAGCAGTAGTAATATAACAAAAAGAAGACTCATTATAGAGTCTGGATATTATTCTAATTTATCTTTATCTAATGGATCGGTAGGAACTTCTAATACTCTATATATAGAGCAAAAAGGAATATACGGAAACGATTATGATAGGGCTACTAAAAATGATGATAATTTGGAAATTTATTTTTGTGCATCTAGTGCTTGGGGAAGTTATATACGTGCCTCTAGCATAGAGAAAAACATATTTGATTTGACTGTAAAGAGTGGAAACTTTGGTACAAGTAGAAGTGATTATACTACTGGTATATATGTTGGTGGAAGACAAGGTGGTTCTCATTATGCTGCTAGAATGGCCAAAATAGAAGGAGGAACAATATATAATCTTATTGGAGGTCCTTTATCTAATTCTTCTATGGCTAATTATAATGATTCATATATATATGTTACGGGGGGTAATATTGATTTAATAATAGGTGGAGCTGGAGTTTCTGCAACTAATGGTAATAGACTTATACAAGTAACTGGTGGAAAAGTAAATTACAGTGTTTTTGGTGGTTCAAATGGTTATCAAGGAACATCGTCTGATGGAACAGTAATAGGTAGTTCTTTCATATATATTGGGGGAACAGCAGAAATAGGAGATCAAAATCTTATTAATAATAATAGCACAATATTTGGAGCGGAAGCGGGATCTGTTTTTGGAATAGGAAATGGCAGAAATGGATATCCGTCTATTGGATCATCTAGTAATTCCAATGTAATAGTAAGTGATCATGCAACTATAAATAATAATGTATATGGAGGAGGTAATTTTGGTGCTACCGGAATATCTAGTGGAGAAAACACAACAACTACAAATATATGGATGTATGGAGGTCTTGTAAAAGGTTCTATATATGGTGGTGGTAATAATAATGGTTCTGGAAATTCATCGGTTAAAGCAACAGTAAATATATCGACATATGGAGGAGAAGTAAGAGGATCTTTATATGGTGGAAGTAATGCACTTGGAACAGTGTATGGAGATGTTAATTTAAATTTGGTTGGGGGAATATTTAAAGATTCTGTATATGGAGGAGGTAGAGGTGGATATCTAAACACTTCTAATATTGGGACATATGTTAGAGATGCAATTAATATAGAAGTGGGATCTTCAACGTCTATACCTATAATAACAAATAATTTATATGGCGGCAGTGCTTATGGTAACGTAAACACGTCAGTTAGAGTTCCAACAATCTCTTCAAATGGTGTAAATATAAATATAAATAATATACAAATACAGGGTTCTATATATGGTGGTGGAAAAGGTGATTCAACATATTATCCATATGTTGCTGGTAATATTTTAGTAAATGTAAATGACGGAAATATACCGAACTTATTTGGAGGTAATGATTCCAATGGTAGAATACTTGGAAGTGCGACTTTAAACTTAAATGGTGGTACGGTTGTAAATTCATATGGTGGTGGAAATCAAGTTGCAGCTAATGATACTTATATAAATTTAAATGGATCAACATGCACAAATATATATGGTGGGTCGAATCAAAGTGGAGATGTAAATTCTTCTAATATAACAACGACTAGTGGAACAGCAAATACAATATTTGGAGGTAATAATATTGGTGGAGTTACTAGTGAGGCCAACATTATTGTAAACGGAGGAAGCATAACTACATTATATGGTGGTGGGAAACTTGCAGACACAGGTAAAACAAACATAGCCTTAAATTCATCTACTTTACTTAATGTATATGGTGGTGGAGAGAGCGCAAATATAACAACAGATACTAATTTAACGTTAAATGGAAGCACTGTTACAAATTTATATGGTGGATCAAATCAAAGTGGAAATGTGCCTTTATCAAAAATTACAGTAAGTAGTGGAAGTGCGACTAATTTATATGGAGGAAACAACCAAGGGGGGAGTACTCTTGTTACAGAAATAACTACAAGTGGCGGAAACGTTTCTACACTATATGGTGGAGGAAAGTTAGCGGACACCAATGAAACAAACATTACTATAAATCCAAACTCTAATATAGGATATGCTTATGGTGGTGGTGAAAATGCTAGTGTTTCTATTGATACAAATATAAATTTAAACGGTGGAACAATAACAACAATATATGGTGGTTCTAATTTTAGTGGTACTGTTACAAAATCTAATATAATTACTACTGATGGGGTGGTAACTACTATACTTGGTGGAAATAATCAAGGTGGTACAACTATAGATACAAATATATTAGTAAATGGCGCTAGTATAGGGACTATATATGGTGGTGGTAATCACGCGGATAGTACTAATAGTTTAGTAACAATAAATAACACATCAAGCAAGATAAACTTTATATATGGTGGTGGAGATGCTGCTAGTGTAAATGGTTCAAACATAAACATAAATGGAGGAACTGTTGGTAATACATTTGGAGGTTCTAACCAAAGTGGAACAGTAACAACAAGTAATATAAAAGTTCTAAATAACCCTACTATAGATGATATTTTTGGTGGGAATAACATGGGTGGAAATACCATTAATTCCAACTTATCTATAACTGGCGGAACTATAAAGAATATATATGGTGGAGGAAATCAAGCTGATATATCATCAAATACAAATATAACAGTAAATGGAAGTAACGTTTTAGAAGAAGTATATGGTGGTGGTAAGGATGGTTTAGTTTCTGGAAATACAAGTGTTAGAGTTACTAATACAACGATTGGAGATAGTTTATATGCAGGTGGAAAGGGAACAACAGCAGTTGTACTTGGTAATACCATATTAAATGTTGAGGGAACAACTAATGTAACCAATCATGTTTTTGGTGGTGGTAATGCTGCTGCAACTGGAGATTTAGAAACAAATAACTCAACGAGCACATTAAATATAGCTGGTGGTACAATAGGTAAGAATGTATATGGTGGAGCAAATACATCTGTTGTTTATGGCATAGTTGGAGTAAATATTGGTTATGGTGTAACTACAGTCCCCCTTATAGAAGGAAATATATCTATAGGTGGTACTGTGTTTGGTGGTGGGGAAGCAAATGCAAGCGGTGATGATAACTATGACTACTCTTTTATAAGCGTTACAAAAGGAATAACTATAAATATAAAAGAAAATACAATTCACAATATAGATATAGATGGATCTATATTTGGAAGTGGTAACGCGTCATCTACTACTGGTTATAGTTATATAAATATAGATAACTATGGAACAAAGACTAATCATAAGAGAAATATATCTATTCAAAGAGCAGATAGAGTCATATTGAATAATTCTGTAGTAGAGCTATTTGGAGCAACAGATAGAACAAATGAGTATTCTCATGTTCTATTTACATTAAGTAGAATAAAGGAATTAAAACTTAAAAATAATTCTATAATATACTTAGAAACTGGTACTAACCTTTTGGAAAAATTCACTAGTGTTGCAGATATATCCGGAACAGAAACAAAAGCAACAGTTAATATAGAAGATGGTGTTATAACTAAAAATGTAGATAATAGAATATATGCTTTAGAAAATAAAAATATAAATATTGCACAAAATGAAGCTGTAACTGCATATGGTGAAGTTAATGGTATGTCGTTTTTTGGAATGTATATGAGAGATAGAGATGGGAATATAGATGAAGCCTTCTACTCTCCAAATTATAACCAAGGTGATACAGTAAAACCTGGAGAATTTTATATGTTTTCTGCGGGTTCTTATGTTCTTGGGATGCATAAAGTAAATCACAATATAGAAATAGATGGTTTTTATAGTAATTATGAAAAAGAAGAAAGTCCAGGAATAATAGATATGAAATACATCGTTCCAACTCCAGAAAATTCCAACTTTTATATGTGGGTAATAGGAGAACAAATATCTTCTTATGAAGTAGACTTAACAGCATCAAAGTTTTCTACTTTAGGAACATATGAATTATCTTTGATTAATTTCCCTAACCCCAATACAACCTTTTCTATAATGGGAGCAAATTATAATGGACTTCAAACTGGTGTAGAACTAGTTCAAAAAGAAGAGATTCCAAGAATATCTTTAGATGGAACAGCGGACACTAAAATGAGTTTAGTTATGAGGAGTAGTAATACTGGTTGGATTACTATAGGAGAAACAAACTTTATAACAGATGAGAATAACCCGATATATGGAACAAAAGATTATTTAAGTGAAAACTCTAGTGTTGTTCCTACCTTATTATTCAATGTATATCACTCAAAAAATTTAAGTAATGCGGGAGCTGTGGGAACTGTAACCATATCTTTACTTGCAATTACTCCAATAGATGATTTAACAAATGATGTTCAAAGATTAAATATAAACGTAAATATAACAAGAGCGCTATATACAAACAACGAATATGAAGGATCTATGACTCCTGGTGAAAAACACGACTTCTTCGTTTCTACACTGACAACAATAACTAATAAATCAAAATTAAGTGCATATTATTCTTTATATGTAGAAAAAGATGAAACTATATATAAACCTGGTTATCATAGAACTTTGGTTTCTTCTTATGCTCTTCCAGAAAACACAAAATTTACTATGATAGATTTAACAACTCCGACACCTACTTACTACTATTATGTTGTAAGCGCACAAGATGTAATTGATGCAACTAATGAGATGATTCTTCATAACGAAGCGTCCTATAAGCTGTCCAAATTTATAAAGATGGGTTCCACATCACAAAACAACAATTATGATGATGTAATTCAAAATAATATGTATTATAATGTAACAGAGGGTATAGCGAGCGAAGAATATATATTTATAGTAGATTTTGAAGATTCGGGATTTACAACCGACAAACTAAACAACATTTTACTTATAGAACTTAGAGATTCTGGAAATCAAACTATAACTAGCGTTCTTGGTATAAATCATGCAAATCTAACTTATAATTTATATAACAACAAAAACGCCGTAATAGATTTAACCGCTACTTTAAGTAAACCAAATATATATATTGGTGAATCTACTATGATAAATGCCAACACAAATTTCATACAACAAGTAGTATCAGGACAAGTAATAAGCGACACTACTTATTATAATAAAAAGTTAGGACTTAAAATTTCTATATATGATTCAAACGATAACTTATTAAATGCCTCTAGTTTGCTTGGTGTAAACTACACATATAATGGGATTACCTATTATCCTAGAATGGATGGAATAGTTAGAATAAATGTATCTCCAAGAATAGCAAACGTAAATTCTAAAATTACAATAAACACCAAAAACTCTAATTTACCATCCGGAACATATAAAGTAAAACTTGAATCATTTGGTTCGGGAGATGGTATATACTATGGATTGGTATCTTCTGATACTGTAGATTTATCACTAAATATTTTAAATAATATATATGGTTTGGTATCCAAACTATCGGATGAGTCAATAACAATAGATAGTGTTACTGGAGAAGGAACTAATAAAAATAATGCTCTGGTATTCAATATAGAATATTCCTCTGGTCTTGCTAATCCAAATTTGAGATTATCATTAAAAAGAAGAAAATATAACGATATATACTCTTTAGATTATGAAACAGTAGATATATCAGACTATGTTACACATTCTTTTAATGCGATTGGAGATCCTTTAAATAAAGAATATTTAATAACAAACTCTCCGATCCCAAATCAAATATTATTCTTATATATGAAAACAAATTTAATAACAGGTACTTATAAAGTCACTTTCTCTTTATATGATGGTAATGCATATATTGGAGAAGTATATAATTATATAGTAATAAGATAAGGAGTATTTATGGACGATTTAGAACTAATGGAACTGAGTGCTGATGAATTAATAAAGGCATACCAAGAAATAAATGATTTCATGGAAAAATTAGACAAAGAAATAAAAGCTTTGGAGGTTAGTATTAATGAAAAACGAAATAAAAAAGAAAATTGAAATATCAGAAGAAGTTTTATCAGTACTTCCAAAAAATAATGAAAAAAACACAATATCGTATATTTCAGAGGCAAATAAAATATATGCTAGTTTTAATAATATAAAAATTCAACTCGAAGAAGAAATATCTCAAAGAAGTAAAGCTATAGAAAATATAGTTAGGGATGATGAACCACCTGTTTATAATTTTGATGAATTAATAAGTAAGATATGGATTTTAAGTGAAATAAATACCCCTTATGAAAAACTTGATCTTGATGTAATGCTATATAATTTAAGTAAATATTATAAAATAAATTTAAAAGAGGTAAATCAAAATATATTAAACGCAATAGCAGTTTTTAAAAAAGTTGGTATCGAATTAAAAGAAAAAGATTTCTTTTATGATGAACATCAAAGAGAATACATGAGAGAAATTTTATTATCAAATGAAAACAGTTTAGAAGATTTAAAATCATCTTTTGAAAGTCTTTATTGGAAAAATCCAAATATAATAAGTCATATTCAGTTTAATTTTAGATCTTTATATAATAAAAACAAAAAAATATTTGATAAGTATATAAAGAGTTATGTTAAGGAAACTAAACAAACCTCATTAGATATTATAAAAGAATATAAAGATATAAAAATATCTAACGATTTAGAACTCGATAAAAATTCAAAAAGATTTTTAAATAAGTTTATAGATGGATCTTTAGATATAAAAGATTATAGTAAAGAAAATGTAACTAAACTGTTAAAAGAATTATGTAACTGTGAAATAGAAACAGAAAATAGAATTTTATTTAATTTAAATGAATCCTTAAAAGAATATAAAATATATTTGAAATATTCAAATATAATAAATTCTATAAAAGAAGAATTAAAAGCAAAAGGCAAAGAAAAACCCAATAGTTCAAAGAAATTAAAAGAAATATCTAAATTAGAAAAAAAACTATCTAAATTGAATAATAAAAAAGTTTTAGAAATAGAGGAAACAACAGAAAAAATAAAAACACTATACTCTGAATTTGATGAAATATATTATAAAGAAAATTTATATAAAAACTTAAATCAAGACTCGAAAATCCTAGATGCTATTAATTTTTTAATATCTTATTATGGATATTTTATAAAATTATCTAAAAAAGAAAAGCCGGAAATATCAATAGATGAGTTAGATAGAAATTTAGAAGAATTAAGGAAATTTGTATTAAGTCCATATAATAATGTAATAAACAATTTAAATATTCTTGGAGATTATAACGTACCCATGATAATAATGGACAAATATAAACTATATAATATAAATATAACTTTAGAATCTTTGGGAGAACTATCTTTAGAAGATCTAATAAAGAAAACTGAAACAATATGTAATTATTACAAGATAAATAATTTAAACAATTTAAATATGGATAAAATATCAGATTATATTAAACTAAAGAAACTTTTAAAAAACATAAATTAATATTCCATTTAATTATTAATTAGTGTATAATTAGTTTAGTAATGATATATAGAGGTGAAATTGTGAAGAAAATATTAAGATATATATTGTGGCCAGTAATAACAATTATAATAGTTATAGATGTAATTTTGACTATATATTTGTTAAATTACAATCAATATAATGTTGCGGTCTTTGGAAATAAATCTTTTTTAGTAATGAATAAAAAAATAGAAGGTTTTAAAGAAGGAGACTTATTAATCGTAAAGAAAAATGAAAATTCAGAGTTTAAAGCAGGAGATCATGTATTTTTCTATGATACCATATCAAAAGAAACAATAGTAAACTATGGAAAAATAAATGCGGTAAACGATAATAAAGATAAACCCAATTCATTTATAATGAGTAATAATTATTTATTATCTGATGAAAATATAATAGGTAAGGGTGAAACTAGTAAAGTATATTCTGGTTGGGGTTCTATTTTAGGTTTTATAACATCTAGATGGATTTTCTTAATATTTATTATATTGCCTATATTAGTTTTATTTATATATGAAGCCTACTTACTTGTAATAGAAATAAAGAAAGCAAAGAATGCATAGATCTAAAAAGCCATTACTCATAATTGCTTTTCTTTTTCTTATAATATTATCATATCAAATATTGGATAGTTATGGGATATTTGAGAGTGACACTAGTACTGATATATCTAGCAGTATAGCAAAATGGCAAATACTTGTAAATGGTAGTAATATTACGGGTAGTACCAACACTTTTAATATTGATACTGTAAATTGGGAAACAAATAGTGGTGTTGCACCAGGAAAAGCTGCTCCTGGACTTTCTGCTTATTTTGAAATTTTAATAAACCCATCTGGTTCAGAAGTTTCTATAGAATATGAAATCTTTTTGGATTTCTTGAATTTAAATAATGATAAAATATCATTAATCTCTATAAAAGATAAATTAGGTAATTCTCTAACTGAAGTAGATACAAACAAATATAAAGGGGTAATTGGTCTAGAAGATGTTTTGCAAGGTAATATAGAGAAAATAAGGGTAGAATTTACTTGGGAAAATGATGAATCAAATAACGAGATAGATTCATCTTATGTGGGACAAACAAACCCCTTATTAGATATTCCAATATCTATAAGGTTATCTCAATATACCGAATAAATAACGGGTGATGTTATGCGTATAATTGGTAAAATATTAGAAAAAACTTTAATCGTTGTAATATCTATAATGAGTTTAATAGTTGTCATTAATTTTATACAACTAAATATATTAAAAAAAGAATATACTAATTTTTTTGGATATTCTGTTTTTAAAGTAATAAGTGACAGCATGGCGCCTTATATAAGAAAAGACGATGTAATAATAGTAAAGATAACAGATGACATAAAACCAGGAGATGTAATAACATATAAATTAAATGAAGATTTTATAACACATAGAGTAGAAAGTATAAATAACGATTCATACATTACAAGGGGAGATTCAAATAATATAGGAGATAAACCCGTACCAAAAAAAGATGTTGTAGGAAAAGAGATAAAAATATTTAAAAAATTGGGGATTTGGAAAGATATATTAATGACTCCCAAAGTGTTTATCTTATTAATTTTTACTATAGCTATTTTTAGTTCTAGTTTTAAAGATTGGACCAAAAAACAATATTATAAATTTAAAGATTTTAGAATAACCAATGATTCTATAATAGAAGGTCGTAGTGATGAAGATGAGAAAAGGTAGTATAAATATATTTAGAATATTATTTTTAATTTTTTTGTTTTTGCTGTTAGTTATATTGCTACCAATGTCTTACTCTAGGTATGAATCAAAAGCAACATCTAATGTAAACACTGGAGTTGCTCATTATATATTAAATCCTGGGTACCAGTATATAAATGTTAAAATTCCTAACCTAGTTCCTAAAGATGAACCTTATATATACAATTTTAGTATTTCTAACTTTAAGGATGGTGTTAGAACAGAAACACTTATGGAATATGATCTAATGGTTAAGACAACTACAAACTTACAATTAGACTATAAATTATATATGAATGAAAACTATCAGAATTCTAGTTCTACAAATATAATAGTAGAGAATAATATTATTCAAGATTCATATGGGACTTATTTTAAAGAAATGAAAACAAATAAAAATTATTTTACATATCTATATAATGAAACAAACAATTACACTCTTTTAATATATTTTCCAAAAACATTTGTAAACTATAAATATCAAGATATATTAGAAAGCATATTTATAGTAATAGAATCTAAACAAGTTATACAATAAATGTGTAAATTTGTTAAAAAAAGTCAAATAGTTATTGAAAAATCCTATGTAATATGGTATTCTTAATTTAAGAATAAAGGAGAATATAAAAATGAAGAAAAATAACAAAGCTAAAAAGCGAATACTACTTCTTGCATTATTATTATTTGGAACAACAGGACTTCTTACTGCGTCAACTTTTGCATGGTTTACTGCTAACAAAACAGTAACTATAAGTCCTATCCAAGTAAACGTAGAAGCACAAGGTGGTATACAAATATCAGCTGATGGTACAAATTGGAAATCTGTTGTAACTGCTGCTGAAATAACAGGAGTAAAATCAACAACCTATACTTCTAGTATAAATCAAATTCCAACTGTATTAGAACCAGTTTCTACCGCAAATGTAATGGATGCCGAAGGACTTATGGAAATGTACTATGGTACGGTGAGTTCAAACGCTGGTGGAGATTATATTTTATCATCAGTTAAAGATACAGAACTATCTGGAACAGCGGGTAAGTTTGTTGCATTTGATTTATTCTTTAGAGCAGATTCTGCAGTTCAATTATACCTTACTACAAATTCTGGTGTAACAACTCCAGATACAACAGATACAGGTATAAAGAATTCTGCAAGGGTTGCTTTTATTAACAAAGGGAATACAGCTATAGGTAGTCCAATAGCAACTATACAAGGTTTAAATAGTGGTGTTACATCGCCAGTGTATATGTGGGAACCAAATTATACATCTCATACGGCTCCAGCTATAGCTCATGCATTTGATACATATGGTTTAACAGTAAACACGACAGATCCTGTTCCGTATTCGGGTGTAAAAGCAGAATTTACAGCGGCTCAAAACATATTGGTAGGACAAGCAACAGAAACCGCGCACAATACACTGTTCACAGCAATGAATCCCGTTTATAGAACTATAGAAGGATTTACTTCTAATTTACAAGTATTTACTTTACCAGCGGGAATATCTAAGATAAGAATGTATATGTGGATGGAAGGACAAGATGTTGACTGTGAAAACTCGGCATCTGGTGGAAATGCAGTATTCAATGTACAATTGACTACAGAAACATAATAAAATATAAGCCAACTATTAGTTGGCTTTTAAATTAAGAAAGGGATATTTATGATAAAAAGAATAATATCTGCAATATTTACAATATTGTTTGTTGCACTCGCAACTGTGTGGATTTGGGACTATATAAGAGTACAAAAAGGATTTAGTCCAAAGTTTTGTTTAAAAGAAAATGTTTACACATATGATGATGGAAAAACAACAGAATGTGTTGGACTCGGATACAATATATATAATTACGAAAGAAAAAGTATAACAGCTGTTCAATTCTCGCCATTTTTTACTAAAATGAAAAACTAAAAAAATTTAGAAATACCCAGTAAGGTATTTTTTTATTTAAAAACAAAAAAATTAGCTTTAATATTAAGGTGTTTCCCACAATTTTAAAAGTGTTTCATAAAAATAATCATCATAAACTAATTGATTTGCTTGTAAATGAGTTGTTGTTGGAATGTTGACAAATCTTGATCCTGGTTTTTTAGAATCTTTTAGTATATCTATAATTTCTTCTTGAAAATTTTCTTGTGATGGTAAAATTGGGTTGTATACTTGCAAATCTCTATTTAAACCCTTGTGGGCTCCTATTATTAATTTACTATAATCCTTATCTCCGCCAGTTCTTTGAGAAGTAAAAAAGGTTAGTGGAGTTTCTGGTCGAACATTTTGAAATAAATTTACATATGTGCTTGGATCTATAATGTAAGCAGCTTTTATATCTTTAGAATAGTCTTTTGAATAACGATAATAAGAGGCCCCACCAGCACTAAAGGTTAAAGCAATAGCACCATCAGTTCTTGTATCAAAAGTATCAACTATTTCATTATATATTTCATTAAATATTTTTGAACCATTTCCTGTATTTCCAGAATTTTCTGCTTGCGGCATTAAAATTATTGCTTGAAAGTTTGGATTATCTCTAGTAAACTTTAATCCCATTTCATCTCTGGCACGTTCTATTGGAAAACCAGTTTCAGTTTTTCCTAAATTAACATGGTTTTTAGAAAGACCGTTACCATGAAACTCAAGAAATACTGGCAAATCTGCAGGTATCTCACCATTGCTATTTATTGGTAAAAACAATAAATAATCGTTTTTATAACTATTTGTAGTTTTTGTAACAACAAACATGTTACCCAACTTAATTGGGTTTCCATTAGAGTCGCGCTTAACTCCTAATTTTGTTAATAATTCATTGGTTACTTTTATTGTTGAACCTCCAGCACTACCTTTATTTGAGTCTTTTTCTGCTATTGTTGGACTTGTGTCTGTAGTCATGGTTGGAACAGCATTTAAACTTGTTATTTCACTTGAATTAACCACTTGGTTTTGTGTGGGAGTTTCAACTGGTTTTGTTTCTACTTCAACACTTTCAACTTTATCTATAGTTGTTATTACTTCTTGTATATATTCTATGTTTTCATTTATTCTTATTAACAAATCAGAATTAGTTTTATTTAAAGTTTCTATAACAGACAATGTTTCATATGCTTTTTTTCCTTTCCAATTATTAGAGATATTTAATAAATTTGATTTAATATCAGTTATAGAAGTATTAAATTCATCTTTTAAAGTCTCTAAAGCACCCTTTAGTGTAACTAAACTTTCTTTTTTAACTACTATTTGCCCCATAACATCACCTCTACTATACTTTATATTATAACATAAAAATTTAATATCTTTTATATTTTATGGGTTTATGATATAATTTTTATCTATGGGGGCGTCAAGGTTTCGACGGGATTTGTGATATTAAGATAAGCAAGTCGTAAGGTATGCGTAAAATCCAAAACTTTAAATAACTGGAAAC
>CAZIYD010000003.1:0-23749 GCA_964543375.1 uncultured Muribaculaceae bacterium
ATATTTACCATACAGTTATCTTCGTCCATTACTATTAAACCACCAGAACCCATCATAAAGCCTTCTTTACCTAGGGATTCATAATCCATTTGTATATCTAAGTGTTCTTCTGGTATACATCCTCCAGAAGGACCACCTGTTTGAGCTGCTTTAAATAATTTATTATTAGGTATTCCTCCACCAACATCAAATAGTATGGTTCTAAGAGTTGTTCCCATAGGTATTTCTACTAAACCAGTATTGTTTATTTTACCACCTAACGCAAATACTTTAGTTCCTTTAGAGTTTTCACTACCAATAGATTTAAATTTATCTAAATTACCACTTAATATATATGGAATATTAGCGTATGTTTCTACGTTGTTTATGAGAGTCGGTTTTTCAAATAAACCTTTAGATGCTGGGAAAGGCGGTTTTGTATTAGGTTCTCCTCTTTTACCTTCTATAGAACTTATTAATGCAGTTTCTTCTCCGCATACAAATGCTCCACTACCTAATCTAAGTTCTAAATTAAATGAAAAATTAGTGCCTAAGATATTATCTCCAAGTAAATTTAACTTCTTTGCTTCTTTAATTGCTATATTTAAACGTTTTACTGCAACAGGATATTCAGCCCTTACATATATATATCCTTGATTAGAACCTACTGTATAGCCCGCTATAATCATTGCTTCTATTAAAGAGTGAGGATCCCCTTCAAGTAAAGATCTATCCATAAATGCTCCAGGATCTCCTTCATCAGCATTACAACAAATATATTTAATATTTGAATCCTCTTTATAAGTAAATTCCCATTTTAATCCCGTACTAAAACCTGCTCCACCTCTACCTCTTAGTTTAGAATCTTTTAATATATTTATAATGGTTTCTTTATCCATTGTTAAAACTTCTTTTAATGCCTTATATCCACCATTTGTTATATAATCTTCTATATTTTCAGGATTTATATTACCACAATTTCTAAGCGCTATTCTAGTTTGATTTTTTATAAAAGGATAGTCTAAAATATTAGATGTATTTTCATCTATTAAGTATTCTTTTACAATAATATTTTTATTTATATGACTTTCTATTATTTTATTTAATTTTTCTTCATCTACATTTACGTATGTAGTTCTTATATCATCTTTATAGACTTCAACTATGGGTTCAAATTTACAAACACCTATACATCCTACTGGAATTACATTTATATTTTTTTCTTTTAATATATCATATATTTTACTTGCACCAGATGATATACCACATGTTCCAAGTCCCACTGTTACTTTTACTTTATTAGGAGACTCCATATTATTAAACATTTTCCCTCCTATAAGAATCTAATATTTCTTTTACTTGTTCTTTTTTTACTTCACTATATACATCTTCACCTATCATCATTACAGGAGCTAAACTACAACACCCTAAACATCTAGTATTTTCTATTGAAAACAGGTTATCTTCAGTATTTTGACCTACATCTATATTTAATAAACTTTTTACTTCTTCTAATATGTCATTTGCTCCTTTTACATAGCAAACAGTCCCTAAACATACGCTTATTTTATGTTTAGCACTAGGATTGAACTTAAACTGACTATAGAACGTTGCAACACCATATATCTTCTCTAATGACATATCTAATTCTTCTGACACTACTTTTAAATTATCAAAAGAAAGATATCCATATATATCTTGAATTCCTTGTAAAATAGGCATTAAATTGCCTTCTTTATCTTTATATTTATTAATTAAATCTTTTAATTTATCATCCATAAATACTCCCTATAGTCTATCCTAAGTAATTATAACATAAAAAAACCACTTTATAAGTGATTTAATTTGATAAATGTTTGTTAAAGTTTTTAAAAACTTATTTACTTTCTAATATTATTGTAACTGGTCCATCATTATTTATATTTACTTCCATTTCAGCACCAAATACACCTGTTTCTACTTTTAAATGTTCTTTTAATAAAGTATTAAAGTATTCATATAATTCTTTTGCTTCATTACCTTTCATTGCATTTTGATAACTTGGTCTATTTCCTTTAGTAGTATCCGCCTCTAATGTAAACTGAGATATTGAAAGAATATCTCCTTTTATATCTTTAATAGATAAGTTCATTATCCCACTTGAATCATCAAATATTCTTAAATTTAATACTTTATTTGCCAGATATTCAACTTCTTTTTTTGTATCATTTATATTAATACCTACAAGTAATACTAATCCTTTTGATATCGAACCTACTATTTTGTTATCCACTAAAACTGTTGAATCTTTGCTTCTTTGAACTAATACTTTCATTTGATTACTCTTTCTATATTTGTTATGCCTTTCATTTGATATGTTTCGTTTATAAATTTTTTTAATGTTTCTAAATCTTTTACTAAAATAACAATATCATATATATTATGATTTATATTATTTATGGTTTGAACATTTTGAATGATTATCGAATATGTTGATGCTTTTGCGATTAATTCAAGTAATAAGTTATCATTTTTTTCAGATGTTACTATTATATTAGTTGGGAATCTATTAATAGATTCTTCATTCCAAGATATTGATATTAATCTTTCTTCTATATTTGATATGTTATGGCAATTTAATCTATGAACTGTTATTCCACTACCCTTAGTAATATAGCCGATTACTTCATCTCCTTTTATGGGTTTACAACAATTAGCTAAAGACACTTTTATTTCATCTATACCGGCCACTATAATATCGTTTTTACTTGGAGTCACCTTTATATTTGATTTAGATAATTTATTTAGGATAACTTCTTCTTTTGTCTTAGTCTCTCTATTTATTAAATTTACTATATAACTAGGACTATATTTTCCATTACCAACACTTAAATATATATCTTCTAGTGTGCTTTCTGATAATAATTTTAATAATTCGTTTTTATTTTCTTCAGTAAAGAAACTAGAGTTAGATAATTTTTGCTTTTTTATTTCTTTTTGTAGTAATTCTTCACCCTTTTTTATAGTCTCTTCTTTATTTATTTTTGTGTAAAATGATTTTATTCTAGATTTAGCTTGTCCTGTTTTAGCAATATTTAACCATTCTTTATTGGGTCCCAATCCATTTTTGTTTATGTTTATTTTTACAATATCTCCATCTTTTAATTCGAAGTCTAATGGAACTATGTTTTCGTTTACTATTGCTCCAACCATTTTGTCCCCTATATCGGTATGAACTCTATAAGCAAAATCTATTGGTGTACTTCCTAATGGAAGCTCTATTACGTCTCCTTTTGGGGTATATACATATATTTCATCATTTAATATTTCTTTTTCTACGGTTTCTTTAAATTCTTCATTTGATATGTTTTCGTTTGTTCTATCTATTATACTTCTAAATAGTTGAAGTTTTTGTTCCATTGTGTTTTTTAATGCTTTACTTGCATCTTTTTTTTCTTTATATGCCCAATGAGATGCAATACCATATTCAGCAATCTTATCCATTTCATAAGTTCTTATTTGAACTTCAAATAAATAACCATCGACACCAAATATTGTGGTATGTAATGATTGATAACCATTCTCTTTTGGCATAGCTATATAATCTTTAAATCTATTTGAAAGAGGTCTATATTTAGAATGAATTAAACCTAAAGTTAAATAACAATCAGATTCAGTTTCTACGTATACTCTAAGCGCTAAAATATCGTATATTTCTTTGAATTTTTTACCTTTTTCTAGTTTATTATATATACTGTAAATACTTTTACTTCTACCTTTTATTTCATTTTTTATACTATGTTCTAATAATATATTAGATATGTTTTCTTTCATCTCTAATATAGCGTTGTCTCTTTCTAATTTTGTATTATTTAAATTAGTTACAATATCGTAATATATTTCGGGTTTATAGTATCTTAAAGATAAATCTTCTAATTCATTTTTTAAAGTATTCATACCTAAATGGTGGGCAATTGGAGATAATATTTCTAAAGTTTCTTTAGCTTCTTTTTTTCTTGTATCCTCATCTAACATCCATAAATTTCTCATGTTTTCTAATCTATCTGCAAGTTTAATAATTATTACTCTAAAATCTTCACAAAGACCTACCAATATTTTTTTATAGTAATTAATTAAATATAATGAATCTGCAGATATATTTACTCTATTTATTTTTCTTACACCATCTATTATATCTTTTATTTCTTTTCCAAATATAGTTTCTATTTCAACATCTGATTCTATTTCGTGAAGTAAAGATGCTGCTATAGTAATATAATCAACATTCATTTTAGTAAGTATGTATGACACATTTAAAGGATGTAAAAATTCTAAACTTCCGTCTAGTCTTTCTTTGTTTTTAGTTTTTTCTATTAAATAATCGTATGCTTTAGAAATTATATCTAGTTCTTCTTTTTTTGTAATATACTTTTTTGAACTCTCTAAAAGTTCCTCTTTTGTTGTTATTTCTTCGTGTTCCATTTTTCCTCCTAAAGATTTAGATTTCTTCAGTATTTACAATTCTATCTATTTTGGATAATTCTTTTTTCGTATAAAAGTCTAGTTTATCTATATCGCACTCTATTATATCGTTTACAAGTTCACTTAAAGATAAATCTACTGTTTTAATCCATTTTTCAGTTCTTAAATAATTCCAAATATCAGCCTCAACAATATGGCTCATACCCAACTTTTTTAATTCTTCTTTTTTTAATTTTAATGCTGGTCTAACTTTAATATATAGTTCTCTTAATGAATTAAATTCATTCATAATATCACCTAAAGTTATTATAACATAAAAAAAGACTATTTCTTTGGATCTTTCAATTCCTTCATAATCTATTTAATATTCCATGCTTTTTTTGCGGATTCAATTTGTGCAATAAATGTTTTACCATTTGACCAAGTTATATATTTATCTAACTCCTTTAAATCTACAAATTTTCTTTCGTTTATTTCCCATTCTTCTTTAAATGGTAATACTTTTTTAACTTTTGCTGTGAAACGGAGTTGATAGTAAGTTTTTTTGTCTTCTATAACTTCAACTGCTCCTAAATATTTTATGTCTTTCAATAAAACACAAGATTCTTCCATAATTTCTCTTTTTAAAGTTTCTTCTTTTGTTTCAGAAGTTTCTGGATGTCCTCCCGGAATTGTCCAAATTTTACCTTTTTTTACAATTAAAAGTTGATTTTTATCATTAAAAACATATCCACTTACTTGTGTATATTTTTCATTAGTTAATTTAAAAGATTCCTTCCAGAGCATTTTGCAATTTTCTGAAATTTGTTCATAACTTTTTATCATATTTCTCCTTAATTCTAATAAAATTTATTATATCTTTAGACCTTTCTAATTATTGCTTCATCTATTAATCTTTTGAATAAAATGTTATCCTCTTCAATCTCTGGATGATACTGAACACCAAGTACAAATTTCTTTTTATCTTTATACTCTATTGCTTCTATTATATTGTCTTTAGTTGCGGAGATAACAAATGAACTTCCAATATTAGGTAATACATAATTGTGTAAACTTACTACACTTATATTTTTTTTCTTATATATATCATATAGAACTGTATTTTCTTTTATATCAATATTATGTCTTGCACTATCTATTGATTCTTTTTCTTTCGTTACTATAATATCACCATGACCATTTGGATTCTCTAATTTATTTAGTATATTTCCATTATTTTGTTCTTTTAATTTCTGGTATACTTTATTAATGTCTTTTAAATTATTAGACTTATCTTTTATTAAACTGTATATTCCCATTGCTTGCATACCTAAACATATTCCAAGTATTGGTTTGTTATTTATGATAGCATATTCAATAGCTTCATAATAGTGTTTATCCGCCTTATAACCACCCATAAGAATAAAACAATCACACATATCCATTACATCTAAATTTAGTTTGTTATTTTCTAAAAGAACCCCTATTGGTATATGGTTCAATTCATATATTTTGTTTGCATACATATCTACAAATTCGTTTTTGTTTAAATATGGATCTGTGTCGTTTGTTTCTAGTCTCGGTATTATACCTACTATTATCTTCTTCATATTATTTCCTCTTTCTTAATTATAACAAAAAAAAGAATCAATTTTTAAATATATTAAATGGATTCTTTTTACTTTTCTTTATTACTCTACAACCATCTTT
Source organism: uncultured Muribaculaceae bacterium (assembly GCA_964543375.1). GTDB lineage: Bacteria > Bacillota_I > Bacilli_A > RF39 > UBA660 > JAAYGD01. Next base: position 6,130 of record CAZIYD010000003.1, read on the forward strand.
TGTAGTTATTTTAAAATCTATACCAGATTGTTCTTTTACTCCTCTACAAAAAGCATTATAAATTCTAATTCTGTGCTCATTATCACTATAGTTTTTATTGTTATTTAACTGTGATATACATTGATATATTGAATCTAGAGCAAATATTTGGTTTGTTCTTAATCTATGAGATGCATCAAAGTAATAACCGTAGTATTCTCTAATTTTACCTAGCATATACTCAGTATCGTTTTCAAGAGCATAATCTAAATTTTTTTCCATATTTCCTCTTTCTCTTCATTAGACGAAGAGAGTTATTATAATGAAAAACAAGAGTTTGTCAAGTTTTTATTAAAAATTTAGATTCTTTTTTTCTTTAATTCTTCTTTAATTTCTTTTGGTATTTTTTCTGTTGCATAACTAAATGTTATCCCTTGAATTTCTTTTATGTTATCATTTAAAAATTTATATAGTACTTTAGGATCTTTATCTCCAATTTCTCTTAACATCCAACCAGTTGCTTTTTTTATTAAGTCGTGATTAGTGTTTAAATACTTTTTTGATAGTGTTAAGGTGTCTTTGAAATCATTATTCTTTATAAAATATTGTGTTGAAATTATTGCTATTCTTTGTTCCCATAAACCTTTGTTGGATAAATCATATAATATTTCTCTACTTAATTTATTATCATATAAGTATTTACCTATAATGTGAGGGGCACTAGCATCTACTAAATCCCAGTTATTTATATGTTTTATATTATCTAAATATAGATCAAAGGCTTCTTTTGGATTTTCTTTGCTTTTTAAAACTAAAGTGTATACTCCAAATTCTCTTACTTCATGGTATTTGCTTTTAATAAATTTTTTTATTTCTTTAAATGATAAATCTGTATAGTATTTTTTAGATAGATTTCTTAATACTGGTACTTTAATGCCCAAGAATATATCTTTTTCAGCATAATCTCCTTCATTAGTTTTAAAAAATCTACTCAAATTTTCTTTTTCTTTATTTGAACTTAAGCTTATAATTTCTTCTAATATTTTATCGTACATAATCCTCCTTATCTATATGCTTATTAAACCAAGATTTTGCTATTTGTGTTACTACTAAATAAGATAATACAATTCCTCCAAGTACAAACCAATATGATGTTGGAAGAAGAACAAATCCTAAAGTTCCTTTAATTGGAGAATATAGTAAATATATTGCAAATATTATTATCGCTATTGATGAAAATAATAGAGGTTTTGATGGCTTTGATTCTATAAATGGTATCTTTTTAGTTCTTATTATATGAATTATTATAGTTTGAGTTATAACAGATTCTATAAACCATGCTGTATGAAATAATGATGGGTTGTTAGATACATTATAAAAATTCATTAATATAAAGAATAGTATAAAATCAAATATGGAGCTTAATGGTCCAAATAGCAATATATATTTTTTTATATTGTTCATTTCCCATTTTCTTGGTTTAAATAGCCATTCTTTATCTACGTTATCGGTTGGAATTGCTATTTGTGATAAATCATACAATATATTGTTTACTAAAACTTGTATTGGAAGCATTGGTAAAAATGGTAAGAATAAGCTTGCACCTAAAACGGCAAACATGTTACCAAAATTAGAACTAGCTGCCATCTTTATATATTTTGTAATATTAGCAAAAACTTTTCTTCCTTCTAATATACCCGCTTCTAATACTAATAGGTTGTTATCTAATAATATTATATTTGAAGATTCTTTTGCTATATCTACTGCTGTATCTACTGATATTCCTATGTCAGAAGCTCTAAGAGCTGGGGCATCATTTATACCATCTCCTAAAAAACCTACTGTATGATCATTTGCTTGAAGTGATTTTATTATTCTTTCTTTTTGATTTGGGGATAATCTTGCAAATATATTGGTATTATTAGAAGCAATATAAAGTTCTTCATCTGTCATAGTTTCTATTTCGCTTCCAATTAATATGTTTTTGGTTTTAAATCCAACCTGTGAGCAAATATATTCTGTTACCATTTCGTTATCACCAGTTAATATTTTTAAATCAACACCAAGTTTATTAATTCTTTCTAATGCTTCTTTAGCACTTTCTTTTGGTGGATCAAAAAAGAACAAGAAACCCAAAAGTATTAATTCGGATTCATCTTTAATTTCATAAACAGGAATATCTGGGGCATCTTTCATAACTTTATATGCTAAAGCTATTTCTCTAAATCCTTCATTATTGAAATCTCTTATCATATTTTTTACTTCTGATAAATCTAAATCATTAATTTTTGTTATTTTGTTGTTTGTTTCTACTTTAGTACAACTTTTCATGATTTCTTCAAATGATCCTTTGCATATTAAGATGTTGCTTCCTTCTTTATTTTCAATTACTACAGACATCTTTTTTCTTACAAAGTCAAATGGTATTTCATCTATTTTTTGATATTTATTAAGTAATAACTTTAAATCTTTATTTTCTTTGTGATCTAAAATAGCATCATCAGTCATATTTTTTAAACCGGTATTATAGTAACTATTTAAGTATGCATATTCTAGTACTTTTGAACTTGTATTTCCTTCAATATCTAAATGTTTTTCAAGTATTATTTTACCTTGTGTAATGGTACCTGTTTTATCTGTACAAAGTACATCCATAGCACCAAAATTTTGTATAGATTTTAATTTTTTTACTATTACTTTTTTCTTAGACATGTTTATAGCACCTTTAGATAAATTAACTGAAACTATCATGGGCATCATCTCTGGAGTAAGTCCAACAGTAACAGCCATTGCAAATAAGAAGGCTGATAACCAGTCTTGTTTTAATACTCCATTTATTATTAATACAAGTGGTGCCATAACAATAATTATTCTTATCATTAACCAAGTAAAGTCTTTTATTCCTTTATCAAAAGGAGTAATAGGTTCTTTTTGAGTTATGCTTTTTGCGATACTTCCAAAAAAAGTGTTTGTGCCTGTTTTTAAAACTATACCTATAGCAGTACCACTTATTACATCCGAACCCAAAAAGCAAATGTTTTTAAGTTCTAAAGCATTACTAATAGATGAATCTATAGTAGTAAACTTCTCTACTGGATTGCTTTCCCCTGTAAGAGATGATTGGTTTACAAATAGATCTTTAGCATTTATTAATCTAATATCTGCTGGAATCATGTCTCCCGCTGATAGTTTTACTATATCGCCCGGTACTATGTCTGATAGTGGAACTTCAAATTCTTTATTATCTCTAAATACAGTTGCTGTTACGCTTACCATTTTAGCAAGTTCTTCTGCGGCATTATCCGCTTTTATTTCTTGAAAAAAAGTAATAAATACACCAAGAAAAACCATAGATATTATTATATACATAGCAGTATAATCTTTGGTAAAAAAAGATACAATTGATAAAAATAGTAAAAGAATTATTAGAGGGTCTTTAAAAGTTAACATGAACTTTTTAAATGTTGATTGTTTTTTTTCTTTTAAAACTTTGTTTTTTCCATGTTTTTCTTCTAGTTTTTCTACTTGAACACTAGATAATCCATTTGAACTAGATTTATATATTTCATATATTTCTTCTATCTTTATATTTGATAAATTAATTAAATTATCTTTCATGTGCCCTCCATTGTAGTAATTATAACATAAAAGAGGTGTTTTATACCTCTTTTATGTTAGTTTAAATCTATATTTATAAATAATGTTTCCCAACTATCCGTTCCACAAGCAATATAGAGTATGCCTTCTTTTACATAGTACATTAATTCTGGATTTAGTTCGAATTTAGATACCATATCTTCTTTTCCTTCTAATTTTTTGTTTCTTAATTCTTTGTATTGTTCTTCGAATTCATCATAGTTTTTTCCAATAGATTCAATGTATTTTTTTAAGTTGATTTTTTCTCCCATATTGTCAAAAGATAGTGTTTTTATATTACTTATAAAACCAGCATTTACCTCACCTTGTAATTCATTAAATACTAAATGAGTGATATCTTTATCTATATATTCATAAGCATAGTTTTCATATATTTTATAAGTGTTATTTTGTATAGTTTCTTTAATTTTATCATTTCTTTCTTTTATTATTTTGTTTATAGATTCAGGATATTTTTGTTCCAATAAATTTACTTTATAATAAGTTTCTAATGATTTAAACCCTAAATTTGATTTTGAAAGTTCAAAATAAGTATCCATATAATTTAAGTATAATTTTGATTTATGTGAAATTATATAAAACTGTTCTCTTTTTTTACCGTTTTCCTCAACATTGAAGCCTTCAATTGATATAACATGAACATTATCTCCTTCTATTTTTAAATCTTCTTTATACTTTGATATATCTTTTACTTTAAATACATCAGGTTTATTAATTTTTATCCAATTAATTTTAAATAATCCTAACTTAAAGTTTTCTTTTGATAATTCTAATTCATATCCCACTATGCTATCTTTTTGTTCTATAATTTCTTTTGGAGTTTTTTCGTTTATTAAAATGTTTTTTATTATATAACTATCATAAAAATCCTCTATTTGTTCTTTATCTTTTGAAATTATTCTTTTTAGTTCTTCTTTTGTACCAACATTTCCAACAGTATATATGGTTCCTAATCCAAGTAAAATCATTATTACTACAAAAATTAAAAAATATTTGGTATTATTTTTTACTTCATTATTTATTTTTTTTAATTGTTTTCCACAATTGGGACAAAAAGTTTTATTATCTATGATTTCTTGATTACAATTTGGACACTTCATATTTAACTATCTCCTTTATATATATTTATAAAATTTTCTTTAAATTTATCAAATGTTTTTAACTTTATACTATCTCTTATATCTTCAGTTAATTTTATCAAAAATCTTATATTATGTAAAGAAAGTAATCTACCACCCAATGTTTCTTTGGCTGTTATTAAGTGCCTTATATATGATTTTGAATAGTTTTTACAAGTATAACAGTCACAATCTTTTTCAAGAGGTTCTAAATCATACTTATACTTTAAATTTTTAAGATTTATTTTACCATATTTTGTAAAAGCATTACCATGTCTTGCTATTCTAGTAGGAAGAACACAATCAAATATGTCTACTCCTCTTTCTATTCCCTCTAATATATCTATTGGATCTCCAACTCCCATAAGGTATCTTACTTTGTCTTCTGGTAAATATTTTATACTATTATCTATCATTTCATACATTATATCTTTTGGTTCCCCAACACTTGTTCCCCCTATAGAGTATCCATCAAAGTTCATTTCTACAGTCTTTTTTGCACTATATTCTCTTAAATCTTTAAATTCTCCCCCTTGAACTATACCAAACAAAGATTGATTAGGGTTTTTATGAACATTTTGTCCTCTTTTTGCCCATCTTAAAGTTCTCTCTACGCTTGATTTCATATATTCATATGTAGATGGATATGGTGGACATTCATCAAAACTCATTATTATATCTGCTCCAAGTTTATTTTGAATATCGATTGATTTTTCTGGTGTTAAGAATAATTCACTACCATCTATATGACTTTTAAATTTAACTCCATTTTCATCTATATCTTTTTTATTTGCTAATGAAAAAACTTGAAAACCCCCACTATCTGTTAACATTGGACCATCATATTTTGTAAATCCATGTAGACCACCAGCATTTTCTATTACGTCTTCTCCAGGTCTAAGCCATAAATGATATGTATTTGCAAGTATGATAGCACTTCCAACTTCTTTTAGTTCTTCTTTTGATAGTGTTTTAACGGTTGCAAGTGTTCCAACAGGCATAAACATAGGTGTTTCATATACACCATATTTTGTTTCGATTGTTCCATATCTTGCTTTATTATCTTTTTCTATTAAATTATATTTTATTTTCATATATCCTCTATTTTATAAACATAGCATCTCCAAATGAGAAGAATCTATACTTGTTTTTTATTGCAATATTGTATGCTTTTAATATATTATCTTTACCCGCTAAAGCAGAAACTAACATTAATAAAGTTGATTTTGGAAGGTGAAAATTAGTAATTAGTGAATCTATTCCTTTAAACTTATAACCAGGATATATAAATATATCTGTAAATCCTGAACATTCTTTAAATATTTTATATTTATTAATTATTGTTTCTAAAGTTCTTGTTGTTGTAGTTCCTACACTTATTATTTTACCTTTTTTATTATTTAGTATATCAGCTGTTAATTTATCCATAGAATAAAATTCACTATGCATTTTATGTGTCTCTATATTATTAACTGATACTGGTCTAAATGTTCCAAGACCGACATGTAAAGTTATAAAACATATTTTTATACCTTTTTGTTCTATTTTTTTTAATAATTCATTAGTAAAATGTAATCCCGCTGTTGGAGCTGCTGAGCTACCTATTTCTTTAGCATATACAGTTTGATATCTATCTTTATCTTTTAATTTTTCGTGTATATATGGGGGAAGAGGCATCTCTCCTAGTTTTTCTAAAATTTCATAGAATATTCCATCATATATAAATTCAAAATTACATATTCCTTCTTCTTTTATTTCAGTACATTTTGCTTTTAAAATATTAGAAAAATTTATTATAGTTCCTACTTTTATCCTTTTTTGAGGTTTAGTTAAACATTCCCAAATATCATTTTCTATGTTTTTTAATAAAAGAACTTCTATTAATGCTTTTGTGTCTTCTTTTTCTCCTATTAATCTTGCAGGTAATACCTTAGAATTGTTCATCACTAATATATCATCTTTATCTAAATAATCTATTATATCTTTAAAATGTTTATGTTCTATTTTTCCATTAGTCTTATCTAATATTAATAATTTAGAATCATCTCTATTTTTAATTGGAGTTTGTGCTATTAAAGATTCATCTAAATTATAGTTAAACTCTTCTAATAACATATTAAAATAACCTGTCATCATGTTTTATATTTAAGTGTTCGTAAGCTTTTTCTGTTACTACTCTACCTCTAGTTGTTCTTTTTATAAATCCAAGTTGTAAAAGGTATGGTTCATAAACATCTTCTATTGTTGTTACTTCTTCTGATATAGAAGCAGCGAGAGATTCTATTCCAACTGGTCCACCATTAAATTTATAAATTATTGCTTCAAGTAATTGTTTATCTATATTATCTAAACCAAGTTCATCTATTTTTAATCTCTCTAATGATAATTTAGTTATTTTTTCATCTATGTTTCCGTTTCCCATTACTAAAGCAAAATCTCTTACTCTTTTAAACATTCTATTGGCAACTCTTGGAGTTCCTCTACTTCTTTTAGAAAGTTCTTTTGCGGCATCATCTTCTATTTTTACTTCTAATACTCTACTAGTCCTTTTTATTATTTGAAACAATTCTTCTTCAGTGTAATATTCTAATCTTGAAACTATACCAAATCTATCTCTAAGTGGTCCTGTTAGATCTCCTGCTCTGGTTGTTGCTCCAACTAAAGTAAATGGTGGAAGGTCTATTTTTATGTTTCTACTATTTCCATCACTTCCGACTATTATATCTAAAGAAAAATCTTCCATAGCAGGATAAAGTATTTCTTCTATATATCTTGGCATTCTATGTATTTCATCTATAAATAAAACATCTCCAGGTTCTAAAGTAGAAAGGATTGCTGCTAAATCGCCACTTTTTTCTATAGAAGGACCACTAGCAGTTTTTATATTTCTGCCAAGTTCATGAGCAATAATGTACGCTAGAGTTGTTTTACCTAAACCAGGTGGACCATATAAAAGAACATGATCTAATGATTCATCTCTCAACTTTGCTGCCTCAATAAATACTCTCATATTTTCTTTGACTTCAGTTTGGCCTATATATTCATCCAAACTATCTGGTCTAATTGTCTCTTCGTATTTATCTTCTTCTAATTTTTTATTAGTGATTACTCTTTCTTCCATAATACACCTACCTTAATAGTAATTTTAATGCTTGTTTTATTTTTTCTTCTATAGTTATTTCTTTTTCTATCTTAGGCAATACTCTTGATATATCTTGTGTTTTATAGCCTAATCCTTTTAGTGCTTCTATTAATTCATCATAAGTGTCATCTTCTACAATATCTACTTTAAATTTACCCTTTAAATCTAATATTATTTGTTTTGCTACTTTTTCTCCTATTTTAGGAAACTTTTTTAAATAAAGTATATTTTCTCTATTTATTGCGTCCATTATACCAGTTGTAGAACCCGTTGCTAATATTGGTAATGCCGTCTTTGGACCTACTCCTTTTACTCCTATTAATTTTAAAAATAGTTCTATTTCTTCTAACTCTTTGAATCCATATAAAGTGTACTCATCTTCTCTAATATGACTATATATATATAACTTATATGTGATATCTATATTAAAAGAATAAGGATTAGGAACACTTATTTTATAACCTATATCATTATTTTCTAATACTATATATGTTGAATGTATTTCTACTAACAATCCTTTTATATATGAATACATATTATCCTCCTTTATAATTATAACATGTTAAGTTAATTTTTTTGTTTCTCCTAAATTAATATAAAGATTATTATCATCTTCTTTTGTGGGAGACAAGTTATTTCTAAGGAATATATCATCTATTACATCTCTTGCTCTAACATCTTCTTTACTTAATAGATTTTGGTACATATTATTTATTAATACACCTATTCCTCTATTTGAAGTGTTTGCTAATGCTTTAACTCCTTCTTCGTAATCTTTAAGTGCAATAGATTTGGTTTTTCTTTTTTCTTCTAGTATCTTTATTTTTTTTATTTCTTCTTCAAAGAAAGTACTGTCTATTTTAGAAGATGTTTTTTCTTCTACTATAGATAAAAAATATCTAATTTGAGATTCTAATATTTCTAAAGATATAGTATCTGATAAATAGTTTATATCTGTTAGTTTTAAGTCTAATAATTGTTTTGGAATTATTAAGTTTTTTATTTTATCTAAGGTTATCTCACCCTTTACAAATCTCTCATCGGTATAACCACCCATATTTATTGGAACTAAATCCTTTCTATTTTTATAATCATAATATGTGATATCTTTAGGTTGTTCTCCCTCTAAAGAGTTTATTCCTCCTATTACAAAGATCATTCCACCTCTAACGTGTTTATCATAAGAATTATCTATAGAATAAAACTCATCTCCATATATTGCAACTGATACATAATCATCAAAGTTACAGCCGTCAAAGTTTTTAGTACTATTTATTCCTTTTTCTATAAGTTTGTTTTTGGATAATATACCATTTTTTATTATACTTTCTAATTTAAAAAAATCTAGTCCAACTGAATGAAGATATAAATCGTCTCCAAATTCTTCTTTAAATTCATCTAAATCATCTTGTCCCAATTCTTTTTTAAAGGTATTTAAATAAAGTTCATTTAATTGATGTGATGCTTTTACAAATCTTTTTGATTCTTCTGTTCTTAAAAAAGTTGTATCTAACTCAGAAAAGTTTTGTCCCATTGAAAGCCTAACTCTATCTAATCCGTCTGAATCTTTTAAAATTTTTGCAAGTTCACGAGCAAGATCTTTATCTTTTATATCATAGTTTTCTAAGAAACTCTCCAAATAACTATCTTTAGTTGAATGATAATCTATTATAAACTTTAATATATTAAGATTTTCACCTTCTTTATAAAAAGGATTATCACCAATAACTCTTTCAACCTTATTTGCACTTACTAATCCATGAGCATCGTCAGCTAAATCGTTTATTCTTCCAATATCGTGATATTTTGCTGCATCCATTAATATTCTCATCCCTGAATTTGATACATTTCTTAATTTTCCTATTAAAAAAGCATTAAATAGAACTCTTTCATTATGAAAATACCCATGACCAAAACTATTAAACAATGCATCTTTTTTTATTGAACTTATTTCGTTTAAAAATTCTTCCATATAATTATTCTCGGTTAAAAATTTAAATATATGTTCTAAAGATAGTTGTTCTTCTAAATCATAACAATCATTTTTATATTTTCTTGTAAAATCATTATCATACTTTTTATCTAAATTATAATTTTTTAATATGTCTACAAAAGTTATATTCATATACCTCCTACATATAAGAATTAAGTTTGTTTATTTCTTCTTCTAATTTTCTTCTTTCTTCTTCCACTAATTCTTTTGGTGCTTTATTTATATATCCAGGATTATTTAGAAGTCCTTCTCTTCTTTTTATATTTGATTTTAATAGTTCTATTTCTTTTGTGTTATCTATATTTACTTCTTCTAAGTAATAATTTAGTACTATATTTTTATCATTTGACTCTATAGTTATTTTATTTAAAGATTCTTTATTATATTTTGGATGAACATCTAATTTTAACAACTTATTTAATATGTCAAATGCATATTCATCTTTTATTATATATTCTAGTTTTGAATCTTTTGTTATCTTATTTTCTACTTTTATATTCCTTACTTTTGTAATAAAATCTTTTAAGTGTTCTATTTTTTCGTACTCTTCAATATACATATTTGATTTATTATATTTTGGATATCTTGATTTCATTATAGTTTCATTATTAAATGATAAGTATATTTCTTCTGTTACAAATGGCATAAAAGGATGCAAAATCTTTAATATATCATTTAGTATATCTTTTAATACTTTAGAGTTTAATTTTACTTTAGAAAACTCTATATACCAATCACAATAATCGTTCCATATAAATTCATATATTTCTGTTCCTACGTTTTGAAAATCATATTTATCCATGTTTTTAGTTACCGACTTAATTGTCATATTAAGTTTAGTAATTATCCATTTATCTATATTTGTTAAATCTGATTCATTATTTAAATTCATTTCTACATATCTAGATGCATTCCATATTTTATTTATAAAGTTCCAAGTAGATTTAATCTTTTCTTCATCATATCTTAAATCCATGCCTGGAGCGGTATTTGTTGTTAAAAAATATCTTAAAGAGTCTACTCCATATTCTTCTATAACTTCCATAGGGTCTATTCCATTACCTAATGATTTAGACATTTTTCTTCCTTTATTATCTCTAACTAAACCGTGTATTAAAACTTCTTTAAAAGGAATATTTTTCATAAATTCTATAGATTGAAACATCATTCTAGATACCCAAAAGAATATAATATCGTACCCAGTTACCATTACATCTATGGGAAAATATCTTTTTAAATCTTCGGTTTCGTTTGGAAAACCTAAAGTGCTAAATGGCCAAAGAGCAGAAGAAAACCAAGTATCAAGGACATCTTCATCTTGAATCCAACCAACTCCCGGGGATTTAACTTGTACAATTATTTTATCATCTTTATACCATGCTGGAATTCTGTGACCCCACCATACTTGTCTAGATATGCACCAATCTTGAATTGATGTCATCCAATTAATAAGTATTTTTTCAAATCTTGGAGTTACAAATTTTACTTTTTTATCTTTATCTTTTTGAATTTCAAGTAGTTGATTTGCTAAAACATCCATTTTTACAAACCATTGTGGTCTTATTAATATTTCTACTAGTGCATTCGTTCTTTCTGAATATCCAACTTCATGAGTATGATCTTCTATTTTTGTTATTAAACCTTTATTTCTTAGTTTTTCAACAATTTTTATTCTTGCTTCTTCTCTACTTTGTCCACTAAATTCTAATGCATAATCGTTTAATATTCCATTTTCATCTATTGACTCTACTATTTCTAAATTATTCTTTTTTAATATTTCAAAATCTTCTATTGAATGTGCACTACATTTCATAGCACCTGTTCCAAAGTTCATATCAATATATTCATCTGTAATTATAGGTATTAATTCACCTCTTAAGGGTGATATAACATGTTTTCCAACATACTTTTTATACCTATCATCTTTGGGATGAACAACAACAGCTTTATCGCTTGCCATTGTTTCTGGTCTAGTTGTTGCGACTTCAATATATTCGTTTGAACCCTCTAACATGTATTTAAAGTAATACATTTTATTAGTTTCTTTAACATATATTACTTCTATATTCGAAAGTGCTGTTTTTGCTGTTGGATCCCAATTTATTGGTTTTACCCCTCTGTATATTAATCCTTTATTATATAAATCTATAAAAACTTTATTTACCGCTTCGTTCATATTTTCATCTAAAGTAAATCTTTCTTTACTATAATCTAAACTAAGACCCATTTTTTCCCATTGAAGTCTTATTGCTTTTGCATATTCATCTTTGTAACTCCAAGCATAATTTAACCATTCTTCTCTAGTTAATTCTCTTGGATTGATTCCCGATTTTTTTAATCTTTCATCTACTTTAGCTTGAGTTGCAACCCCAGCATGATCCATTCCAGGAACCCAAAGTACATCAAAACCTTGCAAACGTTTATATCTAGCAATTATATCTTGTAGTGATGTATCCCAAGCGTGGCCTAAATGTAGTTTTCCAGTTACGTTAGGAGGGGGAATTACTATACTAAATGGAGGTTTTGAGATATCTCCTGCTTTAAATAATTCGTTTTCTAACCAGAAAGAATATTTGTCTTTTTCCACTAATAAGTGATTATATTTTTTATCCATTTGTACTCATCTCCTCTATATATTTGTTTAATTTGATTTCTATTAAATTTAGTTTTTCAATTGTTTCTTTGTTTTTACATTTTATTTTTATAGTAGATATTGTTTCGTTTATTACAGCATTTCCCTTAATAAATTCAAAACTACATTTAAAATTCAGATCGTATATCATAGCAATACTTACTAATATTCGTTCAACCTTATTTGTTGTATCTTTATAACTAATAGGATATCCATTCATTATTCTATCGTATATTATGTCCGTTATTTCATCTTCATTTTGATTATAGTTTGAAAATTTTGTTGTTCCTCCATTTAATAATATATCAACTTTATCTGCATCTCTTACTATTTTAGAAAATAATAATTCTTTTTCATTACAAGGTTCTATTTCAAATTTGTTATGATTTTTTATACTCTTTAATATCTCAGAATCATAAGAATCGTCTTTTACATAGTTTCTTAAATAGTTATTTTTTTTGATATATCCATATGCATAGTCACCGTGATCAAAACTATCTTCATCGATAAATGTTTTAAATAACTTCCACTGTTCAAATCTTGCTAAATCATGTAGAAGACACGCTAATGTTGCCATATACACTTCACTTTCATCTAAACCTATTTTTTTTGATATTGAGTTGCCTATCTTCATTACTCTAATAGAGTGATCGTATTTATATTTTATTTCTTTTTGATTTAAATTATAGTTGTCTACAAACTTTTTAAATTCCGCTAATTCTTTTTTCATATTCCTCCAATAAAAAAGCGACCCTAAAACTTAAGGACGCTTTGCGTGGTACCACCTTACATAGATTACTATGCTCTCTTATCTTTAACGGAGATATCCGATTATATTCAATAAGCAACTTCATATATTTTAGTAGTTATTTTTCACCAACAATAACTCTCTAAATACTAAATAATATATTACTCCTCTTATTTCTTTATATACAATTAAATTATATCTTTTTATAGTAAATTAGTCAATTAATTCCATGCGTTTGATCGCTCTCCATGTATAGTTTCACCCCTAACAGTTGATATGATATCTTTCCATGTAGAATTATCTGAAGAAACTGATGTAATTGCATTATTGTATATTCTTCCATCATAATAATGCCATACAGCAACTTCATCTATGTCCTGTACTTTACCAAGATCTATAGTTATACATTGTAAACCTTGGGTTGAACTATGAGCATATGAACTAATATCTAAAATACCGTCAGTTATCAAACTATATGCGTATGATGGGTTGGGCGGTCCAGGGTTATATTCTGGAACCGTTCCAACCGGTGTTTTTCCTAACGCAATATTTATACCATTTTTGATTACTTGAAGTTCAACCCAATGATTTCCCACATTTGAGTTTGAACCATTTATGCAATCTTTTACATACCTAACATTATTAAAGTTTATGTTTGTTTTTGGGTAATCTATTCCAATATACGTTATCTTTGCTTTACCAGCACCATCATTTACTCCGGTTTCTATAGAAGTATTAACAAAGTATTTTCCTGAGTAATGAAGAGTATTGTTCGTGTGTGTTATATCTAAATCATTTGTTATAGCATTAACTCCAGCATGCCCCGATATAAATGATGAACCACCAGCACCTCCCGATGCACATGTTGCTCCACCACCACCATAGTAGCCGCCACCTCCACCGCATCCACCACCACCAACTCCAAATGATGCTGCTAAATAAGATGTGCTTTGTGAAGTACCTGGATATGTTTGAGTTCCTGCTGTTGCAGTACCTGATTTTGTTCCAACAAGACCGCCACCGTGAGAAAATTGTACATTTCCTGAACCTGCACCTCCTGCAACCATTATTCTAGATTTTAATGATTCTAAGTCATTCCAAGCTTTATTTAATAATCTTATATCTGTAGCTCCACCACCTGGGTAACCACCAGAGTTTCCGGTTCCGCCATTAAAGGCCGTCGCATTTAAAACAGTGTTATACTCGCCAACATAAACATATAGTTTTTCTTTATTAGTTAGTTTTATTGTTCCTTTGGTGTAGCCTCCAAGTCCATTAGCGTGTTTTGCTCCCCATAGTTCTATTGTATAATATCCATCACACTTTACATCGAAATCTTGAGGGGAACCAGTATAAGAATAATTGTTTTTTATTACATTTACTTTTCTTTCTACAGTTTTTTCTTTTCCACTCTTTTTTGCAGTATATGTTATTGTATATTCTCCAACAGCATTTATGTTTAGATTTGAAGAAACGGTAACGTTTATGTTGTTACCTAAATTATCTTTTGCTGAAAAACCAGGTTCAGAATATGCTTGACCTAAGTTTAAACAAGTTGTTGTATTCCCATTTAATTTAATCGCAATTTCAGAAGAATCATTGTCTATTATTTTTTCTGCACCCTCCCTAGCTTTGTTACTTATCTTTTTTGTGTTATTTAAAACTAAAAGAAGTGTTGCTAAAGAAAGCAAGAAAAAAACCAATAAAACATACATATATCCAGAAAAAATAGCACCTTTATTATTCATATACAACCACCTTCTTATTAATATTGTCTTTTATATTATTTTTATCTTTAACTCTTACTACATCTTTGTTACCATCTGATACGTATCTTGTCTTTTCTAATAAGTTAAATACCATTTTTATATCGAAATCTTTACCATTATTATCGTATGCTCGTGCTCTTTTTATTGAATGAGGATCAAAATCTTTACTGTGTGGAGAGACATTTGAATCCCATCCAACTCTAAGAATGCCATTAGTCTTGTATTTAAAATTATTGTATTCTCCCTCAATTATATATTTGAAATTATTGTGATTCTTATTATATGGTATACCATATGGAAGAGCGACTATATTTACATACTTATTAGGTATTATTTCGTTTAATTTACTATACATTGAACCTATCTGTTTTTGGACATCATTTGAATTTATTCTATCTAAATACGCATGATTATATGTGTGATTTCCAATGTCATATCCATTATTTATTAACCAATTTAATATTTCATAATTATATTCTTTTTGTCCAAATAAACCATTATTTAAGAAAAATGTTGCGGTTACATTATAGTCAGGATATTTTTTTTTAAAATCTTCTAATATACCAACAGCAGAATTTGGATCTATTATTAAAGAACCATCCTCATTTTTACCAATTACTCTAATATTATCTATATTTCCATCATCAAAAGTAATTACTATTGGACTAAATCCTAATTCAGTATTTATGTCTCCGTTAATATAATCAACTAATTTAATCATTCTATATTTATTGCTATAATAAAATTCTAAATCATTAATAAAACCATCCTTAGTTCTATTATATCCGTTTTTATCTACATTATACGTATCTTTTTTTATATCCATTATCTTGTGATACATCATTATTGGAATGTTTCCCATTTCATTTACATTATATTTTTTATAATCTATATTTATTTCTTTTGCTTCTTCTTTAGTTTGTTTTTCTTCTTTTGTTTCCTCTTTTAAATTTTTTAAGTTGTTTTTTTGATATAAATTTGTTTTATACTTATACAAAGCAAAAACCACAATTAAAATAAAAGTAATTACTAAAACGAATATGGTTTTTTGTTTGTTTTTCATATAGCCTCCAATTATATTGTGTTTCTTATTGGGTTTATTCTACTATCAGATTGATATAAATAAATTATGTTTAAATCTTTTGTAACTATAGTAGAATTTATAGATATTTTAAAAGTTGTAATAGTATTATTTCTATTCGCTTCCACTCCTGCTATAGTTTCAGATTTCTGCTCTATATCTTTATAAAAATTAAAAGTTTTAGGAAGTTTTAATTTGGTTGTTCCATATGTAATAATGTTATCATTTCTATTTAATGATAATGTTTTTTCCGATTCTCCAATATACTTTATTTTATAACAATTATTACCACAATATTCAATTGCTTCTATTGTTTTATTAGTAAAATCTTTTTGTATTAAAGAATTTATTGTGCTTTCAAATACAATATAATCATTATAAGCAATATTCATTTGTTGACGCTTTTGTATAGTTATTATTGTTCTAAATATAGCAAAAGATAATAAAGTAATAGCAGTAAAAGCAATTAATAATTCAACTAATGAAAAACCTTTGTTATTTAATCTCATAAACCACCTAATTTAAACTCTCCGGTCTTATGACCTTACCATAACTATTTTCTGCGTATTGTTCGTCCATTATGGTTCTATATTGCTCATCAGAACCCGCTACTTTGACCTTATTGTCATAGTAAGTTCTTCCATCACCATAATAGTGCCATAATCTTATACTTGATAAATCATATTCTTGACCTAAGTCTAAAATTATATAACCGTTAGAAATTCCAGATGATAAATATGCACTTGTGTTTATGTCTCCATCTGTCAGGAGTTCTATATCATCATTTGAATTATTAGATTTTATAATAGATATTAAACCACTTGATATATTGTTTCCATTTAAATCATAAGCTTGAAGTTCAACCCAATGATTATATAAATTAGCTGTACTGCCGTTTATTTCATTATATATATATCTAACATTACTTAATGTGTTTTTTAAACTTGGATTTAATAAAGTTATTCTAGCATATCCGTTTCCAGTGTGTCCCGTTTCATTCGTTCCACTTGGACTAGGGAATGTTTGATTTCCGGATTTCATATCCATATTTTTAAATACATAACCCGTGAAGTGCTTTGTTTGACCACTGGGAGTACCATCATCTTTTATAGCATTAACTCCAGTAAAACCAGATATAAAGGATGAACCACCGCCGCCACCCATAATGTGACAACTTCCTCCAGTTTGAAGACCTCCTGTGCCTCCATAATATCCACCACCCCCTCCTGCATGACCACTACAATAAGTTGGTGTCCCAGTGTTATCACCATTTCCTGCGATTCCAAAACCATGGCCCGTTGTTTGTGTACCCCCAACACCCCTTTGAGAAACGTGGTGTTCATAAGTACCAACTAGATAAGCTGCAACCGCTCCTTTTTCTCCAGATAAACCGCCAGAATTACCCTTGGTTATATCGTATCCAGCATCTCCTCCAGAACCACCACCGGCACCCGAAATCATTATTCTACTTCTTAGACTATTTAAATTGTTCCATACACCT
>CAZIYD010000003.1:23759-41487 GCA_964543375.1 uncultured Muribaculaceae bacterium
CCCACCACCACTTGGTCCTCCAGTATAATTTTGATATGGATAGGCTCCTCCTCCTGCATTTCCACCGCCTCCACCACCATTAAATGTTGCTGGCGCTCCTTGACCAACTGTAGAAGTTGCTGCAATTCCATATGTTCCTAATTTTCCTTCTTCTCCAACAAAAATATAAAAAGTATCTCCTTCATTCAAATATATTTCGCCCTTTGAATATCCCCCCTTTGATGCAGATGTAGTTGTTGAAATTCTTCCTCCCTGCGCCCCCCACAATTCAACTTTATATGTTCCAGATATAGGAGCAGTAAATACTTGATAATTCCCGGTATAATCAAAATCATAAATATCATCATATACAACTACTTTTCTTCTTAATGTTATGTCATTTAAATTATAACTTAAATAATATGTTGCAGGTATATTTATATCAACAAATCCTTCTATATATGCATCTAGTTTTTTTCCGTTTCTATCTTCTGCAACATATCCAGGATCTTGAAAATTAGTTCCCTTTTTTACATATACTACATATTCTTTTGAAGCATCTCCTATCAATTCTAAATTATAGTTATATATGGACATATATCCATAACTTGAATCGTTTAATTCAACCACTAATATAAACTTGCTTTTCACTTTTGATAAAGTATCTAAATATCTTTTAAATTTTATTTCAAAATTATTTAAGTTGTTTGAATCAGCAAAAAAATCATCCGTATTTATTAAAAATACCCTTTTTATATTTAAGCTTTCTCTTAATTTTTTATAATATTCTGTGTTTACTCTAGAAATTACTGATATTTCTATGAAATCAGAACTGCCAATTGAGGTTTCATAGTCTATTTTTATGTTTTCTAAGTATGTTTTAATATTAAGTGCTGCATTTGTAACATTTAAATTATTGTAAGATTCGCTTACAATAAATCTATTATATGTATTTGAAAAATGTGTAAAGACATAAGTTATAACTATTGCTACAATCGCAATAACTACCATAGTTTCAATTACAAAAAAACCCCTATTATCTTTTATCTTTTTCATTATTTTCTCCTAAATTCTTGCTATTATTATAAATATATTATATAATACTTTTAGAATAAATACCATATAAAGTTTATGGATAATAAGGAGCATTATGTTAAAAGAGTTTGACTTTGAAAAGTTACCTATTGTTGAAATTGTTAATGAAATAATTATGGATGCTGCTAATAAAAAAGCTAGCGACATCCATTTTGACCCTCTTTTTGAACATATGAAAGTTAGAATCCGTATAGATGGAGAACTAATAGATTATTCTATTATTCCTAACTCTTTAAAGAAAAACTTAATAACACGTATAAAAATTATTTCTGGCATGAATATAACAGAAGTTAGACTTCCACAAGATGGAGCAATAAAAACAAGATTAAAAGACATTGACTTAGATCTTCGTGTGTCTTGTGTTCCGACAAGTAATGGTGAGAAAATAGTTATTCGTATATTAGATTATTCTATAAGTTTAAAAGGTTTAGAAAACCTTGGTTTTAGTGATTTAAACTATTCTAAAATGGAAGAATTAATAAAAATTCCAAATGGTATTTTATTAGTAACTGGTGCTACTGGTACTGGTAAGTCTACTACGGTTTACTCTATTTTACAAAGATTAAATAGACCCGAAACAAACATAATCACAGTAGAAGATCCCATAGAAATGGATATAGATGGAATAAATCAAATACAAGTAAATAGTGATATTGGTTTGGATTTTGCTCATGTACTTCGTTCAATATTAAGACAAGACCCCAATGTAATAATGATTGGAGAAATTCGTGATAATGAAACAGCAAAAATAGCAGTTAGGGCATCCATTACCGGACACTTAGTATTATCTACAGTTCACACCAATAACTCTCTTAATACAATAGAACGTCTATTAGATATGGATGTAGAAAGATATTTGCTTGCAAGTGCATTAAAAGGGGTTGTTTCACAAAAGCTTGCAAGAAGACTGTGTGATAAATGTAAAGTCAAAAAGACGGTAAATGAATATGAACACAATTTAATTAAACAAGTACTAAATTTAGATGTTAATGAAATATATACTCAAAATGGTTGTCCAGAATGTTCTAATGGGTATAGAGGACGTATTGCTATTCATGAAGTATTAGTTATTAATCAAGAAATAAGAGATGCTATTGCTAATAATGTTAGAAAAGAAAGTTTAAGAAAATTAGTATATACTTCAAATGTTACTACATTACTACAAGATGGAATTACAAAAGTAGTTAATGGAAATACTACCATAGAAGAAGTTGTTAAATTAATAGAATTAGATGATGATGTAGATGGTAAAACAAGTACATATAAATATAATTTAGATAAAGCATTAACAGATACTGAAATCGCTAAATCAAATATAGTAGATAAATTAATATTATAGATTATGAATAAAAAATAAGTTAGGAATTATATCCTAACTTATTTTTTTAAAACTCACATCTAACTTTATTTCTTAATCTTAAAATTGCACTACCTATCGCTCTCCCTAAATCAAATATTAAGTTTACTCCTCTTACTATTGAATTGATAAGTGTACCCGAAAGACTACCCCCATTTATCAATTTTAAATCTTCTTGTTTTAATATTTCCATAGTTATTATCTACACCTTAAAGGTCTTGTTATTCCATCTAATATACCAGCGATAAAAGCAATAATTGCTCCAATACCTACCGCTATGCCCACTTTAAAGCCGCCATTTATTGCTTTAAGTTCATATTCCGTTAAATTCATAATCCCTCCCTTTCTTTAATGTTAATACTTTATTAAATAAACTTTGATCGATGTTTCTATGTGATGTATATATTATTATTTTATCTTTATATCTTTCAAAAAGGTTTAACAATATTCTTTTTTCTTCTAATATTTCAATATTACTTAATAACTCGTCTAATATTAACACACTACTTCCTTTATATAAAATTCTAGTTAATATTAATTTAGATCTTTCTCCTAAACTAATATTTGAACCATCTTCTTCTAATATATAATTTAAATCCAAAGTAAGATTCGTAATATTTAAAACATCTCTTAATCTATCAATCCTTATGTCATCTCCAATGTTGTCTATTACTCTTCCCCTAAATATCTTTGAAGTTATGTTTCCATATGATATATTTTCTTCTATACCAATTTTATTCCAGTTATATAAATCTTCTTTTCCTAATTTTACAGTTCCTTGATCAATACTATATTCTCCTTGTATTAAAGAAAATAAAGTCGTCTTACCCACTCCACTATTTCCTTGTACTAAAACTCTATCTCCTTTGCTTACTTTTATACTAAGATTTTCTATTATAAACTCATCATTTTTATAAGAAAACGACAAATTATTTATATCAATAGTATCTATTCTATTAGAATAATAACCCATATAACTGTTATCACCATATATTTCATTTAATCTATTTATTGATACCAAACCATTTGTAAATTCTTCTTCCATATCAAAAATTCCTTTAAATGAGTCTACAAACATTATTAATATAGAATAAAATAAAATTAAGTTGCTTATTTTTAAGTCTGATAGTCCTATATATAGTACATAATTAGATAAAATTAAAAGTAATATGTTTTTTATTATAGATTCCAAATTATATAAGTTATTAAATTTATACTTTATTCTTTTATAATTATTCAAAGATTTTTCTATGGTTTTTAATTTATAATTCATAAGACCATGATTTCTTAATTCTTTAAAACCAGATATTGTTTCCCCTAAAACTCCATTTATATATCCTTTTTCCTCTTCTACTTGTTTTATATAGTGTTTGTTTTTTTTGAAAAATAGTAAATATATTAAAGAATATATAACCACTATTACTAGCGATATAAAAAATAATCTTCTATTTAAGTTTATAAGTATAACAATGCATATAAATATTATGTTTAAATACATAAATAGCATTATTGGTATTCTCAATAACAATAATTTTATACTTTCTATATTATTTATTCTACCTAAAATATCTCCCTTTTGTCTATTTATAAAGTATTCCTCTTTGAGTAATAATATGTTTTTTAATGTGCTTAGTGTCATTTCTTTTTCTAAATTCACATCTATTTTAAAAATTATCTTATTAGTAAAATATTCCAATATGTGTTTTACTAATATTAAAATAGCAAATAATATATATATAGTTTTGGAATTATTTACATTTTCTATTAATGCTTTAAAATAATATGTACTAATTATAGATAACATTACTAATAATAAAGACATGAGTCCAAGTATTAAAAATTTATACTTATATCTATCAAATATTTCTTTATATAGAGTGTTTTTTTCTTTTTCTTTTACTATATTTTTTTCTTCTAATATAATGACTATATTTGTCCAAATTTTTAAAAATTCTTCTTTTTTATATACTTTCTTTCCAAAGTATGGATCGTATACTTTTATTTTATTTGAAACGCTTTCTATTACTACATAGTGCATATATACACCTTTTGCTATTGTATGTGCTATACAAGGTAATTTTAATTTGTTTAAATCTTCTAAATTGCACCTTAAACCATATGCATTAAAACCAACTTTATTTGCAGTTTTCACTAAATCATATGCACTTACTCCATCCTTACTACATTTCATCATATTTCTTAGTTTTTCATAGCTTATATTACCTTTATAATATTTTATTATAGATATTAAAGACGCTACAGCACAATCACTAGTATCTTTTTGTTTTACTCTATACATATTATCACTCCTACTTATATATTGAGTAAAAATATTATAGTTCCCTTAAAATAAAAAAAGATATTTATTTAAAATATCCATTTTCTACATATTTAGTTTCATTTATTACAATGAATGCATCTGCGTCGTGTTTATTTATTAATTTTATTAGTGATTTTTGTTTAGATTTATCTACTGATATATTTAATAATTTTCCATCTTTTGATTCATCAATACCTTTATAGGAAAGCACTGTGATACCATGTCCATTTTCTCTTATTGCATTTATTAAAGAGTTATCTTCTAAATTTGAATACACTTGAATCATTATCTTTCCTAGTATAAATTTTCTTGCAAGAGAAGAACCAACAAATGTCCCAACAGAAAAACCAAGAGCATACGCAATAGCAATATATATACTTGGGTTAGTTACAGTAAGTGCTTCTTTAACTATTAAAAACCATATTAAAGCTTCAATAAACCCTATTGATGCTGCAATAAATCTTTTTTCTTTTACTAAAAACATAGTTCTTAGTGTTCCTAAAGAAACATCAAATATTCTAACTAAAAAGATTTTTAAGCATAAAAGAAGGAGTTCCATTATTCCTCCTTATTTTGTATATACTGTTTTCCAAAGATCGTGCAAATTACAATATTCATAAACTTCTATCGAGGTAAAATCTTCATCTAAAACAAACTCTGCACTAGGACTATCCGTATAATTTAAATTCTTTCTTAATATTTTATTGTTGTAAACTACAAATATTTTTGTAATATAATGATTCTCTAACATAGGATGATCAACTGAGCCCACATGAACCTTTACATTTCTTCCATCTACATTTACTACTGGAACATGTTTTTCCAAACCTTCATCTCCTGTTTTAGCAACTAGTAGTTCCATAGGTTCACCACAACAAACTAACTCGCCACCACCATTTTCGAGTAATTCTACTACATTACCACATATTCTACACTTATATACTTTCATATTATCCTCCTATTTTTAATTATACTATATTATTTGTTTTTATTAAAGTTTTTTAGTATAATCTTATTATAATAGAGGGAAGTTATGAAAAGAAAGTTAAAAAAAGAAGTCAAAATAGTATTAGTAGTTATAGTGTTAATATTGATTGTTTTAATATCAATTAAAATTGTAAAAGTTAGAAGTAGTTATGAATTTAAGTTTGCAAAACTTGGATATAATAAAGAAGAGATAAAGACAATTTTGACATTAAAAGAAGAACAAATACAAAGAGTTCTAAAAGGATATAATTATCAGAAATATTTAGCAAATATTATTAAAGATAAGTACTTTATATTTAATAATGTTGATAAATATTTAAGTTACTATGATGAAAATATTAATCTTTCTGTTAGAGATGTAGTTGAAAGAGTAAACACAAACAGAAATACTAATTATTATACAAATATAAAAGATACAAATATATCACAAGGTTCTTCTATGTTAGTAAATAAATACTACACTTTAAAAGAATATATTCCAGAGTTGGTTAATGTTAGTTCGAAATATGCTTATCAAGGAAATAAAGTTACTAAAGAAACTAATGATGCTTTAGAAGAAATGTTTGATGGTGCCAAAAAGTCTGGATTTAATTTTATATTAAATGGCGCTTATAGAGATTATAAAGTACAAGAAAAAACTTATAATAATGAAAAAAATTCTAAAGGTATAGCTCAAGCAGATAAAGTAATATCAAGACCAGGACACTCCGAACATCAAACAGGATTAGCATTTGATATAAATATATATCAAAAAAAGTTTGATAAATTTGAAGATACCGAAGAATTTAAATGGTTGGTTGACAATTCATATAAGTTTGGATTCATATTAAGATATCCAAAAGATAAAGAAAATATTACTGGTTATATTTTTGAACCATGGCATTTTAGATACGTAGGAAAAGATATAGCTAAATATATATATGAAAATAGGATAACATTTGAAGAATATTATGCTTATTATATAGAAAATAAAGGTTAAACCTTTATTTTTACTTTTATAGCTTTTGATTCTTCCTTTGTTATTTGATCATAACTATTACTTAAAATATCAAATATTTTTTCTCTATTTGAATATTTAGATTGGTTATCATAAAAAGAATATATTTTTTCTGCGAATTCTTCTTTTTCGTCAGATAAAATAACCGTAGATTTAAACATTATATTTCTAAGAGTTTGCTCAAAATTATTATCTTTTGAATTATACATTGCAAATAAATGTCGATTAGAAATTAAATTTAATAAACCTTCTTTATATAAGTTGTAATGTTCTTCATCTATTTCGTATATTTGCGTTGCTGTACTTTCTGATGTGAGTAATATTTTTTTGTTTATAATAAAATTATTTAAAATTAAATTGTCTTCTAATGATTCATTTATAAAAATTGTATTATATTTAGACTTTATAAATTCTTCTCTTAAGTCTTGATTTTTAGTTATTTCATCTTCTAAAACAGTAATATATGTTGAATAGAAATCTTTTTCTATTATTTTTTTTAATTTACAATCTTTTATTAAATCTAAACTTATTTGTTTATGTAATATATCATTATCAATTAAATATTTTTCTAATATAGGATCTAAACTTAAAATTAATTTTAAAGTTATTTTGTCATTATTTTTGTTAACATTAATAATATGCCCTTTTTCTTCAAAATAGTCAATTAAGTTTTCTAATTCAACTTGAGTTGATACTTTAGAAGATCTTTCTATTAATTCTTGAGTTATTAAAAAATCTTTTTCTAACATTTGATCTACTACCATATTTGATAATTTATTTGATATTCTCATATAACTTAAATCATCATAATCTTTTTGTACTATTGCTTCTTCATCTCTAAGTAAAAGAATGTTTTTATGATTCTTCTTCAAAAAGTTATAAATTTCAACACATTTTTCGATATTCAAAGACAATTTATTATAAAGTTCTCTTTCATATTCAAGAGCAATATTTAAATAATCTATTTGTTTTTCTATTTCACTTAAATTATAATCTGTTTCTAATTTTGCCATTTTAGAATATATCTTTTCGATAGATTTAGTTAATTTAATTATATTTTCTAAGATTTCTTTTTCTTGTTTCGTCAACATAAATCCCCCTTAGTCTTTTATTATATATAAAGAAACATTATTGTCAAATAAAAAACATACTTTTGTATGTTTTTAAGCTTCTTGTTGATAAGGTGTTTTTGCAGCTGCAAATTCTATAAACTGTTTATTTGGTCCAATAACTTCAAACCCGTTTTTTTCTGCATAAAATTTTCTATTACCATAACCACTATCTGCAAGCGTAGTAATTTTTCCACTAGCGTTGTCTAATACTAATATATTGTTTTCATTAAGATCAGACGCTTTTGTTACTTCACCTTTATAACCAATAGCTGTTACATAGTGTCTTCCACCAGCAGCACGACTAACTTTTACTACTGCAGGATTACCATTGTTTAAAATATCAAATAATCCAGACTTTACGGTTTCTATATCTTGAGATTTGATACTGTTATTTATTCTTGTTGATGGACCACCAGATAATTTTAAATAATCACTATATTTACTTCTGTTTCCTAACATTATTTCCTGAGCGTACCACTGTGCTATCATTAAACACTGATCACTCAATGCGGTTCTTTGACTCATTCCTTTTGAATAGACAATTTTTCCATATTCAAATGGATCTATAGCAGTATTTACTATAAAATAATTTTGTCCTTCAAAATTAGCAACACGAACTTTACCTGATGAAGATAATGGAGAAATGGAAATAAAAAATTTTTCTAGAAAATCAGAAGGTTTAGTTGATACTGCTGCACTTTCTGCCTCATCATATGTTTTTATAACACTTTCTAAAAAAGAAGCATTTTCATCTAATCTTTTATTCAAATTTTCTGTTTTCTTTTTCAACTCTTCAATAACGGATAAAACTTCTTTTGATTTTGTTCCTTCCCAAATAGTTTTTATAGAATTAAAATTGTCATATAAACTTTTTGAAATAGAAATCATTTCATCTTTTAAAATAACTAACTTTGTCTTTGTATCTATTACCCCAGATTTAACAAACTTTAAGTTGCTCATAAAACTCCTCTATCTATTCAAAAGTATTATAGCATGTTTTTAAAAAAAAGATTACAGTTTTGTAATCTATTTGTTTACTATGGCGTCCTGGGAGAGATTCGAACTCCCGACCGATGCCTTAGAAGGGCATTGCTCTATCCAGCTGAGCTACCAGGACAACTAAAGTTATTATACACTAATTTTTATTAGTCTTCAATAACTTTTACTCTATATATTCAAATTCATAGTCAAGTATTTTAACACTATCACCAGAGACAGCACCTAATTTTTTTAATTCATCATCAATGCCCATTCTTCTTAACTTTTTAGCAAACATTAATATAGCTTCATCTGTACTAAATTTAGTCATTTTAAATAATTTTTCTACTTCTATTCCAGATACTATCCATATATCTTTTTCTTTTGTTATATTATATGGTTTTTCTTTTTCAAATTTATATAAAATATGACTTTCAAATGATTCTTCATCATATATTGGTTCTTCTTTAATTGTTTCTAAAGTGTTTGCCATTTCAATTAATAGATTATCTACACCAATATTATTTATTGCGCTTATTTCATATACTTTTAAATTGACTTTCTTTTTAAACTCTATTAAGTTTTCTTTGGCATTTGGCATATCCATTTTGTTTGCAATTATTATTTGAACTTTATTTTTTAATTTTTTAGAAAAAGCCTCTAATTCATTATTTATGGTTATATAATCAGAATAAGGATCTCTGCCTTCTATCCCACTCATATCTATTATATGCGCTATAAGTCTTGTTCTTTCTATATGTTTTAAAAATTTATCACCTAAACCTAGTCCTTTAGAAGCACCTTCTATCAAACCAGGAAGATCTGCAACTGTATATGTTCTACCATCTAATGTTTTAACTACTCCAAGGTTTGGTGAAAGAGTTGTAAAGTGATAATCAGCAATCTTTGGTTTAGCTCTTGATATTTTAGAAAGTAGTGTTGATTTTCCTACACTAGGAAGTCCTACTAACCCGACATCTGCGATTAATTTTAATTCTAATTTTATATTTCTAATTTCCCCTTCTTCACCGTGTTCTGATATTTCAGGAGCAGTATTATAATGATTAGCAAAAGCTGCGTTACCTCTTCCACCTCTTCCTCCGGTCGCTACTATTATTTCTTCATCCTTTTTTGTTAAATCACCAATTAATAAATTAGTATCTAAATCTATTATTGTAGTTCCAAGAGGTACTCTTATTATTAAATCTTCAGCACTCTTTCCAATTTGTTTTTTTCCTGATCCGTGTTTTCCGTTTTCTCCTCTAATAAGTTTATTGTATTTAAAATCTAATAATGTATTTAATCCTTCATCTACTTTAAATATTATATTGCTACCTCTTCCGCCATTACCACCATCTGGTCCTCCATTAGGAACAAACTTTTCACGACGAAAAGAAGTGACACCATCACCACCAGAACCAGCTTCTACTTTTATTATTGCTTCATCTATAAACATAAAACCTCTTAAAAAAAGCAAGGTAAATTATCTTGCTTCGTAAACACTCACTTGTTTTTTTGATCTTCCTAGTCTTTCAAATTTTACATAACCCGGAATTTTAGCAAATAATGTATCATCTTTACCAATTCCTACGTTAGTTCCTGCATGTACTTTAGTTCCTCTTTGACGATAAAGTATAGATCCACCAGTTACAAATTCACCATCTGCAGCTTTAGCACCTAGACGTTTAGATTCAGAATCTCTACCGTTAGTAGTTGAACCTTGTCCTTTTTTCTGTGCGAATAATTGAATATTAAACTTCAACATATTATTCCTCCTTTATTATTTTTATATTGTCTTTATAATCTTTTTCTAATTCTTTTAACATGTTGATCATATTATTTAAAAGAATATCTATTATTTTATCTTTCTTTATTATAGTAATAACTAACTCTTTACCTTGATCTACTTTGATAGATTTATTATCAATAGATAGTATAGCATTTATTGTGGTTAGTACCGAAGAACTAACAGCAGCACATACTATATCTTTACCAAAATCATCATAAAGGGCGTGTCCAGATATTTTAATAGTGTTTTTGTTTTGTATTACTTTAATCATATTAACCAATACTTGTTATTTTAACTTTTGTATATGGTTGTCTATGTCCTTGTCTTTTATGGAAATTTTTCTTTTGTCTATAATGTAGTATGTGTATTTTTCTTTGTTTACCATGTTTTACTACTTCACCAACAACTTTTGCTCCACCAACATAAGGATTTCCAAATACATTGTTAATCATTACTACTTTGTCGAATACAACATTTTTATTTGGTTCTACATCTACTTTTTCTATGTAGATTTCTTTTCCAACTTCAACTGAATATTGTTTTCCACCTGTTTCTATTATTGCTTTCATATTGCCTCCTTTTTCTCTAAGACTCACCTTTGAGGTGCTACGCTTATAACCTCTTTAGAGTGGTTGTAGACCGAGGTCTAACAAACGTATAAATATTACCACAATTAATGCTTTAAGTCAATAAAAAATAAGACTTTATTGTGTCTTATCTTTTTTTCTTTAATTGTTTTATTTCTGTTAATTTATATTCAAAATTGTTATCTACCATTAAATATGCTTCATCAGAAATAACTTTATTGTCTTTGTATTCTACTTTTATACCTCTAACTCCATCTAAAACATAACCTGATGGAACACTGTAAGATACTACTTCATTATCAGAGTTATAGTTTAATGTAGCATTAACAGTTTTAACATTTGCGGTTTTTCTTGGAGTATTTGCTGCTGATACTAATAAAATGGCTGTAGCTACTGCAAAAAGTTGTCTAGTTTGTTTTTTCATATTATCCCCCTTTTTTAATAATTTAAAGGATATTATAAACGTATTTAGAATTTTGTCAAATTATTAATTCTTCTTCATAAAAACTAAAATATCTATTATTTCCAATAATCACGTGATCTAATATGGGTATCTTTTGAATTTTTCCGATTTTTACTAAATTATTAGTTAAATTAATATCCATATCACTTGGCTCTGTTTCTCCTGTTGGATGATTATGTACACACACAATATAAGATGCAGAGTAAAGATATGCATATTTGAATATTTCTCTAGGATGAACTGTAGACATGTTTACAGTTCCTATAAATAGTAGTTTTATACCTAGTATATTCTTTTTAGTATCTAAATACATAGCATAAAAATGCTCTTGTGATGTGTCTTTTATTACATCTTTAAATACATTGTATATATCTATACCTTTTTTTATTTTAATTTTATTTGAATAGTTATCTTTATATACTCTCTTTCCAAGCTCTAACGCTGATATTAGTTCTATAGATTTTACTTTTCCTATTCCTTTTACTTTAGTTAACATATTTATATCTAAGTTTCTTAAATCTTCTATAGACTCAAATAAATTTAATATGTTTCTAGATAACATCTTAACCGATTCTCCTTTTGTACCAGTTCTAAGTATAATTGCTATTAGTTCTTCGTTTGATAATGATTCAACACCATATTTTATAAATCTTTCTCTTGGTCTTTCTTCTTTTAACATATCTTTTATCATATTAATATATTCTACATAAAAAAAATAACTCTTTTAGAGTTATTTTTTAACTTTATCATGGTTCATATGCTATGTTTACGTTTGAAGTCCAAAAGGCGTTATTATGAATCGTTATATTAGTTTTAGAATTCTTTATAACAATCTTCTTTAAACCTGTTGAATAAAAAACATTTTCTCTTATTTCTGTTACATTAGATGGTATTACAATTTCAGTTATGTCGCCATTTCCGTTGTGATAAGCAAAAGAAGATTTTTCTAATATTTTTACTGTATTTGGAATTATTATATTGTTTCTTTTTGCACCACCATAACTTATTAAAATTGTTTTATCTTCACTTCCGTCTGAATTTCTTTTATAAATAAAAGCTTTAC
Source organism: uncultured Muribaculaceae bacterium (assembly GCA_964543375.1). GTDB lineage: Bacteria > Bacillota_I > Bacilli_A > RF39 > UBA660 > JAAYGD01. The sequence continues at coordinate 36,487 of CAZIYD010000003.1, forward strand.
TATCAGGAAGTTGATTGTTGTTAAATGCATGCGAACCAACATAAGTTGCATTACTTGGTATTGTTATATTTGTTAATTGATTATCATAAAAAGCACCATGACCAATATAATTTACTGAAGATGGGATTTCTATTGCGTTTAGATTAGAGTGCGAAAAAGCATAACTCTCTATTTTTTCTAAACTAGAAGGTAATTTTATTTTATTTATATTAAGTTGATAAAAAGATTCCTTTTCCAATGTTTTTACTCCATAAGGAATAACAATGTTTTCTCTATTAGCGCCACCATAACTAACTATTGTTGTTTTATCTACTTTTCCATTACCTAACTGTTTATATATAAAAGCTGCACTGTCTGGTAGCAAATTATCATTAAAAGCAGCAGCCGTTATTATAGCATTAGGACTTATATTTAAATTTGTTATTCGATTTTTAGAAAAAGTGTCCCAACCTAAAGATAAATTTTCAGGAATAACTAGACTAGTTAGCATGTTATTTTGAAAAGCTCCATTTTCTATTCTTTTAAGACTATTTGGAATTTTTAAAGAAGAAATTTGATTGTTTTTAAATGCAGAGTGCATTATACTTTCGAGACCTTCATTTAATGTTAATGATGATATTTTGTTAGAGTAAAATGCTCCCCAATCAATTTGTTTTACAGTTGATGGAATAACAACGCTTATTAAATCTTTTTTAAAAAAAGCATCTTTACCAATTTTCGTTACGATTTTTGATTCGATTTTACTTGGTATCGTTATACTTTTAGGACAATCATTTCTATAACCTGTTATTGTTAATGTCCCTAGATTTTCTTCATATGTAAAACAACTATTTGGATTATTATCAGAAGATATCGGAGTTGATGGTGTCGTAGGGGTCGGATTTATATTTTCTTTTATTGTCTTTTCTGAAGAATCTTCTATTTCCCATTTTGCTAACAAAGTTGTATTTTTTAATATGCTAGTAGTTATGTCAAATTTTTTATCCTCTATAAACCAACCTAAAAATTTATATCCTTTTTTTAATGGTGTATCTATATTTTCAATAGGCTTTCCACTTACTACTTCTTTTGTTAGATCTTTTGAACCATTATCAAATTTAAATGTTACAATATATTTGTCTTTAATTCCATCGTTTGATGGAACTACTATCTCTTTTTGTTTATTTAATAACACTTTACAATCACTTAAGTTTTTAAACTGCATTTCATCTTCATCTATACTTTTTATCAAACAATATTTCTCATCTCTTAAAATCATAGATATCTTTTTACCTTCTACTATTATTAATCCTTCTTTAGGTAATTTCCCTTCAATATCTAAAGAATCACCAATAAATTTATGATTTTCAATTTTATATGTCTTTTGCTCTGAAAATTCTTTTAATTTTAGTTCATCGTATATTTCTTTGCTTTTATTAAAAAAATCTGTTCTATTAGAATTTTCCTTTACAAAAAAAATATATATTAAAAATAATATTACTATAATTAATATTATAAACAATAACGCATATAATATATTGAGTTTATATTTTTTTGCAGTTTTTGGTGTTTCGAAAATTTGTTCGTTTTCATTTTTCATATAATTCCTCCTACTATAAATACATTATAACATATCGACATTATTATTATAATTTTTAATCTGGGTATTTACATTTATTTACAAACAAAAATAACTCTTTTAGAGTTATTTTGTTTTGGTTTTAGATTTTGTTTTTTTAGAAGTTATTTTTTGTGTAGTATCAACTTCTTTTATTAATTCTTTTTCTTGAGTAATAATAAGTGTATATATTATTCCAAAACCAATAAGTATGGTTGCTAGTCTCAATATTGGAATTAATGCTAGTGTTTGAATTAATAGTATACCAAACATACCAGTTACAAACGGAGAAAGTGGTTTTTTAAGTATTTTATCTCTTAAAAGTTCTCCAAGTAAATATCCTACTAATATAAAAGATAAATACATAAATGCAAAATAGAAAATTATTGAAAATAAACCAATTACTGAAGTATATGGAAGAACAAGTAAAAATAAAGCAAGAAGTGGTGTAATTACTAATATAATTGTACCTATTCCCATACTCTTTAAATAATTAATTGGTTGTTCATTTGTCTTTTCTGATTTCTTAAAGAATCTTGGAAACAAGAAATATAATAATACAAATACAAGAGACATACTTACTACTTTATAAACAAAAAGTAGAAATCCAGAAACTCTTTCTGTGCTCTTGTTAAATAAGTCTCCTTTATAAGTTTCGATTTTAAAATTTTCTTTGTTGTTAATGTTTACCGTTGCATTGTCGTTATACTTCAATGTTCCAAGTACATTAACATTTTTTTTAATAGTAATGTTATTTGCTCCTATTCTAGCATTTCCTCCAATACTAGCTCCTTCTTTTATTATTACTTTATTAGCGCCTATAAATATATCTCTCATAATAGAACCTTCTATCGTAACAGTGTCTGCAGATACAAAAAGATCTCTATTTAATTTTGATTCTTTTGTTAATTTAAGTGTTTTTGTAGTTACAAATAAATCTTTATCTACAGTACCATTTAAAGTGATATTTCTAGCAATTAATAACCCATTTTCTAGTTTTGAATTTATTGTAATATCACTAGCCAATAAAAATCCTATACCATTTATATTTTTATCTACTTTTATATTTTGTCCAATATAAAGTCCGCTTCCGTTTACTTCTTTTAATATATTTACATTGTCTCTAATATCTATATTAAAATTATCATCAAGCGTATATATCTCGTCTCCTTTTGTGGATGATGTAATTATTTCTTCTCCTTTTACTGATATATTAAATAAAAACAAAATAGAAATAATTACTAATAGTATTTTTTTCATTTTCTCCTCCTATTAATATTTTATCATAGTTTTTTAGTATTAATTAGATTTTCATACATAACATTTATATCAACATCTCCTTTTATACCCTCTATTCTTCCATCTTGACATAATTGCCAAATAGAATATTTTCCTGAATAATCTGTTTTATTAGTATAATGTGCAAGCCATACTGGATATTTATTTATATTCCAAATGTTTTCTAAATATCTTTTGCTACTATAATTCATTCCTTTATAACCATTTTCTTCAAGTGTATCCATAAATGTAATTGCAATATCATTTATATCTTTTAAACTCAATTTTTGACTAGAAAAATATTGCCAATCTTCAAAGTCAAATGCTACAGGTAAAGATATTTTATAATCTTTAGATTTTTCTATTATCCATTTTGCTTGTTCTTTTGCAGTTTCTTTTGTAATGGCATATGAATAGAAGTATAATCCAACAGGTATCCCCACTCTATTTGCTTCTTTTATATTTCTTTCAAACTTTTCATCTAATATAAATTCTTTTCCAAATCCCTTTTGATAGCCAATTCTAAGAATTATAAATTCTACATTTTTTTCTTTTAATTTATCAAAGTCTACATTACCTTGCCATTTAGATATATCTAACCCTATTTTTGTATTAGAATTTTTATGTTTTTTTACTACATCTTCGTAGTATGTCTTTGTATTTATTGTTGTATTTCTAACAGGTAATTTACTTAATACATTTAAAGTAAAATCTTTTTCAGTTATATTTTCAGACTCATCTGTTACTCTAAATTTTAAATTATATTTACCAAGCTTATTCATATCATAATTACCTATTACTTCTCTTTTAGGGTTTTTAGTATAATTATCAGCAGATAAGAAAATATGTTCTAATGTTTTAGTTCTACCTATTAGAACATTATAAGAATTTCCTCCTAACAATATTGGTTTAGTAGTGTCTACTACTTTTATATTTATATATGCTTTTTTGTTTTTGTTTTTATTATCTTTATATAAAATTTCAATTTTTTGTTCTCCAAGTTTATTAGTGTTTATAAATTTATCGTTTTTTATTGTTCCACCATCTATGGTTACTAAATTAGATGTTTTATATTCATTGTATACTTCTAAGTTTAAATTATCGCTTATTTTCACATTAGTATAATCTTCTATTACTCTTAAATTAAAAAAGAAATAAACACCATAACTTATTCCTAAAATAAAAACAAACATTAATATAATCATAGTTTTTTTCATAAACACCTCACTTTTATTATATCATTTTATTACTAAAAACAATTTTTTTTATGTTAAAATATAAATGGTGATAACATGAAATTTAAAGTTGTGACTTTAGGTGGCGGAACTGGAATGAGTACTCTTTTAAAAGGGTTAAAGAGATTTACATTGGATTTATCCGCTATAGTTTCTGTAAGCGATGATGGTAGAAGTACTGGTAGACTTAGAGAAGAATTTGGTATACCTGCTGTAGGTGATGTTAGAAAGGTTTTAGTATCTCTCTCTGAAGTAGAACCTTTAGTTGAAGATTTATTTGATTATAGATTTTCTAGTGGTAATGGTTTAAGTGGACATACTACTGGGAATATACTTTTAACTGCTGCTACTAATATATGTGGTAATATGAGTGATGGAATAGAGGCTTTATCTAAGATATTAAATTTAAAAGGTAAAGTTATACCACTTACCGAAGAAAACGTTCATTTGATGGCTAAAATGAAAGATGGAAGTATCATTGAAGGTGAACACAATATAACAGAATCAAAAAAAGGTATAAAAAAGATATATTATAAAGAAAATCCAACTATAAATGAAAAAGCAGTTAAAGCTATTGAAGAAGCAGATTTAATTGTACTTAGTATGGGTTCTTTGTTTACTAGTGTAATTCCTAACCTACTTTGTAAAGGAATGGTAGAGGCTATAGATAAATCTAATGCTGATATAATGTATGTTTCTAATATGATGACACAGCCAGGTGAAACAGATGATTTTAAAGTAAGTGATCATATAAAATTATTAAATAGTTATTTAGGTAAGAAAAAGGTATCAGTAGTTATTGCTAACAATAAAAATATAGATGAAAATTTAAAAAGAAGATATGAAACTTTAGAACAAAAAGATCAAGTTTTACTTGATAAAGAAAATTTA
>CAZIYD010000003.1:41587-65828 GCA_964543375.1 uncultured Muribaculaceae bacterium
AAGATATGAAACTTTAGAACAAAAAGATCAAGTTTTACTTGATAAAGAAAATTTAAATAATATTGATATTATAGAAGATGATTTTTTTATAATAGAAAACAACTTTATAAGACACGATTCATTAAAGTTAGGTCTTGCTATATTTACTTATTTATTAAAAGATAGAAATTAAACTTTCTATCTTTTTTTAATACTTTTTGTATAAGATTCAATTAAATCTCTATCCATTAAGTTTTCAGGAAGATTATCTAAAGATACAAATTCTAATCTTTTTGATTCAGAATCTTTTTTTAATTCTTGACCATCATATCTAGTCGCATATAAAGATGTATTATTATAAACTATATCTCCATTTGGATAACTATTTTTTCTTTCATTTCCTGATAAAGTATCTATTAATATTAAATCTTCTTCAGTTATTTTTATACCTGTTTCTTCTTCTAATTCTCTTACTGCGGTTGTTTCTAATCTTTCACCAAGTTCTTGACATCCACCAGGAAGTCCCCATTTATTTCTATCTGTTCTTTCTTGAAGAAGTATTCTTCCAAAAGCATCCACTACTATTATCGCTGATCCTGTTTGAATGAATGGTAAATTAGGTAATCTAGAATCTAATGCCATTCTAAATAGAACTGGATATCCTCCATATTTTGCACTAAAATCTAATAATTCTTCATGAGACATTTCTTGTACTAATTTAATAAATTCTTCTTTTGAATATTCTCTCATTTTTTTATACATATCTTAACCTCACATCTTTGGAACTTCATTTCTTAAGTCTATTGTATCATAATCTGTTTCTAAAATCTTTTGATGTGCATCAATTAATATATTTTCACTAGTTAAATCATCTAGTCTTTCCACATCTAAAGATAGCATTAATTTATCTATTACCTCATTTAGATCATAAGAGATGGTTTCATATTTATCGCCTTCATAATCATCTAAGGCAACACCATTTACTATTCCTATAAATACTTTACCACTTATTGGTTTTGATAATAATTCATCTAATAAATTATATACTTTAACTGTTTTACCATTTCTAAATTCTCTTCTATCTTGAACATTTATATGTCCTAGATAAGCACCACTTTCTGTTATTGCATATAATCCTACGCAGCTATATAAATTAGTAGTATATACATAGTTTCTATTACTAAATAATTCATATCCTTCTAAAACATAATCAGAGTTTTCTTTGTTTAAATCATATCCTAGTACTTCCATTTATATTACCTCTAATTTTTTTGAGTGTTTTTTTGATAAATTATAATTATTATATTTTGGATTATTTGTAACATCTTCTATTATTTTAATATTATCTGGTAATTTTACTTCTTTATCAGTTAAATCTATTTCTAATAGTAATGATCCATCTTGAAAATCATCTAGTCTAAAATATTGTTTATCATATATAAATGAATATCTATTCTTTTTTATAGAGCTTTCTATATCAGATGTTCCAAGTAATCTTTCATATTCTTTTAGAGTTAATTTTTTATCTATTACTATAATTGATTTACCCGAATTATCTTTCTTTTGTACTGTTAAGTAATATGTAGATTCATTATTAAGAGTTCTTTTTCTAAGTCTTCTTTCATAATCATCAGTTTTTCTTATATAGTGATTTTCTATTTCTATATTAGTATTACTTTCTAAAGTATCTAAATCTACACTTACTATATATTTATTTTGAGTTCTTGTTGTAATAGGGTTTCCAAGTAAGTTACTTACCTCATCTATTACTCTATTTAATTTTTCTTCAAAGTCTGTACTATTATCTATTACTTTTAAATTTCTATGACCTATCCAAGCATTTAATGTTCTTTTATCTTGAGAGATTGCTTCCTCTACGGTTTCTGTTCTTGCTTTATTATTTTCTAGTGTGTAAAATTCTTCTTTTCCAAGAGCAGCTGTTACCAAATGAATAACCATATCATAATTATCCATTAAGGATAACTCTGTTAAATTGTTTTTACTTAATAATCTTTCAAAGTCTTCATTTGATACATATGCTTTATTATCTATTACTCCCCTATCATATATGATTACTACATCCATATCTTTAAAATATTCTAACGCTCTATCATATGATTTTTCTTTATCAAGTTGATAATTTATTATTACATCTTGAAAATCATACATACTTATAGATTTATCTCCAAATGGTCTTATACCACCTTTTATTAATTCTGTAGCACTTTCACTTACTATTAATACTTTATATCCTCTTTCAGTTAAAACTTGCTCTAATTTTGATAATGCTGTTGTTTTACCTGCACAAGGACCACCAGTTAATACTATTTTCTTTATCATTAAAATATTCTCCTTATAATACCTTTATTTATATCTAATTCGTGTATAGATGCATGATCTACATTATATTTTTTCTTATTTAAATCTAATTTATCATTATTTAAATAATAATATAACATATTAATTACTCCTCTATGTGTTACTATTAAAGAGTTCTCCAGACTTTTTATTTCATCATAATTAGATGTTATTCTATTATATAAATCTAATAAACTTTCTCCTTTGGGATATCTTAAATTTATATCTTTTGAATTTAAATATAAACCATAATTAATAATAGCGTCTTCTTTTATAAGACCATTTACTAAACCTTTATTCTGTTCTCTAAATATATCAGTTTTTATAACTGGTATATTTAATTCTTTTGATATCATGTTTGATGTAGTTATTGCCCTTTTTATATCACTTGAATATATTTTTTTTATATCTAAATTCTTTTTTATAAAATTAATAGAGTTATTTACTTGATTTATACCTTCCTCTATTAAATCAACATCGCTCCATCCTCCTATAAAAGTTTCATCATCTAAACCATGTCTTATAAAATAAACCATATTACTCCTTACTTAAATTTATATAGCTTAGCGGGTTTTTTACCTTCGAATACTTCTTCTTTATTTATATCTTCTAATAAACTAAGCATCTTTTTTCTAAAGTTTCTTCTGTCGTATTTTATTCCCAATATAGATTCATAAGTTTTTTGTATTTCGGGTAATGTAAATGTCTTTGGAAACAATAGTTTCAATATATCAGAATTAAATATTGCTATTTTTAATTTTTCTAAAGCATCCTTGATTATTTCATTATGGTCATACGCTAAAGCGGGTATTTCATCTATTGAAATAAATGAGGCATCAGAAGTTTTTAAAGTTTCTTTTAATATTTCTACTTTATTACTATCTATTACACCAAGATAAGAGATTCCAATCATTCTCATTAAATTAGATCTATGTACATCTCCAAAAACGTTACATAAAGATAACTCTATGTTTTCCAATCCTGTTTTCTCTTTTAATTCTCTTTTAACTCCATCGTTTAAACTTTCGTTATTATATAGCGCCCCACTTGGTAAAGCCCACATTCCTTTATGAGGATTATTTGTTCTTTTTACTAATAATACCTTTGTTATACCTTTATCTACCGTGAATATACTTGATATTACGTGTATTCCTTGATTTTTATATAAGGGATTTAATACTTCCATTTTTTCCTCCTCTTATATTATATGTGTTTGTTAGACGCTTGTCAACAATATAAAAAAAGAACTATAAAGTTCTTCCTTGATCTTTTTCGATCATTATTTCTTTTAATATTTTGTTTTGATACTCTTGAACATTATAACGTTTACCATTATTTCCAATATATATAGCATTGTTTGGATAATATTCTGTGCTAGCTATAAGTAATCTAAAATCTGGATATTCATTATTTTCACCTGTGGGAAGCATAATTGTTCCAGCATTCAATCTTTCGTTTGGTTCTAAAGCATAAAATGATTCATTTAAATAATCTCTTTCTAACTTAACATAAAAATTTCCATATTCTTTTAAAAACTCATAAGACATTTCTCCAAGAATTGTTATAGGATATATACCCGTTTCGATCTTTTCTTTAGCAAGTTCATCACCTACACATAAATTAAAATCTACTGTTTTTTCCATACTTTGTGAATATTCTTTCATAAACCCTCCATTATTAATATAATTATAACATAAATAAATAAAAATTAATCTAAATTTATTATATTTTCACCAATTTCTTCTATTTCATAATCGTGTGTTGATATAATAATTGTATGATTTTTAGACACATCTTTTATAAGTTTTAAAACCCTATCTCGATTTTTTGAATCTAGTAAATCGATACCTTCATCAAACATCATTATAGTACTATTTTTTATAAACATTCTTGTAATAGATATCATTTGTTTTATAACTGAATTTATGTTGGGATTATTTAATTTAGTGTTGTATCCTTCTTTAAACTGTTCTAGACATGAATCTAGGCCTACTTCTTTAGATACTCTTAAAACTTCTTCCCAATCATCTTTTATTAGCATTAAATTCTCTTTAATACTCATATCGAAGAAAAAAGGTTCTTCTCTAGAAATGGATAGTAAGTTAAAGTATGTATTATCATCTATATCGTTTATATCAATGTTATCTATAGTTATTGTTCCTTCGTGCTGTTTATTTAATTTTAATAACAAATCAAATATTCCTGTTTTATTTCCTGTTTGTTTACTTGTAATTATATTTATAGCTTGTTTTTTTATTTTAAAAGATGTTTTATTTAATATTGGATTATCTATATAGCCATATAAAACTTTATCAAATTTTATTTCTCCTTCAAAATTAACATCCATTTTATCTTTTTTCTCTTTTCTATGACTAAACTCTAATATCTTATTTAATCTAGATAAAGATACATTGAGTACTCTATAATCTATGTTTATTGTAAGTACCATAGAAAAATTATCTATTATTTTTTGATAGTAATTATATATTATTAAAAGAACTCCAATTTCAATATTACCTTCTTTAAATAACCATATTCCATATAGTATAGATAGTAGTCTTACTATTTCCCACATAAGTAAATAAGTATTATTTAAAGCAGATGAATTAGTACTATATTTTTTAGTTGAATACATATAATTTTTCATCTTATAACTTGTACTTTCAAAAATTTTATCAAATATATTAAAACTTTTTATTTCTTTTATTCCCATGAAATATTCGTTAGTACGAGACATTACCTCATCCAAGTCTAACTTTGTTTTATGATTTAATTTTTGAAGTTTTTTACTAGTTTTCATACTAAACAAGAATATTACTATACTAAAGAATATTACAAAAAAGAATAAATATTTATTTAATTTAAAGAAGTAAAAATATATAAATAGGAACTCTAATATTTGAACTACTCTAATTACTATATTAGAAAAAAATGTAGATATAACGTTCGCATCATGAATTAATATGTTTGAATACTCTCCCATAGTAAATCTAGATAAACTGAATATAGAGTTATTATTAGTTATCTTAATAGAACTATCATAGTAATCTTGATAAAGTCTAGTATAAAGTTTATAGTAAGAATATTGATTTATTATTTCAAAGACTCTATAAAGTATTGTAATACCAATAGAAATAAAAATAAGAATTACTGCTTTATCATAAGATTTTTTTGTAAGTTCATTTATTGCATTGCTGAATACAACTGGTATTAAAAGTAGTATTCCTCTTAGCATAATAGAAATAAATAGTTTATATATATATTCTAGAGGATGTCTTTTTATTATTCTTTTAAACTCTTTTCTAAATTGATTGTTCATATTATCACCATATCAATTGTATCATAAATAAAAAAACATAAAAGTTAATTTTATGTTTTTTTATTATTATAATTATAAACTAAATTATTTATTTTCGTTTAAATGTTTTTCCCTCTTCGTCCATAACACCAACCTCTGGAGTCCAGGGTGAATATATATAACCCGGTTCTTCTTTTGAACATTCTTCTGGTATATTTATAATGCCTCCAAAGAGAATATTTACTCTTCCACACTCTACTTCATTTATTTTAAAGATTGCATCAAAACTTTGTTTTTCCCAATTTGCTTTTATAATTAAATTAAAGTTTGGCATATTCGTTGGAACCTCTTTATCCCAACCCAAAAACTTATAGCCCATCATTACTGGGTCACTTGGTTTTATTATTAAATCTCCCTCGTATGCTGTTATGGGTTCAATACTAGTTCCTTCAAATGAAATTGTATATTTTTTTGGTAGTTCTACTTTGGGAGGTTTTGGTTTAATATTTTCTTTTGGGCTTGTTCGATATGTGAACGAAGGTTCCTGTTTTGTGCGTCGGTTCTGTTGGTTTGTAACCATTCTTTATAAGCCTTTCGTCTAGTTTCGCTATCAAGGTATCTACTGTTTGCGTTTTGTCTTGTCGTGTTTTCATATTTTCCTCCTAAATCTATTATCAATTTCTTTATTTTATCTTGGGTAGCGTCTTGATTTTCTACATCAAAATCTAAATAAAGTGTATATTTTTGTTTTACATCTTTTAAAAGTTCTTGTTTAATTAATATTTTAGATTCCCCGGCTTTTTCTCCAATATTAAAGCCATTAAACCTTGTTATGTCTTCTTTTTCCCCTTTGCTTCCTATTATATATTTATCACCAATTTTTAAAGATATTTTTATGTTTTCATTTAATACTTTATGGTTACAAATTCTTTTTTAGAACAAAAATTAAGCAATAAAGCTATTATTACTACTATAAAAAATAATACATAATTTATAATATTTTTAAATTTATTTTCTTTCACTTTTGCTCCTGATAATTACTTATTTAAAACTAAAAACACATATATTATCCCAATATAAGTTTAACATAAAATTAAAAAATAATAAAGATTTATTATTTTATATTATAATTTTTTATTAATGTATATTTTAGTTCCATTTTACAACTCGAACTGAGAGTTATATAATTCAAAGTAAAAACCCTCTTCTTTCATTAGTTTTTCGTGATTACCTTGCTCTATAATGTTTCCATCTTTCATAACTAGTATTAAGTCAGCATTTTTTATAGTAGATAGTCTATGTGCAATAATAAATGAAGTTTTTCCTTTCATAAGTTTATCCATAGCGCTTTGAACTAACTCTTCTGTTCTGGTATCTACATTAGATGTTGCTTCATCTAGGATTAAAAGAGGAGATTCATTTAACATTGCTCTAGCGATTGTTATTAATTGTCTTTGACCTGATGAAATAGAATCATTTTCGTTAAGCATTGAATCATATCCATTTGGAAGCGTTTTAATAAAGTGATCTAATCCTATGTATTTGCATATATCATCTATCTTTTTATCGCTTATATCTTTTCTATTATAGATTATATTATCTTTTACTGTTCCTTCAAATATCCAAGTATCTTGAAGTACCATAGTAAATAATTCTCTTATATTCTTTCTAGTTAAATCGTTTATAGAATTTCCATCTATTAGTATGTCTCCAGACTTAATATCATAGAATCTCATTAAAAGATTTACTAAAGTTGTTTTACCTGCTCCAGTAGGTCCTACTATCGCTATTTTAGAACCAGGTTTTGCTATTACATTAAATTTACTTATAGTGTCTTTTTTGTTATTTGGATATCTAAATGAAACATCTTTAAACTCTACTTTACCTTTTACGTCTTTTATATTTAAATATTTTGTTATATTAATTTCTTCTTCTATTTCTTTTTCATCTAGAAATTCAAATACTCTTTCTGAAGATGCTGCAACTGATTGAAGATAAGTTAAACCTTGTGCTATTTGTGAAAGTGGATTAGTAAATAATCTAACATACATAATGAATGCTATTATTACACCAAAAGTAATGCTTCCATTCATAGCTAAAACAGCACCAACTATAGAAACTATAACAAATCCAAAGTTACCAATAAACATCATCATAGGACCCATAAGTCCAGATAAAAACTGACTTTTTTTATTACTTTCTCTTACTTTATCATTAAATTTAGAGAACTTTTCTATAGCGTCTTCTCTACCATTGTATACTTTTACTATATTTAAACTAGAATATATTTCTTCTATATGTCCATTTAAATTACCTAACTCTGTTTGCTTTTCTGTAAAATATTTTTGAGATCTTTTCATCACTACAATCATAAATATAAATCCAAATATACTAGATAATATTGCTGATATTGCTAGTATCCAATTAGTATAAAACATCATTACAATAGATCCTAGTATCATTATAATGCTAGATATTAATGTAGTAGATGACTGACTTATAGTTCCACTTATATTATCCACATCGTTAGTAACTCTAGATAGTATATCTCCAGTAGTATTTTTATCATAATAATTAAGGGGTAGTCTGTTTATTTTACTTGCTACTTTTTTTCTTAAGTCTCTTGCAAATTTATTTCCAGTATTCATAGTTATTATATTTTGAATATATGAAAATATATTGCTTATAAAATATAATATGGCAAGAATTATAGATAGTTTTAATATTAGATTCTTATTCATTTTTGGCTTTATTATATTCTCTATACTTTTAGGTAGATTTTTTAAAGTGTTATATAATTTATCTTTTGTTTCATTAGGTTTTATTTCACTTGCTATTTTTAAGAATTCTCCTTGATCCTTTATACTTATTTTTATACCATCTATTTCTATATCTTTTGATAAATTATTAGTTGTTATTGCTGTTGTAACATCTTTTATTTTTGATTCATTTACTCTAAGACCCTTAGATATTTCATCTGTTAAGTTAGATAGTCTTTTAGGAGTTATAATAGCAATAATGGATGATATTACTGCTAGAAAGATTGCTATTATGAGTATTTTTTTATATGTTTTTAATTCCAAAAAAAGTCTTTTTAAGGTGCCTTTTAAATCTTTTGCACTATCCATATTCTTTGGATTTCTATTACCTTTCATTTTCTAACTCCTTTCTAGATAACTGTGAGTACGCTATTTCTTTGTATACCTCACATGTTTTAAGTAAGTCTTTATGTTTACCTAAACCTACTACCCTTCCTTTATCTAAAACTACTATTTTATCAGCATTCATGATAGTACCTATTCTTTGAGATACTATTAAGTTAGTAGAATCTTTAGTATGTTTTTTTAATTCATTTCTAAGTTTTAAATCTGTTTTATAGTCTAATGCTGAAAAGGAATCATCAAATATGTATATAGATGGGTCTTTAGCTATAGCTCTAGCGATAGATATTCTTTGTTTTTGACCACCAGATATATTTGTTCCTCCTCTTGCTATATCAGAGTTATATTTGTTTTCCATTTTTAAAACAAAGTCTTCACTTTGAGATACTTTTATAGCTTCTTTAATCTTATTTAAGTTTACTTTAGAACCATATGAAACATTATATTTTATACTTCCATTAAATATAACGGGATTTTGAGAAACATATCCTATTTTTTCATTTAGTGCTTTTTCTGTATACTCTTTTACGTTTATACCATCTACTAAAATTTCTCCATCAGTTACATCATAAAATCTAGGTACCAAATTTATTAATGTGCTTTTACCACTTCCGGTAGAACCTATGAACGCTACTGTTTCCCCTTTATTTATCTTAATATTTATATCTTTAAGTAAGTATTCTAAAGCATCTGGATATTTAAATGATACATTTTTAAATTCTACTGTACCTGTTTCTTTTGTTTTATAGTTAAATGTTCCTTCTTTAATGGTTATTTCTTTTTCTAATACTTCATTTATTCTCTTAGCAGATACTTCCGCTCTTGGTAACATCATAAATATCATAGCAAGCATTATAAATGACATTATAACTTGCATAGAGTATGAACTAAATACTACCATATTTCCAAATATAGTTATTCTATCTATTAAGTTAGCATTACTTATTAAAATAGAACCCACAAAAAATATACTTAATGTAAGCAAATTCATAAATGTCATCATAGTTGGTTGCATTAAAGCAAATTTCTTTTGAGTATATAGTTGTTCTTTAGTTAACTCTTTATTTACTAAATTAAATTTGTTTTCTTGATATTTTTCAGCATTAAATGCTCTAACTACTCTTATTCCCGTTAGATTTTCTCTGGTTACTCCATTTAATTTATCTATTAACTTTTGTATTAATTTAAATTTAGGAAATACAAAATAAAAGATTATACCTATTACAGATAGTAATATTATTACTGCGAGGCCAGTTAGTAAACTCCATTCAAAACTTTTGTTTAATATCTTTCTAATAGCCCATACTGCAGTAATAGGAGCTTTAAATAGTATTTGTACTCCCATAGCAACTGCCATTTCAACTTGATTTACGTCATTAGTAGTTCTAGTTATTAGACTACTAGTAGAAAATTCTTTTACTTCTTTCATAGAAAGCTTGCTCACTTTAGTAAATATCTTTTCTCTTATAGTATGAGAAAAACCACTAGATACATTAGATATTAAGTATCCGTTTATACTAGCAAAAGTTAAACTTCCAAATGCACATAAAAGCATGTATCCGCCATTTATGAGCATATCTTTAAGAGTTGCGTTTTCTTTTTGAATTAATATAGTTATCTCAGACATGAAGTCTGGAAGTTTAAGATCGAGCATTACTTGAAGCACTACTAAGATTAATACTATAAGTATTATTAACCATTCTTTTTTCTTTAAATTTTTTAATATTTTTATCATAATTACTCCATATAAAAAAAGGATATTAATCCTTTAATATTATAACATATTTTCATATGTTTTATAGTCAATATAAATTTAATCTTTTAATTTTTTTCTTATATATAAGTATTGTACTTAATCCAAGTAAACTTAATGTTCCAAGTATAATATGAATTATAATATTATCACTAGTTTGAGGATTGTTTATTGTTTTTGCGTTTATCATAAATGTTGATGTTACACTCTCTAAGTTACTAAATAATATTTTCATATTATATGTTCCTGCACTTAGCGTTTCTAAATATGTTTTTAATAGAGTTACTATTGTGCTTCCTTCTGATACTTTATATTTACTACTATCTAATTCCACTTTTTAGCAATTCGCTAATTCACTCAAATCCTTACTGTATATGCCTTAAAACAAAAAGCGAGAGCCTTTTGGCTCTCTTCAGGGGGCTGAATTGAAATGCCCACGTAAGTTAATGATAGTTAATGTTCCCTTATGTTTATTGATGTTTCTTAATGTTAATTAATATAAGTTAATGTTAATTAATGGTCTCAATACAACCTAATTACAACCTAAATTAAGTTGTATTCCACTTTATATTTAAAATAAATTTTATTATATAATTATATATATAATAAAAAGAAAAATTAACTATTTTCCTTTTCTAATACATATTTGTAAAACCAAATACTAAAATCATCTATATTTTCATAGTACTTAATATGTGAATCTTTAGCAGCATCTAAAAATGTAACTAAAGACCCATTTTTATATAACATTACTGATGGATAATATTCTAAATCATCACTAATAGAAGTATTTTCTATTTCTGAAAAATTCATTTTATATATAATGATATTATTCTCTTCCATAAATTCAGTCAATAATACTTCAAATTCATTAGAAGTTGAACAACTTTGTTGACATATAAATATAGCAAAAGATTCATCATTACTTTCTAATTCATTAAATGTATCACTATCTATTTCTATAAAAGTATTTCCTTCGTAATACTCATCTTCTAAATAAAAAGGATTTACTTTTAAAATATTATAAATTAGTATTGCTGATATTAATAATAAAGGTATTACTATAATTAATAATTTCTTAATCATACTTCAGTCAAACTTTCAAAATCTATATCATGATAAGTTACTTTCCAAAAGTCATAACTACCATCTTCATTTTTAACTTCTATATTATTATCACCAGCATAATACCAGTAACCCCCTACATTATATATTTTATCTTCATCCCAACCTAATGATACAAGCAACGCTTTCATCATTCCAGCATAACCTCCACCACCACACATTAAGAATATATATTTATCTTTTGGAAAATAAAATTCTAATATATCAAGTGATTCTTTATAATTAACAATATAATTACCATCTTCATCAATAGAAAACAATGTATCGCCTGAGTATGTATCTCCTACTTCCTCTGGTAATCCTGTTACTGTTACTATATAAGGTAAAGGCATTACTTCAAACCCATCTATAAAACCAGATAAATAAGAATCACCACCAATACTTTCATAATCAGCAATATCTATTAACATTCTCATATCCATATATACACTATCACTTCTATTTAGATAATTATCAATAGTTTCTTCGTTAATATTTGCATCAATTCCAAGTTCACCTCTTACACCAGATGTAACACTTGATTTTGGTAACTTATTACTTAAATATATAAATAGTCCAACCCCTATTAAAACTATAAATATTAAACATACAATTATCATTTTAATTATTTTTTTCATATTTAATTCCTATTCTATTATTTCGTAGTGTCCACCTTCTATTATTAATGTCTTACCATTAATTAAAGCATCAGCTACTTTTTTCCTAGCATCATTATAAATAGCTGTTACCGTTGTTCTAGAAACATTCATAACTTTAGAACATTCTTCTTGTGTCATATTTTGATTATCAACTAACTTAATAGTTTCTAATTCTTCTAAAGTTAAATTAATGAAACCAATATTAGGCATTCCTTTAGGTCCAAACTTATCACATGTTGGCATACCTGTTATTCTTCTGCATCTTTTATTTCTTGGCATATATTCTCCTTATTTGTTATTTGGTCTATTCCCATTACCTTTACCATTAACACTACCTTGTCCATTTCTTGGTGGTTTTACATCTGTGTTAGGTTTATTAGTACCACAGTTTCCTAAACCTCTACCAGTTTTAGGTCCCATACCTTGTGGGCCTGTTCCATCTCTTCTTGGCATATAAATCACTCCTTTCAAGACATAATTAAATTTGACATATGTCTAATTTAATTATACCCTCATAATTGACTTATGTCAATTTAATAGAAGTAAAGATAGAGTAAAATAGTTTTGGGATTTATAATACACAAAGAATACTTAAAATACCCACGTAAGTTAATGATAGTTAATGTTCTCTTATGTTACTTGATGTTTCTTAATGTTGATTAATGTAAGTTGATGTTAATTAATAGTCTCAATACAACCTAATTACAACCTAAAATATAATATAATTTTGTCTTATACCTGGTTTACCTTTATAAAATAAGGGTAAAAAAATGACCGCTAGTAAATAGCGGTCTTCAGGGGGTGTCTCAGAAACTGATTTTTTTAGTTTAAATTGCCATTTTCCCTTTATTTTTATTAGTATTTCATTTTTATTATTTAACAATATTTAAAATAATTTATATAAAATTAAGATATTGCTACCTAAATGCTACCTAAAAATAGTCCTTTCTTGAATTACGACACAAACGGTGTCGCAATGTTTTATTCATAAAATTCACCAATTATTGGAAAATCATTCCTACTACCATTAAAATAATTGTCTAATTCAATATAGATATTGTTTATAAGATTTACTTCTTCATTATTGGTAGAACTATTATTTATAATTTGATTATAAGTAAGCCCTAAATCATTAACAACTTTATCATAAGTATTTTTATACTCACTTTGATTATTCAAAACAAATAGCATATTATATAATCTTTTAAAGAGCATTAGGTTATCTTTTTTTGTTGTTATTGGATTTTCTAATTTCGCAACTATAATAGCTATGTTAGGAGGTAGTTCTTTATAATAACTTATAATATCACAAGCGACTTCAGTTACCCTGTCTTTTTCTGTTTTATTTCCATTATATTCAAAATTCATAGTATCACCTATATCCCTTTTTTTCCATGTTTACTACTACTTAATGTTTCGGCAGATAATGTCAATTCAGTTGTGCCTTTATCCATTATTTGCAGTAACCTAGAATTCTTAACATCTGCCATTAATTTTTGTAATCCCCTAGCTCCAAATTGCATTTCATAAGCCATTTCTGACATTCTCTGAACGAAATCATCATCATATTGCACATTAACACCAAATGCACTAGAAAATTCTTTAAAAGCAGTAAGTGGACTAATAGTTGAATGCAATAAAATATTTCTATAATCTTCAATTGAAAATGCTTTAGTAGATGTAAGTAGTGCAAATCTACCTACTAATTCTCGTTCCATACCATATTTAATATAATCTTGAGATGTTACTTCATAATCACTTTCTGTGTCTAATGATGAGGTTTTGGGTTCTACTTGACCAAATCCAATTGTTGGTTTTCTTGATTGTTGTTGAGCCATCTCCTTATCTTCTCTTATTCTAGTAAATGCTCCCATTCCAATAAATGTAACATTTGTTGTATCAAATGAAGCTTTTTTATCAGAACCAGTAAATGCTTTATTAAGATCCGAAGTTAAATCAATTGTACTACCACCAATATAAGTCAATAGTTCCCTTTGCAAACCTCTTTTAAATTCTGCAGAGTTATGATCTTCAATTTGACACAATTTATCAATTTCATCTAAAACAACAATACCTCTTTGAGCTAATCCAATATCTCCATTTGCTTCTTGTAATAATAATCTGAAAATATCTGTTAAATCCCCACCACGATAACCTTTCATAGTATAATCATTAACACTTACTATAATTATAGGCAAAGATAATTGCTCTGCTACTTCTTTCATTATTGCAGTTTTACCTGTACCAGTTGGTCCATCAACTAAAATAGAAACCTTTTGTTGCGATATTAAATCTTTATTTCCTGTTGCTATCATTCTTTGATTAGCATACACATTTGCGACTACTGCTTCAACAACAGGATCTTGCCCAATAATTTTTGTTTTAATTCTTTGAATAATTTCATTTACATCAAACTCAGACATTTTCTGTTGTACTTTCTTATCTGAGAGTTTAAGTTTGCTATCTTGTAACAAAGCAGGATCAATATTAAGCTTAATATTATTGTCTTTTAGATATTTTCGCATTCTATCAAGTTCTGCTTGAGTAATTATAATTTCTTTTTCTTCAATTTTAACTTTTTCAATTTTTATTTCCATATTATATTTTCTCCTTTATTTTTTTAAAGATTGGTATATTTCCTTTATAACTCATTGGAGAAATAGGTGATGGATGATAAATAGGAATTACTATTACTCCATCAGCGTTATATTCTTTTCCAACGATGTCTTTAAAGTTTTTGTATTTAATATCTAATATTGTTTTTGTTGCTGAATCACCTAAAGATAAAACTATTTTTGGATTTATTTCTTTTATTTGTTTAAATAAGAATATTTTACAATTCTTACTACAAATATTTAAATTTTTTCTTTCTTTAGGGTAACATTTTATTGCTTCTAAAAAATAAGTATCTTCAAGTTTAATATTTAATTCATCTAGTAATTTTTGCATTACAACTCCAGAAGGCAGTAATTTATTATTTATATCATACCAAGCTTTACCACTTTTTCTCCATCCGTTATTTGCAGGCGCTTCTCCTAATATTAATATATCATTATTTTTACCAATAGATATTGTTTTACTATTTGGAAAGTGTTCAACTAAATTTTTACATAAAGTACATTTAGCAATTTCATTATCTATACTATTTAACATATTATTCCTCCTTACATTTGCAGAAAACTTCTAAATTCCTTAATACCTTTATAGATTTTATTCCATTTATTATTTTCTTCTAAAAAATTAATACCTTTCATTGTTACTGTTGATAAACTTTTTGTTATATGTAAATCTCCATTAATAAAAAAGGAAACATTTTTTGGATTTATTAATTCTTCATTTTTCATTAGTTCTATAATTTCAAAGTATTGCTGCTGTGTTATATCGTAGTCTTTTTCGGTTGGTATTGAGTCACCCTCCAAAATTTCTTTAAGCATACTATAAGTGATTTTTTTTATTTTGTTTGAATTCATATAATCACCTCTGTTTCTATTATACCACTAGAAAAGTCATTTTTATGACTTATCTCACTAGGGCATAGCCCAATATGTGAGTTAGGATAAATCCTAAGACCTTTATAATATGTAATACACCTACAATTAGTTGATGCTAAAAGTAGGGTACATATTATTTGAAAATGTATTAATCATTTTCTTCTATATTTGACATTGGATCAATAAATGTTGCTTGATAAAATCTACCAATTCCAGTTCGATGTTCACTTATAAAAATGCCTTCATTTTTTAACTTATCAATATTCTTATTTAATAACATTTCAAATTTAGTTGGTGTAATTTGCATACCTAAAGTTGCTACCATTTGAGCTGACGTAAATTTAACTTCTTTGTTTTTAATAACATGTCTTAGAAATAAAGAAATGTTATTTTATACTTATGATGAATGGAAAGATTTTATATCACAAGAAAATGATTTAAAGTTTAGATGTATCTTTAAAGTATTTTATTTCTGTGGACTACGTAAAGGTGAATTAAGAGGTCTTATTTGGAAGAATATTAATTTTAATGATAAAATATTAAGCGTTAAACAAAATGTTGTATCTAATCATGTTAAAGGTGTTAAATACCTTGTTACTTCTCCTAAAACAAATAAAAGTGTTAGAGATATACCAATACCTAAACACTTAGTAGATGACTTACTAAAATATAAAGAAGAATGTATTAATACATATGGCTTTAATGAAGATTATTATGTATTTGGTTTTACTGATCCAATCAGTAATGAACAATTATATAGAGAAAACAAAAAATTAAGTAATCTAGCAGGATTAAAAAAAATAAGGATTCATGACTTTAGACATAGTTGTGCTTCTCTACTTATAAATAATAATGCTAGTATTACATTAGTAGCAAACTATTTAGGTCATACTAAAATAGATGAAACTTTAAATACATATTCTCATATGTATAAAAATTCACTTCAAAATATAGTAGATATTATGGACAATTTAAATTGAGAAAAAGGACTTAGCCTTGATTGGCTAGGTCCTTTTTTTTATTGTTTCATTGTATTATAATGCTGTTTATCAATCATTTTTATTTTGTTCATTAAATATTTTGCAGAATTTAATATTTCATCTGCATTTCTTATTGAATTGTGAGAAAGAATATTACATACATTTAGTAAAGTTCCAATACATAATTCGTCATTTGCAGTAGAGTTTTCTCCACATAAAGATGTCTTAACATTCTCGAAATTATCTTGCGTAGGACTATTGTTTTTAACCTTAAAACTCATAAAACTTTCTAATACTCTTCTCATTGTGTTAGGATAATGATATATTTCACAATCAGTGAAATCAGATGTAGAAGTTTTACATGAAAAATCATATATTTCTTTAAAATCATGATGATATGGTGTAATGTTGGTTTTTGTTTTTTCTATCTTACTTCCATTATTATCTTTTTTTATTTCATATAATCTATATGGGGTATCATTTTTATCTTTTTTTCCATAACATAAATTACAAAAATCATCCCAAACATGTGTAAAAATAAATAATTGAACATCATGTAAATCTACAATTCTTTTTAATAATTGTAAAACATACATTTTATTTATATCATCCATGCTAGAAATCGGATCGTCTATTATAATTAAAAATATATCTGGCTTTAATTTTTTTTGTTCTTTATCAGTAAACAATTCAAAATAAAAATATAATAATGCCAAAATGTTTTTTTCACCTTCACTAATATCATCCAATGTCAATTCTTTACTTGATTCATTATGTTTTAAAATATAGTAATCTTCATTAATATCCAATTTAAAATTAAGTTCCAAATTATTAATAATAATATCAAGGTGCTCTACAAAATCATTGATATTTGATTGACTATCAATTAGTTCTTTTGTTTTTGCATTTATTGATTCATTGATTTTTTTTGCTTCCTCAATAACTAATTTCTTTTTTGAAATTTCTTCTAAATTTTTGTTTATTAAACTACTATTTTTTATATTTAATCCAATTGATCCTTTAATTAACATATTTAATTTGTCAATTTTTTGTTCTGTTTCTTTAATTTTTTTACTTTTTATAAGTATTATATTATTTTGATTTTCATCAATTATATTGAAACAACCAAGATATTTTTTTATATCCATTTTTAATGATAAATTGAAATTTGCTATTTTATTTTTTAAACATTTTTCTAATTCTTTTAACTTAATAAGTTCATTAATAATTTCTTCATAACTATTTGTAATGACATTTCCAAAAATTTCTTCTGCAAGCTTTTTATCATTATTACATTCTTTTTCTTTTTCAATAATCCTATTTATTTTATTTTCATACATCTCTAGTTTAAGTAATTCTTGTTGCTTTTTATTCTCTAATATTAATTTTATTTTCTCTTCAACATTATTTAAACTAAAATCATTACCACAAAAAATACACTTATTATGATTATTATTATCATCATGAATTTTAATACCATCTCTTATCCAATTTATAACTTCAGACGTTGGAATACTTGTATTATCATAATCTTTATTAATTATATAATTAATATCATTAATTTCCTCATCAGATATTAAATCAAATTGAATAATATCAAATTGTTTCATTTTTAATAAAATTTCATCTGAATCATCATTTCCATTTATTTCTTCTAATTGGGCATCATTTTTTATTATAACTTTTGAATCTTTATAATCTTTTAAATATAAATTAATTATTTCATCTGAATTGTTTCCATTTCTTTTTCTAATATTTAATTTTCCTTTTTTCTTATTAAATATTTTTTCTATTTCAGTAATATTTTCTTTTTCCATATCATCTATCTCAGATCGAATTATTTCTACATCCTTCTCTTGTGTTTTCAATTGCTCTATTTCTTTTTCTAATTCTACATTTTTTTCTCCAAAATTTGCAACTACACCCTTTAGTCCAATACTATTACCATCTTTTAGAATTATATTATTATCAATAAAATTCTTATCAAAAACTCTAAAATTATTTGAACTGTTTTTTTTATCTTTTAAGAATTCATCAATTATACCTTTAGCAAGTGATGACTTTCCTCTACCGTTATATCCAAAAAAAATATTTTTTTCTTTAAATTCACTTTCATTATCAGGACCAGTATAATTTTTAAAAGACTTATAATTAAAACCATTTATTTTTCTAATTAACATTAAAATGCCTCCTACTACTAAAAAAATGCCAGATAAAAACTTCTTTTCAAAAGTCTCTACTAGCACTTTTTTTTCATTAATTTAATTATACTACAAAACGACAAAATCCGACAGAAATTAAGATAAATTTTTGTGTTTTTTAGAAAATTGCAACCTTTTTGCAACCTATTCCAATAATTTTTAAATATTATTTCTTACAAACCCTTGTAAAATAAGGACAAAAAAAAGTGATAGGCATCTCTGCCTATCTTCAGGGGGTTTTGGTTGAACACACTCTTTCGAGTGAGTGTAGACATTTGTTTATCATCTACACTAATTTAATAATAAAGTATTTTTATATAAAAGTCAACCATATTATTGACTAATTGTAAATGGAATTATAAAATTGTTTTAGGTGATAATATGAATGTATTTATTGTTGGTGGTACTGGTTTATTAGGTAGTGAAGCTGCTATTAGATTTATTGATTTAGGTCATAATGTTTCTACTATTGCTTTGGAAATGCCTAAGGTCTCTTTACCTAAAGAATTAAAGATTGATATCGCTAATTATTTAGAGTTAAGTGATTCTGATTTAAGAAAATGTTTAAAAAATATTGATGTAATGGTTTTTGCGGCAGGTATAGATGACAGAGTTAGTGGTCCTAAACCTATATATAATTTATTTAAGAAATATAATATAGATCCACTTGAAAAAATGATAAAGATTGCAATAGAGATGGGTATTAAAAAAGTTGTTATACTTGGATCATATTTTTCTTATTTTAATAGAGTTTGGCCTAAAGATAAGTTATATTTAAATCCTTATATTAAAAGTAGAATAGATCAAGAAAGTATGTCTTTATCATATACAAATAAGATAGATATTGTAATATTAGAACTTCCTTATATATTTGGAATTCAAAAAGGAAGAAAGCCAGTATGGACTATACTATTAAAAGAGATTTTAAGCATGAAAGGAGCTACATTCTATCCAAAAGGTGGTACTACAATGGTAACTACTAAACAAGTTGGAGAAATGATTGTAAATGCTTCTATAAAAGATGTTGGTACTAAAGTATATCCTGTTGGTTGTTATAATATGAAATGGACTGAATTACTAAGTATATTTCATGATGCTATGGGTATTAATAGAAAAGTTATTACTATACCTACTTTCTTATTTAAATTGTTCGGATATTTTAAAGACTTAGAATATAAGAAAAAAGGATTAGAATCAGGACTTAAAATGAGTAAATTTAGTAAAAGTTTTGCTAAAGAAATGTTTATAGATAAAAGTCATATAGAAGAATTAGATATAAACGATGATGATATAGTGGGTGCTATAAAAGAATCAATTAGATCTAGTATGGATGCTATAAACGGAGAAAATATGATAGAAATGAAAATAGATAAGTAATTCTTATCTATTTTTTAAATCTATCTATATATCCACATCTTTTACATAGTTCTTCTATTAATTTGTTATTTCTAAAGTTATTTATTATGTTTAATGCTCTAGCGGAGTTTATTATTGTATCTAAATCATCATTATAAATATTACCTAAATTTATTATTCCGTCTTGATCTAAACAACAAGGTACAACTGTTCCATCTACTAATATTCCAAGTTGTCTTCTAAGACCATAACAAGTACCATTATCATTTATTTCTTTTATATTAATATCAGGCCATATAAACTCTTTATCTATGTCTAAATATAGATTATCTCTTATAGTAGTTCTCTTATTATTTTCTACTTTTATACTATAATAATTTTCTATTAACTTTAATATATCTTTGTTATCAAGCCATACTCTATAAGATACTTTAGTAGTAATACCATCTACTACTTTAAATAATTCTTTTATTTCATCTAAATTATCATAGCTATGTAGAGATATGTTTATTTGTCTAACTTTATTTAATATATCTATATTATCTTTTATTAATCTACCATTAGTAGTTAAATTAACATTAAAACCTAGATTGTTTGCTAAATCAATGAATTTATCTATATCTTTATGCATTAAGGGTTCTCCTTTTATATGAAGATATATATGTTTGGTATACCCTTTTATCTTGTTTAATATTAGTTTGTATTGTTCTAACGAAAGGTGTCTTTTAGGTCTATTATCTTCTTTACAAAACGAACAATTTAGATTACAAATATTAGTTATTTCTATATATATTCTATTAAACATTAATCTTTCCTTATTATACTTTCTATTATTTGTTTTTGAATTGGATAATCATCTAAATTATTATCATTTAAAAAATTTAAACTATCTTCTTTTGCTTTTAATAATATTTTGTAATCTTTCTTTATATCTGCGATTTTAAAAGATAAATCTCCACTTTGTCTTATTCCAAATAGATCTCCAGAACCTCTAAGCTCAAAGTCGCTTTCTGATATTTTAAATCCATCTATAGTAGATTCCATTATATTTAGCCTTTTATTAGATTTATTTCCTATTAAGATACAATAAGATTGTATATCACTTCTACCTACTCTACCTCTTAATTGATGAAGAGTAGATAGTCCAAACATATCAGCATCGTGTATAACCATTAAAGTCGCATTCTTAACATCTATACCCACTTCTATTATAGTAGTAGATATTAATATATCTATTTTTTTATCTAAGAAGTCTTTCATAATAGAATCTTTTTTATCTTGTTTCATCTTACCGTGAATCATTTCAATATTATTTGATTTGAATGCTAGTTTATATCTATTTTCTAACTTTTTAACACTTTCTTTATTATCTTCATCTTCTATTAGAGGTGCTACTACATATACTTGATAACCTTTATCTAATTCTTCTTTTATCTTTAATAAAACTTCTTTTAATTCTGTCGGTTCTTTAATATAAGTAATTATTGCTTTTTTATCTTTAGGTAGTGTTTTAATAGTACTTATATCCATATCTCCATATATAGTAAGAGCATACGTTCTAGGTATGGGTGTTGCAGACATATATAGTATATCTGGCATGTTTCCTTTATTTCTTAAAGTAGTTCTTTGATTAACTCCAAATCTATGTTGTTCGTCTGTTATTATTAAGCCTAAATTATTAAATTCTAATCCTTCATTTAAAAGAGCATGTGTTCCTATTACTAAATCTACTTTTCCTGATTTTATTTCTTCATATATAATTTCTTTTTCTTTTTTTGTTGTACTTCCAATTAATAATCTTATATTTATATCTTTAAATAGTTTTAAAGAGTTATCATAGTGCTGTTTTGCTAAAAGTTCAGTAGGTGCCATAAATGCTGTTTGATAATTAGATTTAGCCATTAAATAACTCGATATTAAAGCAACAATAGTTTTACCACTACCAACGTCTCCTTGAATTAGTCTATTCATTCTATTTTTACTATTTAAATCTTTTATTATTTCATCCATTACTTTTAATTGATCTATAGTTAGAGTAAATGGTAGATCTTTTAATATATCTTCCATATACTTCTTATTTACTTTTCTATCATATCCCAAAGTGTTATTTTTATTTATTAATTTTAAGTAGTTAATCTTTAGCATAAATACAAATAATTCTTCATATTTTAATCTAATCATTGCTTTTTTTAAGTTATCTATATCTTTGGGATTGTGGATATTAAGTAATGATATATCTTTTGGTATAAAAGATTTTTCTATATATTTTGGGATATAATCTATTGGTTTTACTAAAGTTAAAGCATTTAATATTATTTTATGTAATGTTTTTTTTGGTAATCCATTAGTAGTTCTATAAATTGGTATTATAGTTGGTTTATTTGATAAAGGACTAAACATTATGTCGCTTGCTATTATTGTATTGTTTTTTAAATCATATTTTCCTATTACTGTTACAATATTTCCTATATCTATATTTTTTATTAGAAAAGCTCTATTAAATATAGTAACTTTAAATATATTGCTATTAGTACTTATGTTAAAGTTCATTCTATTCATGTTACCTTTAAATCTAAATACTGTAGGTTTGGTTTCAACTATTCCATCTATAATTATTTTATCATCTTGATTTAATACTTCTATATTACTTCTAGATAATACTTCATAACGAAAAGGATAATGTTCAATTAAATCATAAATATTATATATATCTAATTTATTTAAATAGGACAATGTTTTAGGACCTATTCCTTTAATATTTTTAATATCATTCATAATATTCACCTTTTACTAGAATTGTACCACAAAAATGCTTGACAAATGATAATTAATCAGTATTATAAGTGATACCAATTCAAGAAATTGGATTGGTATGCTAGTATCACACTAGCCAACCCCTTTTTATTCTTTTTGAGGCTGTTTCTTCAGGGGGGCAGCCTCTATGTTTTTTTAGGAGTTTACATGAAAGAAATATATTTTGAATATAATATAGACGATATTATTAAGCAACTTAAAAAAGGAGCATATAGTTCTAATCGAGATTTACTTTATCTAACATCTCTTGGAATATTATCTTTTTATACTGTAATAACTTTACAAGGTTATAGAGGAAAGGTATTTGATCAAGAAACATATAACAAAATCGCAATGTATTCAGCGTTTGGATATGGTGCATTAGGAAATGTATTTATAAACAAAAGAAGAAAAGATGCGAATAATATAAGAGTTGAAAATTATGAATTAATGAAAACTTTTTTAGATAAACTAGAAGAAATAGATATATATTCATCTGAAACAAAAGTTATAGAAAGTGTAAAAGAAAAAACTAAATATAAGGATTTATATTACTTATTTGATAACGCTGGAGATATAAATATACTATCTAAAGTAGAATTAAGTAAGAAAAAATATGGAAAACAACAAACAAATTATAAAAAAGAATCTATAAATATAAGTGATCCTTTATTAGAAATGACAAGTACAGGCGTAAAAGAAGAATTTAATCCTACAGAAGAAGAAAAAACATCATTATTAGAGAAGATAAGAAATAAAGATTTTGGATCTATCAGGGAAGAAGATTACATGAAAGAATATCCTTACTATATATATAGATTTGATTATAGTCTAGATAATGAAAAAAATACAGTTGATTTCTATTTAGATAAAGATCGCGTTAGGATTATAGATACAGTGGGTTGTACAAGTAATATGAAAGAACAAATGAAATACATATATTTAAAACTTGCTCTTCAAGAAACCAAAGAAAAAGATAACATGAGAGTATATGAAGATGCATTTAAGTCAAAAATAATAAAGAAACATTCAAAGGTTGATTAGTCAACCTTTTTTTGTTAAAATAATATTGGAGGTAAAATTATGGAAAATAATATAATTGAAAATA
>CAZIYD010000004.1:0-13489 GCA_964543375.1 uncultured Muribaculaceae bacterium
ATTTTAACAATTACATCTTTAGGTATTTGTCTAGTTAATTCACCTTTAGGACCTTTAACTGTTATGTTATCATCTACTAATTCAACATTTATATTTGTTGGAACTTGTAGTTTTCTATCTCCTATACGACTCATATTTCCTCCTATGTAATTATTACCAAATATACGCTAAAACTTCTCCACCAATTTGGTTCTTTTTTGCTTCTTTGTTTGTCATTAAACCTTTTGGTGTAGACATTACAGCAATTCCAAAACCATTTAATACTGTTGGAATTTCTTCTACTTTAGCATATACTCTCATACCTGGTTTAGATATTCTTTTTAAACCAGTTATTACTCTTTCTTTCTTTGGACCATACTTAAGACTAACCAATAATGTTGGTACTCCGTCTTTGTCTTCTAATTTATAATCCTCTATAAATCCTTCATCTTTTAATATTCTAGATATTTCTAGTTTCATTTTAGATGATGGAATTTCTACTTCTTTATATTTCATTTGATTTGCATTACGTATTCTAGTAAGCATATCAGCTATTGGATCAGTTACTATCATCTTAATCCTCCTTACCAACTTGATTTCTTTACGCCTGGTATTTGGCCCTTATATGCTAATTCTCTAAAACATATACGACATACACCAAATTTTCTCATTACTGCATGTGGTCTTCCACATATAGAACAACGAGTATATTCACGAACCTTATATTTTTGTGGTCTTTTTGACCTTACAACTATACTTTTCTTTGCCATGATTCCTCCTATTTTCTAAATGGGAATCCTAACCCATCTAATAAATCGTGTGCTTCTTCGTTTGTTTTAGCTGTAGTAACTACTACTACATCCATACCACGAATTTTCATTACATTGTCATATATTACTTCAGAGAATATTAATTGCTCTTTTAATCCTAAAGTATAATTTCCTTTACCATCAAATGATTTGGGAGATAGACCTCTAAAGTCTCTTACTCTAGGTAGTGCTATTCTTATTAGTTTTTCTAAGAATACATACATGTTTTCTCCACGTAATGTAACCTTACAACCAATTGGCATGCCTTCTCTAAGTGCAAAACCTGCGATTGATTTTTTTGCTTTTGTTGTAACTGGTTTTGTGCCAGTTATTAGTTCTAAATCAGACATAGCAGATTCTAACAACTTACTGTTTGATTTAGAGTCTCCTACACCCATATTTATAACAACTTTATCTAATTTTGGCACTGCCATTATAGATTTATAGTTATATTTTTTCATTAAACTAGGAACTACTTCCTTCAAATATTTTTCTTTTAGATGGTTCATAATTCCTCCTTCTACTTGTCTTTTTCTTTGTTAGTTTTTTTGCTAACTGTTTCTTTTTTAGTCGCAGTTTTTTTAACTGGCTTAGATGCTACCTTTTTTGTTTCTTCTTTTTTAGGTGCTTCTTTCTTTACTTCTGTTTTTACTTTTTTTCTAGTACCTTTTCCTGTTTTGGGATCTACTAACATAACGTTAGATGAATGTATAGGTGCTTCGAATTCAATTATTCCTCCAGTTTGATTTTGTCCATCAGCTTTCTTGTGTCTTTTTACTACATTAACGCCTTCAACTATGACTCTACTTTCTTTTGAAAGAACTCTTATTACTTTTCCTATCTTATCTTTATTTGATCCAGCAATTACTATTACTTTATCTCCAACTTTTACTTTCATATTTCCTCCTATAACACTTCATTTGCAAGTGATACTATCTTCATGTAGTTTTTATCACGAAGTTCACGAGCAACAGGTCCTAGTACACGTGTTCCAACAGGAGTTTTATCATCTTTTATTAAAACACATGCATTATCATCGAATCTTATATA
The DNA here is from genome assembly GCA_964543375.1 of uncultured Muribaculaceae bacterium. Classification (GTDB taxonomy): domain Bacteria; phylum Bacillota_I; class Bacilli_A; order RF39; family UBA660; genus JAAYGD01. Next base: position 1,839 of record CAZIYD010000004.1, read on the forward strand.
AGAACCATCTTCTCTTTTAACAGATGATTTAGTTCTAACTATTACTGCTTTAACTACTTTTTTAGCTTTTACAGTACCATTAGGTGTAGCTTTTTTTACAGTTCCTACTACTACATCTCCAATGCCACCAGCTTTTACTCTGCTTCCGCCAAGTACTCTTATTACCATAATTTCACGAGCACCTGAGTTATCTGCAACTTTTAAACGACTTTGTTGTTGAATCATATTTTATTCCTCCTTAAATTAAGTTATAAAATTACTGCTTCTTTTACTATTTCAACTAGAGTAAACCTTTTTGTTTTAGATAGTGGTTTAGTTTCTACTAAACGAACAACATCTCCAACTTTAGCTTTATTAGTTTCATCGTGAGCAGCATATTTCTTAGAACTTTTTACACGTTTACCATATAATGGATGTCTAGTATAATTTTCTACTAATACTGTTATAGTTTTGTTGTTTTTTGCACTAACTACAGTACCGATTATTTCATGTTTAACCTTGTCCATATGGCCTCCTACTTAACACCTAATTCACGTTCGCGAATGATTGTCTTCATTCTAGCAATTTCTTTTCTAAGCTCTCTTATTCTAGATGGTTTTTCTAGATTACCAGTAGCTTGTTCAAAACGTAAATTAAATAATTCTTCTTTATTTGATTCGATTTTCTTTAACATTTCATCAGTGGTTAATTTAATTAATTCAGTACTTTTCATTATTCATCACCACTCTCTTTCTTTACAAACCTAGATTTGATTGGTAGTTTGTGCATAGCTAGACGAAGTGCTTCTTTAGCAACTTCTTCTGATATACCATCTACTTCAAACATAATTTTGCCTTTTTTTACAACTGCAACCCAAGATTCAGGACTTCCTTTACCTTTACCTTGACGAGTTTCAAGAGGTTTCTTAGTCAATGAAAGATGTGGGAATATGTTTGTATAAACTTTTCCACCACGTTTCATATAACGAGTCATTGCAACTCTTGCTGCTTCTATTTGTTGTTGAGTTATCCAAGCGCCTTCTAGTGCTTGAATACCATAAGTACCTAAATGTAATTCAGTATTACCTTTAGCTACTCCATCATATCTTAAACGATGAGGTCTACGATATTTAGTTCTTTTTGGTATTAGTGCCATCTTCGTTACCTCCCTTAAATTTCTTTGTAGGAAGGATCTCACCTTTATATATCCAAACTTTAACTCCAATTTTACCAAAAGTTGTATCTGCTTCGCTTGTTGCATAGTCTATATCAGCTCTTAGAGTATGTAATGGAGTCGTTCCTTCGGAATAACCTTCACTACGAGCCATTTCAGCTCCACCCAATCTACCAGATACTTTAGTTTTTATTCCTAAAGCTCCTGCTTTCATAGTATTTCTTATAGCTCTTTTTTGAGCAACACGAAATGATGCTCTATTTTGTATTTGATGAGCTATACTATCTGCTACTATTTTTGCGTGTAAATCAGGATTTTTAATTTCAACTATAGATATTTGTATGTTTTCATCTACTAACTTTATTAAATTTTTCTTTAATTTATCTATTTCTTCACCACCATGACCAATTATTACACCAGGTTTAGCAGTATAAATAGTAACTTCAGTATTCTTCTTGTTTCTTTCAATTATTACATTTGAAACAGAAGCATCCTTTAATTTAGTACTTAAAAACTTACGAATTTTACTATCTTTTTCTAAAAACACTTTAAAATCTTTATTAGATGCATACCATTTTGCATTCCAATCTTTATTTACTCCAATTCTAAATGCAATTGGACTTACCTTTTGTCCCACGATTACACCTCCTTTAGTTTCTTTCTTGAACCATTACAGTTAAATGACTTGTTCTATGATCTCTTCTTCCAACGTGACCTCTAGAATCAAACATTCCTCTTTTTATAACGGCTCCTTCATCTACATATGCTTTTGAAACATATAGTTTTTCTTTATTTAATTTGTGATTATTTTCTGCATTTGCTACTGCTGAATTTAACACTTTTATTATTAGTCTAGAAGACTTATTATTTAAATTAGCAAGTATATTAGATGCATCTTTTATATCTTTACCACGAATTAAATTCATTACTAAACGAGCTTTATCCGCAGAAACTTTAATATCTTTTGCTATAGCTTTTACTTCCATATTTTAGTTTCCTTTCCCCAAAGATTATTTCTTATCTTTGCTTTCTCCTGTATGACCTGTGAATTTACGTGTCATAGAAAATTCGCCAAGTTTATGTCCTACCATATCTTCAGTTACATATACTGGTATAAATTCTTTACCATTATGTACCGCAAAGGTATGTCCCACAAATTCAGGATAAATTGTAGAACGACGAGACCATGTCTTTAAAACTTCTTTTTTACCACTTTCATTTAAAGCCTTAACTCTTTTCATAAGTCTTTCAAATACATATGGTTTTTTCTTTAAACTTCTTGCCATCTTATCTATCCTTTCTATTTACCACGACGTTTAACTATAAACTTAGTTGAATTCTTTTTATTTTTTCTTGTCTTATATCCAAGTGTTGGTTTACCCCAAGGAGTAAGTGGACCACTTCTACCAATTGGAGATTTTCCTTCTCCACCACCATGAGGGTGATCGTTAGGGTTCATTACAGAACCACGAACTGTAGGTCTAATACCTAAATGACGTTTGCGTCCTGCTTTACCTAATTTCAATAATTCTCTATCTACATTTCCAACTACACCAACTGTAGCCATACATGTTCCAAGAATTTTTCTTGTTTCTCCACTTTTTAATCTTATTAATACATATTTACCTTCTCTACCTAGTATTTGAGCACTAGTTCCTGCACTTCTTACTAGTTGTCCACCTTTTTTAGGTTTAAGTTCAATATTATGTATATATGTACCAACCGCGATATTTTCAAGCGGTAATGCATTACCAACTTTAATATCTACATTAGTTCCTGCAATTACTTTATCTCCAACTTTTAAATCAACTGGTGCAATTATATATCTTTTTTCACCATCTTTATATGTTATTAGAGCAATATCACATGTTCTATTTGGATCATATTCAATAGCAGTAACAGTTCCTTCAACATCATATTTATTTCTTTTAAAATCAATAATACGATATTTTCTCTTTGCTCCACCACCACGATGTCTAATAGTTATTTTACCTTGATTATTTCTACCAGCTTTTTTAGGTAGCGGTTTAGTCAAACTTTTTTCTGGTGCTTTTTTTGTTAAATGACTAGTAACCAAAGTAGTCATATTTCTAGACGCGTTAGTGCGTGGTTTATATTTCTTTATCGGCATGTCAATATCCTCCCTCTTATAAATCTATCTTATTATTTGGAGCTAAAGTTATTATTGCCTTTTTAGACTTATTTGTATAACCACTATGACGTCCAACTCTTTTTTTCTTAGGTTTAACATTTATCGTGTTTATACTTTCAACTTTAACTTTAAATATTTGTTCTATAGCTTGTTTTATTTGTGTTTTATTAGCCTTTGTATCAACTTCAAAAACATATCTTCTTTCATCGCTTGCTATAGATGCACTCTTTTCAGTTATTACTGGTGCTTTAATTATATCTCTATAGTTTGACATATTATACTAGCACCTCCTCTATTACTTTTAATGCTTCTTCTGTTATTACTAAATTTTCATAACTAGCTAAATCTAAAACATTTATTTCTGTTGGAACTATCATTTTTACTCCTTTTATATTACGAGAAGATAATAATAATTCTTCTGTTAATTCATTAGTTACAAATAATGTTCCTTTATCTAATTTAAGTGTTTTCATTATTTCTAAGAATGTTTTAGTTTTCTTATCTTTTAATTTTAAACTATCTAATAAAGTAAGATTCTTGTCAGTTACTTTGTAAGAAAGCATAGATTTGATTGCTAATTTTCTTTCTTTTCTGTTCATCTTCTTTTTATAGTTTACTTCTGGTGTAGGTCCAAATACTATTCCTCCACCTCTCCATTGAGGACTTCTTATAGATCCTTGTCTAGCATTACCTGTTCCTTTTTGTCTCCAAGGTTTTCTTCCACCACCACTCACTTGTGCTCTTGTTTTTGTATTGTGTGAAGCTTGACGTTCTGCTGCTTTTGCTAATAATATAGCATCATATATAACACTGTCATTAGGTTCTATTCCCCAAACTTTGTCTTCTAAATTAATATCTTTTAATTTTTCGCCTTTTATATTTAAAAGTGCCACTTTAGACATACTTCCTCCTTATCTAAAGAACAAATTATTCTTCTGTTCCTTCAGATTTTTCTTCGTTTGATGCTTCGCTAACTTCTTCTTTTGTTTCCTCTACTACTGGTTCTTCTGCTTCTATAATAGGTTCTTCTAGTAGTTCTTTATTATTATAGTTAACTAAATCTAAAACTTCTCTTTTTACGCCATTCTTTTTTACTGCTGTTCTTATCATCAATAATGTTTTTTTAGGTCCGGGTACATTTCCTTTAACTAAAATTACATTATTCTCAACATCTATTTCAACTATTTCAAGGTTTTGTATAGTAACAGTTTCAAATCCCATATGACCAGGTAAATTTTTACCCTTTAATACTCTCATAGCTCTCATTGTTCCCATAGAACCAACGCCTCTATGATATTGAGAACCGTGTCCCATAGGACCACGACTTTGATTGTGACGTTTAATTACACCTTGGAAGCCTTTTCCTTTGCTTCTTCCAGTAACATCTACAACTTCTCCCGCTTCAAATAAATCTGCTTTTAATTCTTGACCTATTTGATAATTTGCTACATCTACTCCCCTTATTTCTCTTAAGAAGCGCTTAGGTGTAGCGTTCGCTTTTTTTGCATGACCTTTTGCTGCTTTATTACTTAATGACTCTCTTTTAGATCCAAAACCTAATTGTATAGCTTCATATCCATCTGTTTCTTTTGTTTTAACTTGCATTACAACATTTGGTTCTACACTTATTACAGTTACAGGAACTAAAATACCATCTTTAGTAAATACTTGTGTCATTCCTTCTTTTCTACCTAAGATTCCTTTTTTCATTATTTCCTCCTATTTTATTTCTATGTCAACGCCACTAGGTAAGTCTAATCTTGTCAAAGTTTCGACAGTTTCCTTACTAGGATTGTTGATGTCAATTAATCTTTTATGTGTACGCATTTCAAATTGTTCACGAGAATCTTTGTACTTGTGAACCGCTCTTAAAATGGTATACTTTTGAACTTCTGTCGGTAGTGGAATTGGTCCACTTATTTCACCGCCAGTTCTCTTAACTGCTTCAACGATTCTTCCCGCTGCTTGATCCAATACCCTGTGATCGTAAGCTTTAAGTTTAATTCTAATTCTATTTGCCATCTTGGTCCTCCCTTCGCTTATATCAATTGTATAAACTTGCTCCACGTAAATAACCCGATATTATATATTCAACTTTGCCTGGTGTATCAGCAACCTTACGCATCTAAGCCACAACTTGCAAGAAGATTATAACAAAAGAAAAAAATAAATGCAATACAATATTGCACTTATTTTAATTTTTTTATAAATTACCCCTTAAAACAAAAATAATAAGTATTATAACTTATTATTTTTTCTTTTTTGGTTCTTCTTTTGTTTCTACTACAGATAATGGTTTTTTGTTTAATTTTTCATTTATTTCTGTAGTGTTTTTGCATACTTTTATCAATATAATTACAAGTTCATATGCAATTCTAGTCATAACAACTCCAAAAATTAAATATAATACAAAGTTTAAAAAGTTTTGTGATATATAATTAAATGAATTAAGTACTATAAATATTGTTGTAGCGGTATAAAGAAATTTAATAACAATATCGAGCGTTAAGTAGTCGAAGTTTAAAAAATCATATAATCTTTTTAAATTGCCTTGATATTTGTTCTTATTAGATTTATTTAAAAATAATAGAAGAACTAATATTCCGCCGACTATAGCAAGAACAAAAGATGCTATACTCCAACCATAAGACATTGAATTAAAATCACTATACATAACTGGCTCTCCAAATCTCATATCATTACCTCCTTACAATCATTTTAATACTTTATTGTTTATTTATCAAGACATTCCCTGTCATTTCTTTTGGTATTTCTAAATCTAGTAAGGTTAACACGCTTGGTGCAATATCTCCAAGTTTTCCATCTTTTACCAAATATGACTTATCTGTAATTATAAATCTAACCTTATTCTTGGTGTGTGCTGTTAGTATATTTCCATCTTTATCTAACATTTCCTCACAATTTCCATGATCTGCCGTTACCATCATAGTAAACCCTAACTCTTTTGATTTCTTATATATAAGTCCTAAATTATGATCCACGGCCTCTACTGCTTTTATTGCAGCATCTAAGACACCAGTATGTCCAACCATATCACCATTAGCAAAATTAAGTATGATCAAGTCATAATTACCCATTATCTCTAATAGTTTAGATGTCAATTCATAAGAACTCATCTCTGGCTTTAGGTCATAAGTTTTTACCTTTGGACTATTTATTAAAACTCTATCACAATTTGGTATGTCTTTTTCTACTCCACCATCAAAGAAATAAGTAACATGTGCATATTTTTCGGTTTCTGCTATTCTAAGTTGTTTAACATCATACCTAGAAACATATTCTCCTAAAGTGTTATTTAGTTTATCTAGTTCGAATGCATGAGTATTTATCACAGAATTTGCAACAGGCATCATAGTAACTAATTTTATATTATTAAACTTTTTCTTTTCAAACTTATCAAAAGAAGGATTAGTAATAGATGTCAATATTTCCCAAGATCTATCTGGTCTAAAGTTAGCCCATATAATAGAGTCATTATCTTCTATCACACTATTATTATCTATTACTCCAGGAATTATAAATTCATCTAATATGCCATTTTCATAATTATGCTCTATAAGTTCTTTCGTAGAATTATATTTATCGCCATTACCATATACTATCGAATCATAATATTTTTTTATTCTATCAAAATTATTATCCCTATCCATTGCATAGTATCTACCCGATATAGTCCCAATATTCCCTATGTTTTGTGTTATGAGTTCTTGTTCTAATTCTTTTATATATTTTAAAGAGGAATTAGGTAGAGTATCTCTTCCATCAGTAATAACGTGAACATATAGTTTGTTTACTCCATTTTGTTTTGCCATACTTATTAGGGCTTTAAAGTGTTCTATATGAGAGTGAACTCCCCCATCACTTAAAAGCCCAACTATATGCAATTTTGAATTATTTATTTTAGCATGATTAATAGCATTCAATAATTCCTTATTTGAATAAAAACTTCCATTTCTTATAGATTCGTTTATTAATTGTAACTGTTGATAGACTATTCTCCCAGCACCAATGTTCATATGTCCAACTTCACTATTTCCCATTTGACCTTTAGGAAGACCAACGTGTTCTTCTGATGCATCTAATAGACTATTGGGGTATTCATTAACTAAGTAATCTATAGTTGGCGTATTAGCTTGTTTTAAAGCATTACCATATTCACTTTCGCTATAACCAACCCCATCTAATATAATTAACATTAATTTCTTCATATAATCACCAATAAAATTATATCATATATTTTATTCTTTCTACTATAGTTGTTATTGCTTCTAGATTTGTTGGACAACCACGAGTACAGCATATACAATTTCCAAAAATCTTTCCAACAACATCTATATCATTTCTAGTAAAACCAATTTCTAAAGCCCTACAGATTCCTCTTTCTATACAAGATGGAGAAACATTGTACTTTTTAGACAAACCCAAGTATAAACTATTTATTAAAATAGGAGAATTATAATATAAAATTATTGCATCTTTCAAATAAAAATAACCCCTATATTTGGGAGAAATTCCAATAACATGCAAAATATCTATAACAATCATTTCCAACCTATTTAAGGAGCAATCATTTAAATCTGTTTTTATACTATCTGAAAAACATGTCACATGTATATTTTTATTTGCACTTTTTAAAACGTTTAAAAATGGATCCTCTTTTTCCAATATCATAAAAACTTTTATCATAATACTCCATATAAAAAAATGTAGTTGTCTACATTTTTAGGCTATTAGTGCATCTATTTCATCTTTTACTTGTGGTTCATAATAACGTTGATTATTAATTTCGGTTGTTTCTGTAACATTTGGTGGATTTAAATCTTTTTGTCCATTAAAGTTTGAACTACTAGCAAAAGGCGACTTTAATTCTTTTACCTTTACTTGCCCCTTATTCATACTACCCTTTGATAAAGAGCCTAAAACCGTATCATCAAAGTCATTACGATACTCTTCTTTAGCCCTTATATATTCTGGCAAATTTCTAATATCCGATCCATCTAACATAAACGTTCTTTTTTGAACAATTAAGTTAAGAATTCCAGTTTTCATTTCTCCATAGAAACCAAGCATAACATCACCTACTATAAGTTTTATACCATAAATAACTAATTAAAAAAACAGGAAATATTTTTTTATACATTCCTGTTTACACTATTTCATTTATCATATTTAATAAATTGTTAGGATCTAATGATGCAGATCCTATTAAAAAGCCATCTATATGATCTGATTTCGAAAATTCTTTTATATTATTTAAATTAACACTTCCTCCATATAGTATTTTTGAATTTAAATTATACTTATTGAGTATTTCTTTAATAAATTTATGAACACTTTCTATTTCTTCTAAAGTTGGAGTAAGTCCTGTTCCTATAGCCCAAATAGGTTCATATGCGATTATAATAGATTCGGTTTTTGAATCCATTAAAACTTTTATTTCTTCTTCTATAATATCAAAGGTTTTATTAGATAATCTTTCTTCTTTTGTTTCACCAACACAAACTATAGGAGTAATACCATTTCTTAATGATGATAAATACTTTTCTTTTACTATGTTATTAGTTTCATTAAATTTTTGTCTTCTTTCGCTATGTCCAATTATAGAATAATTAACGCCCATACTTTTCAATTGATTAAACGAAACTTCTCCAGTATAAGCGCCATTATCAACATAGTAACCATCTTGTGATGCTATGTCATAGTTTTGACTTTTCATAATATCTAAATATATATATGGTGGCGCTATTATAAGTCCTTCTTGTTTTTCGTTTATTATTTTTTTATAATCCAATATTTTATCTAAAGTTAAATTCATTTTTAAGTTAGCAATTATTAACTTCATTATTTCTCCCAAATAACAGCTATTCCAGGAAGTTCTTTTCCTTCTAGCATTTCAAGGGATGCCCCACCACCTGTTGAAATGTGAGAATATTTATCTTGAAAACCAAACTTTAAAACTGCAGCGGCAGAATCTCCACCACCTATTATTACATTTGCATTTATACTTGCCAATATTTCACATATTTTTCTTGTACCTGTTGAGAACTTTTCTAATTCGAATACGCCAACAGGACCATTCCAAATAACCGTTTTAGCATCTGTAAGTATTTTCTTAAAATTATTAATTGTTCCAACTCCAATATCTAACCCCATATCATTATTACCAATATTTTTTATATCTACCAACCTTGCATTAGTTTCGTTAGTAAACGAGGTTCCAACAACTATATCAACAGGAAGAATAATTTTTTCTTTATTTTCTTCATATATTTTCTTACAAAAATCTAAACTAGAATCATCTACAACGGATAGTCCTATATTATAACCGAGTGCCTTAAAAAACGTATAAGACATTCCGCCACCAATCAATATATAATCCGCGATTTTTACGGCATGTTCTATAACACCAATTTTATCTGCAACTTTTTTACCGCCCAATATTATTACAAGTGGTCTTTTAGGATCATTTATAGCTTTCCCTAAAGTATCAAGTTCTTTTTTTATTAAAAATCCAATACCACTCGGTAGTATACTTGCTATTCCAACATTAGATGCGTGTTTTCTGTGAGCAGTTCCAAATGCATCATTTATAAATATTTCTCCAAGAGAAGCCCAATATTTACTCAATTCTGGGTCACATTTGCTTTCTTTTTCACCATTTAAATCTTCAAATCTAGTGTTTTCCATCATTAGAATTTCGCCACTTTCTAAATCATTAATGGCTATCTCTAACTCCATACCACGAGTATAAGGAATAAATTTTATTTCTCTTTTTAATAATTCACTCATTCTTTTTGCAACGGGTTCTAAAGAATTAGTGAGTTTATCTTCTTCTGTCTTAACCCTCCCAAGATGAGACATAAGAATTACTTTAGCTCCTGCATCTGACGCAAATTTAACAGTTTCTAAACTTTGAACAATTCTATTTTCGTCAGTTATTACACCATTTTCCATAGGGACATTTAAATCACATCTTATTATTACTTTTTTTCCATTTAAGGAATAATCTACTATTGTTTTTTTCATATATACCTCCAAATTTATTATAACACGTATAATATTCATAATAAAGTTATGAAACTGATTTTAGTAAACAAAGTGTAATAAAAAAGTAGATTTTAATCTACTTTCTATTGTAATGGTTTAACATCATATTTTAAGCACTTGTTTCCACTTCTTGTATAACCTGATTGACAAGAATATGTTGGATTCACACTTGTTGTTCTTATGCAACTACTTCCTGATAATGTATAACCCGCTTGGCAAGATTCCACCTTATTTGAAGCGTTTCCATAACATTTTCCGTTTATTAGTAAATTTCCAGATGTTGGGCACACTTTGTTTACAGGTTCTCGTTTAAAATATGCACAAGTTCTGCTATTTGATGTCGCATATGTATAAGATTCTTTTGGTGGGCAGGTTTGCCTTTTACCTAATGAAGGATCTGAGTATATACAAATCTTTCCACCATGATCAGGATCTACAACAACCCTTACTCCAGGAGCAGTACAAGCATAATAATAAATCTTATAACACCAACCATATGTATCACGGTTCTGAAAGTAATAGCCCGCGTCACAACTAGCAGCTTTTGGAACAGATATACTTGCAACCCTTTCATCACAAACGCCATCTCCTCCACCATAATTATTATGATAAAAGCCAGATCCACAAGGTGTACTAGATACTACTGGTTGTTCTCCGGATTGAGTATAACACTTGCCGTTTAATTCTGTTTTTCCACTAGGGCATACATAATTAGGTGATGAAGCCTCTGTTTTTATACACGAATCACCACTTAACGAGTAACCGTTAGGACATGTTCTAGTAAGGTTTACTGATGACACTAACTTTCTACATGTGTTTTGAAATATAACATAACCATTTGGACAGCTCGCAGATGATTCTAATTTGTCCCATTTTGCACTTAAAATTATATCTTTTGTTACTTTCAAATTAAAATCATACGGATTATTTTCAAAGATCCAGTTATTAAAACTATATCCATTTTTTACTGGAGTTTCTGGCTTGTTTACAAAGCCTTCTTCTTCTACTTCTATTACCTTATCTTCTGTACCATTATCAAATTTAAATGTTACTTTAAATAGTTTTTTTGACACATCTAACCAGTCTGCAGTAAGAGTTATATTTTTGGTTATTTTAGTATTTTCATCAAAATGATTTCCATCTACTAGCCAACCATTAAACTTAAAACCTTCTTTTTGTGGTTCTTTCGGAAGTTTTAATTTTGAGTTTTCTTTTATCATTACTTCTTTAATTACATTAGCTCCGTTTGTATCAAAAGTAATGGTATAGTTTTTACCAG
>CAZIYD010000004.1:13499-42941 GCA_964543375.1 uncultured Muribaculaceae bacterium
GCCTTAGGAATTAATAATAATATGATTATTATTGCCGCTACTGCTCCTCCCAAGAACATAAGGTTTTTGGGACTCTTGATTTTGTCTAGATATTTTGAAATATTGTTTTTTGTTGGTTCTGTTTTTTTGGGTGAAACTTTTTTAATTGGTTCTTTCTTTGTTGTTTCTACTTTTTTAATTGGTTCTTTCTTTGTTGTGTTTTTTGTCGGTGCTTTTTTTGTTGGGGATTTTTTTACTGTGTTTTTTGTTTGAACTTTCTTTGTTGGGGCTTTTTTAGTTTGAACTTCTTTGCTCATTTTAGTCCTCCTTGACTATATAATACCTTCTTACAAATAAAAAAACAACCCTAGGTTGTTAATTCATAAATCTACTTATATATTTTGCAAGTCTAATCATTTGGCAAGTATACCCCATTTCATTATCATACCAAGAAACTACTTTTACCATTTGGCCTTTATCGGTTTTTAATACCTTAGTTTGAGTTGCATCAAATAATGATCCTACTGTAGTTCCTATTACATCTGATGAAACTATTTCATCTTCTGTATATCCATAAGATTCATTTACTGATGATTTCATGATATTATTTATTTCTTCTACTGATGTTTCTTTAGAAAGAATACATGTTAGTTCTGTTAAAGATCCTGTTGGTACTGGCACTCTTTGTGCAACACCATCTAATTTACCTTTTAAAGATGGTATTACGAGTCCTATTGCTTTAGCAGCACCTGTTGAGTTTGGTATTATATTCTCGGCTGCTGCTCTTGCTCTTCTTAAATTCTTTTTATGTGGTGCATCTAAAGTGTTTTGATCATTTGTATATGCATGAATAGTGGTCATTAAACCATATTCAATTCCAAAATTATCATTCATAACTTTTGCCATAGGTGCCAAGCAGTTTGTAGTACAACTAGCGGCAGATATAACACTTTCTGTTCCATCTAGTATGTTATGGTTAACATTAAATACTACCGTTTTCATTGTATCATCTTTTCCAGGGGCAGAAAGTATAACTCTCTTTGCACCAGCCTCTATGTGATAATTACATTGCTCCATAGAAGTAAATATTCCTGTACATTCAAATACAACATCAACTTCTAACTCTCTCCACGGTAAATTTGTTGGTTCTTTTTCGGCATAAACTTTTATTTCTTTACCATCTACTATTATAGATGTTTCTGTTGAAGATATAGAGTTTTCTTTATATCTCCCTTGAACTGTATCATATTTTAACAGATGTGCAAGTGTTCCTGCTCCCGTTAAATCATTTATAGCAACTATTTCAAAATCGCTATCACCAAACATTTTTCTAAATGCTAACCTTCCTATTCTTCCAAAACCATTTATTGCAACTTTTACAGCCATATTAATACCTCCTCTATCTAAAATAACTGTCCCCAATAAACTCTCTAAGTATTGAGTCATTAGGTATATCCACCCCAGAGACTGGGAGAACCATTGTAATTAAATTCAATAATCTCATTGCTTCATTATAATTTGGATCATCTCTTTCTACTGAGAAGAGAAGCGGTTCCGCATATGGTCTTAAAACTCCAAATTCATAAAGAAGAGATGTGTTGAATACCATATCGTTGTCTTCTTGATAAGGAAATACATACTTTTCTTCACCACTGCGTACTGATTTCCATTTTTCTAAAGTTTCTGATGCATTGTATCCTCTATTCATGTTATCTCTAACTATTCTTCTAATTAACCTTAAATCTGTAGTTGATACTCTATTAGAATTATCTATTCCAAGGCTACTTAATGGTGATATATACATTCTGAATTTATTTTCAATAGATATTGATGAGGTTAATACTTCATTTAATGCGTGTAACCCCTCAATTATAAGTATACCATTTTTATCTAATTTAATCTTTGTTTTATATTCTTTTTTTCCTTCTATAAAATTAAATGTAGGCGCTAATATCTCTTCATTGTTTAATAATTTCTTTAAATCTTTATTAAATAAATCTATATCTATAGCCTCTACACACTCAAAATCAAAATTTCCATCTTTATCTCTTGGACTATCTTCTCTTTCTTTAAAATAATCATCAACAGATATAGGTTGCGGCTTTAATCCTAAACTTTTTAAATATATAGATAATTTTTTAGATGTTGTGGTCTTTCCAGATGAAGAAGGTCCGGCTATAAGTATTATTTTTACTGTTTCTTTTTCTTTTATTTCTTTAGCAATTTCAAACAATCTTAGATTTTGATTGGTTTCAGTCATATATATTAAATCTTGAATATTCCCGTGCGTTATTTCTCTATTCAAATCATAAACATGTGTTATTCCTTGTGTTTCTCCCCATTTGGTAAATGCTCGAAATGAATTTAATATTTTTTCATTATTCGAGTAATTCTTGATATTTCCGTCTAGATAAATATTTGGGAGTAATAGAACAAAACTTTTTTCATCTATATAACTTATGTCAAAATATTTAATATACGAAGAACTTACGGGCATTACGCCATAAAAATAATCCATCATATTTGAAAAATTATATAAAATTAAACTATCTTTCATTACATATCTTAAGGATTCTACTTTATCTGTTCTACCTAAACTACTATAATAATTTATTACATCATCTTTTAAATAATTTCCTTTTTTAAAAGGTATATTAGATTCAACATATTTATATAACTGTTCTTTTATTTTAAAAATATCCTCTTCTTTTAAGAAACCATCTTTTATCTCACAATATATGCCCTTATCTATAGAATGTTTTACTTTTAAAGACATATTAAGAGTTTCTTTTACTGCTTTTATTAACATAAAAACAAGTCCTCTTTCATATACTTTATTACCTATATGAGAAGATAAATCAAAAAATCTTATATTTGAATCATCGCTTAATCTGTAATTTAGACTGTGCATGTCTCCATTTACTTGACCAACTAATATTTCAAATTTAAAATCATCACTAAAATCTTTACTAATATCTAAAAGAGTTGTATCTTGTGGATATTCATAAACATTATTATTTATTTTGACCTTTATCATAAAATACCCCTAACTTATTCAATTATATCAAAACTTAAACATTATATATTACAATTATTTCTTGTTTACATTAATCTTTACTAATATTAGAAATTAATCTAATTAACTGCATCATAGTTAAGAAGAATGAAGCTAAATACGTAAAGCCCGCTGATTTCAACATTTTATCAACCCCAGCTTTTTCGGAACTCGTAATCATACCGCCTTCAAACAATGCCTCTTTGGCTCTATTTGATGCATTAAATTCGACTGGTAAAGTTACTAGTTGAAAAATTAACGCCATAGACATAAGCCCCAAACCTATATATACTAAGTTAAAGAGAGATGAGGCTATTCCTATTGCAAATACCACATATCCAATTTTTGAAGAAAAGTTTACTACAGGAACTAATATTCCTCTTAATCTTATTGGAAAGTATTTAGTTTCATGTTGTATTACGTGCCCTACTTCATGTGCTGCAATAGATAACGATGCAATTGAGGTTCCAGAATAAACTTCTTCAGATAGTCTAACTACCTTCTTTTTAGGATCAAAATGATCAGTAAGAGTTCCTGGTGTTTTTTCTATGCTTATATTGTTTATGTTATTTCTTTCTAGCATTCTTTTTGCAACATCTAATCCCGTTAAATTTTTTTCGCTTTTTATTGCTACAAATTTAGAATATGTAGACTTAATATAAGCCTGTGATAAAAGCATAATCACCATAGGTATAAAAATATAAATTATATCCATAAATTACCTCTTTTCTATTATTGTTCCTTCTTTTGTATCTTTTAATGCTATTCCCATATCTAATAATTTGTTTCTTATTTCATCTGCTTTATTATAATCTTTATTATTTTTTGCAATATTTCTTTCTTCTATTAGTTTTAAAACTTCATCAGATACATCTAAGCTTTCTTTATTTATTAAATTTAATGATAGAACTTTATCAAATTCTTCTATTAAATATAGTTTGTTGTAATCATCTAAAGCATCATCTTTTAATAAATCAAAAACTACAGTAAGAGAGTTAGATGTATTTAAGTTATCTTTTAAAGTTTCTTTAAATAAATTTTTATACTTTTCAACTAATACATCATCTAAAACTGTCTTATCTTTATTTAAAGACTGTATTCTAGATTTTAGTTTGTTATAAGATTGAACTGCTATATCTAAAGATTCATAACTAAATTGTAATTGTTTTCTATAATGAGATTGTAAGCACATAAATCTGTACGCTAAAGGGGCGTAACCTTTATCTATTAATAATGTTAGTGTTAAAAATTCTCCTTTTGATTTAGACATTTTACCTGTTGCATCAGTTAAGTGTTCCCCATGTATCCAGTAATTACACCATTTATGTCCTAAATAAGCTTCACTTTGCGCTATTTCATTTGTATGATGAGGAAATATATTATCTACTCCTCCACAATGTATATCTAAATATTCTCCCAAGGTTGATTTTGCAATAGTTGAACACTCTATATGCCAACCTGGATAACCTATTCCCCAAGGAGATTCCCAAAGCATTGCTTGGTTTTCAAATTTTGATTTAGTGAACCATAATACGAAATCAAATGGATTTCTCTTTGATTCATCTAAAGTTACATCATCTCTTACACCAATCATTAGTTCTTCTTCTTTTTTTCCAGACAACTTATAATAGTCTTTTGCTTTACTTATATCAAAATAAACATTTCCATTAGATAAATAAGCATAATCTTTTTCAATTAATGAGCTTATTATCTCTATATAATCATCTATTTGATCTGATGCTTTTTTTATTACATCTGGTTTTCTTATATTAAGTTTCTCTATATCTTTAAAAAATGCTTCTGTATAAAAATCTGCTATTTCATAAACAGTTTTATTTTCTCTTCTTGCTCCCATAAGCATTTTATCTTCTCCAGTATCACCATCACTTTGAAGATGACCTACGTCTGTAATATTCATGACTCTATCTACTCTATATCCAATATATTTTAAAGATTTTTCTAATATATCCTCAAATATATATGTTCTTAAATTTCCAATATGCGCAAAATGATATACAGTGGGACCACAAGTATACATCTTAACTACTCCTTCTTCGTTGGGTATAAATTTTTCTACTTCTTTAGAAAGCGTATTGTATAATCTCATAATTCCTCCCATATATATTTTATCATAAAAAAAGCAAATCTTTATTATTGATTTGCTTTTACTATTTTGTTAATTAAATAAGTGTAGATATTATTACTGCTAAGAAAACTAGTATTAGTAGCATAACTGCTAGTTTCCAAATGTATTTTATCCAACTTTTATAATCTTTTTCTGTATAAACAAGACCTGCAACTAATATTGAACTTGTAGGAAGTAACAACATTGCAACACCATTTGTAAGTTGTGTAATTAATGCCATATGTTGTAAATTTGGATCACTTATTGATGCAATAACTGCTTTTAAGTTATAACCTGCTATATACCCTGGATCAGCGGCAAAAGGTGCACTAACAAATGTTCCTAAAGCTACTAAAGCAGCATTTCCGGTTGATACTATAAACTTAATTACAGTTGCCATAAATCCAGAATTTATTGTAAATATTGTAACTAAACTCATTATTGCTACTAATATTGCTGGAATTATAAACTTTTTAATTCCCTCTATTGCACCATCAACAAATTCATCAAAACTTAACTTATACAACACAGATATTAATATCGCAGATGTTAATAATAAAGCGTAAAATTCTGAAGTATACCAAGATCCAAAAGGACTAAAAGTTCCAAATAAAGCTTTAAATATTTGAAATTTTCCTATTTTAACGTCCATTACAGCATTTTGCATAGATACAAAGAAACTACTACCCCAAGGTATAAAACCCAGTAAAAAGAATACAAGCATTACAACTAATACTATTGATAACTTTTTACTATTAGTATTAACTTTCTTTCCTGTTCTTTTTTCTAATTCTAACATTCCGTCTTCTTCATCTTTTTCCTTTTGAGATTTAAATTTAAGTGCATATAATACTGTAAGCGCTGATGAAAGAACTAAGAATCCTACCTTAATCCATACATAAGGATTAGTTGTAGCTTCTATTGTATTTGCAAATAATTTACTTGATATTGCTCCACTAAGCCCTATTAGTATAGAACCAACTGTTGCTAACAATGAAACATTATTTTTGTAACCTAATTCTTTTAATATATGCATAAAGAATGGTACAAATAAGAACATTAAGAAATATAAGTTAGCAAGTGCTGGTAATAATATAAAGAATAAAATACTTAGTATTAAAAATATATACTCTTTCTTTTTAAAACTTTTTGCTATTTTTTCTATTAATTCTTTGTATGCTCCTGTTTTATTTATTACTCCATAAAATACACCAACAAATAAAACCATAAGCATGTTTTGGAAAAAATACGATGCAATTATATCAAAAGAACCAAAAATACCTAAAATTCCTTCTGGATTGATTCCTTCGAACTCTAATGTTCCTGATTGACCAAGTTGTGTTCCTGGTATTAACCAAGTGAATGCTACTATAACTAACAATATAATCAAAAATGTTTTTAATAATTTTTTGTTTTTCATATTACTCTCCTCCTATTTTTTTATTTTTCATATGTGGGAACAAAATTATCTCCCTTATATTTTCAGATTTAGTAACTAGCATTACTAATCTGTCAATACCAATTCCAATTCCACCTGATGGTGGCATACCATGTTCTAAAGCATTTAAGAAATCATAATCAATTCCCTCTGCTTCCTCATTACCCAATTCTTTTTCTTTAACTTGCTTTTCTAATCTTTCCCTTTGATCAATTGGATCATTAAGTTCAGTATATGCATTTGCATATTCAGAACCAGAAATGAACAATTCAAACCTTTCGGTAAATCTTGGGTCTTTTGATTTTTTAGCAAGAGTTGTTATTTCTATAGGATGACCATACAAGAATGTGGGTTCTATTATTTTTTCTTCACAATATTTTTCAAAAAATTCATTTATTATATGTCCTATACCAAAGTGTTTTTCAATTTCAATATCGTGTTCTTTTGCTAATCTCTTTGCTTCTTCAAAATCTGTTATTTTATTAAAGTCTATATTTACAACTTCCTTTATTATATCTACCATACTTATTCTTTTAAATGGTTTTGAGAAATCTAATAATTTCCCCTTCCATTCAAGTTCACAAGTACCATTTACATCCATTAAAACTTTTCTAAATAAGTTTTCACAAAGATCCATCATACCATTTAAATCACTATAAGCTTTGTATATCTCTATAGAAGTGAATTCGGGATTATGATTTCTATCCATTCCTTCATTTCTAAAGAGTCTTCCAATTTCATAAACAGCATCCATACCACCAACAATCAACTTCTTAAGAGGTATTTCAGTTGCTATTCTAAGATACATATCTTGGCTTAATGTGTTGTGATGAGTTACAAAGGGTCTTGCTGTAGCACCACTAGATACATTAGCAAGTATAGGTGTTTCTACTTCAACATAGCCCAAGTCATCTAAATAATGTTGAATGCTTCTTATTATTTTAGGTCTTGCAAATGCAAGTCTTCTCGCATCATCATTCATTATTAAATCTAAATATTTTTTTCTAAATCTTTCTTCTATATCTACAAGTCCATGAAACTTTTCGGGTAAAGGTTTTAAAGCCTTTACTAAGTGTGTATATTCTTCTGCTTTAATACTAAGTTCTCCCATATGGGTTCTAAATAGTTTCCCTTTTATTCCAACTATATCTCCAAGGTCAGCATCTTCGAATACTTCATAACTAAACTCACCAACATTATCTACTTTTACATATATTTGAATTTGTCCGAATTTATCCTGTATATGCATAAATCCTGCTTTACCTTTGATTCTTTTAGTCATTATTCTTCCGGCTACTATTACTTCTATATTTTTTTCTTCTAAATCTTCATTAGAAAAAGAATCATACTTATCTTTTATTTCTTTCGAATTAGAAGTGACATCAAAACGAGTTCCAAACGGCTCAATTCCTTTTTGAACTAACTTTTCCATCTTTTCTCTTCTAACTAATTCTTGTTCTGTTAATTCCTCCATAAACCTCTCCATAGAATATATTTTATAACAAATTAAAGATTATGTAAATGTTTATATATTAAATCTATTAATTCTTCTTTTGTTTTTATACAATATATTTCCTTTTTTATTACATTACCATTAGAAACTCCTTTTAAATACCAACCAAAGTGAGTTCTCATTTCTAATATTGCAACTTTTTCAGGTTTTATTTCTAATAAGTAATTAAAGTGTTTTAACATCATTTCAAAACGATCTTTTATTGTAATGTTTTCCTTTTTATTAGTCATTATTTCTTTTATAATCCAGGGGTTACCTAATGCACCTCTTCCTATCATTACAGCATCACACTTTGTTTCATTAAACATTCTATTAGCGGCCTCTAAAGAGGTTATATCTCCATTTCCTATTACGGGAATTGATACAGACTCTTTAACTTCCTTTATTATATTCCAATCTGCTTTTCCACTATAACCTTGACTTCTAGTTCTGGGATGAACACATATTGCGCTTGCTCCCGCTTTTTCACAAACTTTCGCTACCTCAACTGCATTTATATTTTTACTATCCCATCCACTTCTTATCTTAACCGTTACAGGAATTGGAACACTTTCAACGACAGAAGACACAATGTCATATATCTTGTTTGAATCCTTTAATAATGCGGATCCTGCTTGTGCTCTTAATGCGACTTTAGGTACTGGACAACCCATATTAATATCAATTATATCTGGCTTCATAGTTTCATAAATTATTTTAGCAGCCTCAACAAAAGACTCTTTATCACTACCAAATATTTGTTGCACTATAGGTCTTTCATAATCGGTCATATATAGTAAATCTTTAGTTTTTTTATTATCATAAACTATAGCTTTATCACTAACCATTTCAGCATATATTAAACCACAGCCCATTTCTTTTATTATTCTTCTAAATGCACTGTTACAAATACCCGCCATAGGGGCTAAAACAACTCTATTTTCTATTTCTACATTTCCTATTTTCCACATAACATCGCCTACATCTGATTGTTCATTTTATAATATCTTTTACTTTTATTATTAAACTATCAATATCATCAGCAATTACAGGTATTCCATTTACTATTACAAATGGTTTTTTAGATCCTATTGCACACATACTTTGACATTTAACATCTATAACAGCATCTTTATCTAATTCTCTTAATTTAGTTGCTAGTAGATTCCCATCAAATCCAGTACATATATTACATGTTTTAAACTCATTCATTTATTATTTCTCCTATATCTCCGTTATTTATTAAATTAGCATTAGCATCATCAGTATCTATATGTAGTTCAAAGTTATAATTATCTCCTGATTTAACATATACATTATCTAACGTTCCACCTTTTATTCCGTTTATTTTTACTTTTACTAACTGTCCTTCTTTTAAATTATATTTATTTAAATCTTCTTTATTTATATGAATATGCCTAGTTGCTATTATTAAACCTTGTTCTTTATATAATTCTTTAATACCATCTGTTATTATTATTGGGTGTGAACCCTCTAAATCTCCTGAATTTCTAACTGGTGGATTAACCCCAATAGCAAAAGCATCTGTCTTGCTTATTTCTATTTGAGTATACTTTCTAACGGGTCCCAGTACCCTAACATTTAGCTCTCCTTTTGGACCAATTATCTTTAACTTTGTTGTAGAGGCATATTCGCCCTCTTGTGTAAGACTTCTCTCGGGCGTTAGTTGATAGCCCTCTTTAAAGAAAAATTCTAAATCTTCTTTAGATATATGCATATGTCTTGCAGATACTCCTATTTTAATATTCATAGTTCCTCCTTATAAAAGTATAACATAAAACAAATTGAATTATCTTTGTTTTTTTGCTATAATCTTTTTAGAATAGTAGGTGTTTTATGGAGTTGTTTTATTTAATAATCATTCTAATATTAATATTGTCTTTTTTATCAATTGTTTATGTAAATACATACAACAAATTAAAAGATAAAATATTAAAGAAAAAAGAAGCAGAAAGAGAAATTGATGAAACTCTTAGAAGCAAATATGATCTTTTAATAAAAGTTAAAATATTACTCGAAAAGGGTTTAAAAGGTAAAGATGCTTCTAATTTAGATACTTTAAATAAAATGGAGAAACTTCCAGATGAAAAGCTAACATCTTTTGAATTCTATAGATCTTTAATAGACTATGAAAACAAAATGATAAAGTTAAAAGAAAGTGCTAAGAAAATGAACAATCTTACAGAATACGAAGATGAAATAGAAAACTTAGAAGAATTAAATATAAAATTATCTGGAGAAATAAGGTACTATAATGATACTATATCGAGTTATATGAGAACATATTCTAAATTTCCAGGAAATATTATTTCTAAAATATCAAGATTAAAAGAAGAAAGATACTTCGATAATAGAAATCTAGACGATAATATAGAAAAAGATTTTCAAATATAAAAACTCACATTAAGTGAGTTTTTTGTCTGTTTTTAGGATCTAATTCTTTTTTTCTAAGTCTTATAGCGTCTGGTGTTACTTCTATTAATTCATCTTCTTCTATAAAATCTAATGCAGTTTCTAAAGTGAAAACTTTTTTAGGTGGCAATACTATAGCATCATCACTAGAAGAAGATCTTGTATTTGTAAGTTGTTTATTTTTACAAGGATTAACATTTAAATCTTCCACTCTATTATTTATCCCTATAATCATACCCACATATACTTCTTCAGAAGGTCCAACACAAAGAGTTCCTCTATCACCCAAGTTCCAAAGAGAATATCCCATAGTTTTTCCTTTTTCCATAGATACTAAAACACCATTTTTTCTAGATATGATTTCTCCTACATATGGTCTATATTCTAAGAAAGTTCTAAACATAGTACCCTCTCCTTTTGTTGAGTTTATAAATATACTTCTATAACCCAAAAGGCCTCTAGTTGGAGCGATATATTCTATTTTGGCAAATTCTCCATTAGATTGAAGTGTTTGAAGCAATCCTTTTCTTTCGTTTAATGCTCCTATAACAGTTCCGCTATAAACATCTGGGACTGTTATGTATACTCTTTCAAAAGGTTCAAATAATTTTCCATCTATTTCTTTTACTATTACCTCTGGTTTTGAAACGGATAGTTCATAACCCTCTCTTCTCATCGTTTCAAGAAGAATAGATATATGGAGTTCTCCTTTACCGTTTACTTTATACCCTTCATTATTTGATAATGCTTCTATTTTTAAACCGATGTTTGTTTTTACTTCTTTTTCTAATCTATCTTTTATATGTCTAATTGTTAAGAATTTCCCAGATCTACCCGCAAATGGAGAAGAATTTACTAAGAAGTTAACTGACAATGTTGGTTCATCTATTACTATCTTTTCCATAGGTTCTATACTGTCCAAAGAACAAATTGTATCTCCTATAGAAGCTTCATTTATTCCCGCAACTATTACAATTTCCCCATAACAAGCTTCCTTAACTTCTACCTTTTTTATACCTTCATTTACAAATAACTTTGTAATTCTAAAATTCTTACAATAATCAGAATTACATAATGTAACAGTTTCTCCTTGTCTTATTACGCCTTTAGAAACTCTACCAATAGTTAAAAGTCCTATATAATCATCGTATGATAAAGAAGATATTTGCATTCTTAATTTATCTTCTTTAGATCCTTTATAAGGCTCTACCTTGTTATATAAATATTCAAGTACCGGTTTCATATCTTCGCTTGAATCACCCAATGTTGATTTTGCAACTCCTTTTTTTGCAATTCCATAAAATATAGGAAAGTCTAACTGTTCATCACTAGCATCTAGACTTAAGAATAAATCAAAAGTCATATCTACAACTTCTTTTATTCTTGCATCTTTCTTATCTATCTTATTTATAAACAGTATCGGTTTTATACCAACTTCTAACGCTTTTTCTAATACCACTCTTGTTTGAGGCATTGGTCCTTCAGCACTATCAACTAACAAAATAACTGTATCTACAGTTTTTATTATTCTTTCAACCTCTGAAGAAAAGTCAGCATGTCCTGGAGTATCGACTATATTTATTTTCAAATCTTTATACTTTATAGAACAATTCTTTGAATATATAGTTATTCCTCTTTCTCTTTCTAATTCGTTTGAATCCATTATTTGTGTAACCACTTCTTCATTATCTCTAAAAATACCACTTTGTTTCAACAAGGCATCTACTAGCGTTGATTTCCCCGAATCTACATGGGCTATAATTGCAATATTAATTATTTTCATTTTATCACTTTCCTTTTTGTACCGATTAATAATAACACAAAAGATAAAAAAATCAATAAATTTTTATTGATTTTTACTTTATTTAACTATACCTTTTGACACTAATATTAATTCCCTTTCAAATATTTCTATTTTTTTGTCTTTTGGAACATGCCTGTTATAAGTTTCAACTATATTATGTATCATAAGAGACTCTATTATATCAAGAACATATCCAATTTGATGTTTACCTTGTATATTTAACTTTTCTATATCTACAGAACTTATTATATTGTTCAAACCATCATTAAAGTTTGGAGTGAACATCTTTTGAATTTTATGATTCATATTTAAAAACAAATTCTCAAAATAATTTTTGTTTTTTTCTTCTTCTATCATATCTAATATATACAAAAATAAAGAATGATATGACTTAATTAAGTCTCCATTAAATTCTTTTATATTATTTATTAATTTTGTTTTAATATCTTTAGAATATTCATCTACTATAAAATAAAAGCAATCCTCTATATCCTCAAAATATTGATAAAAACTCCCTCTTGGTATTTTTGCGTCTATAATTATATTTGCTACCAACGCATTAGCGAGAGGAACTCTACTAAATTCCTTTTTTGATGCTTCTATAACCTTATGTCTTTTAGCATCTGGCAAGCTAAAGAATGTCTTTTTCGGCATATAATCACTCCTTTGAATTATATGACAATTATAACTTTTATAACACATAAAGTCAATCTAACTCTAGTATTACAATTAACCTATATTCATCATTTAAACTGTTACAAGTTAAAAGTGTAAGTGTTGTCTTGTTTCTTATATTATTTAAAACTGTTAAATCTTTTTCATGCACGAAAAACTTTTCTATAACTACATAATTATATTCTTTTTCTTTATAATAAAATTGAACTTTATCATTAATTGATATTTTTTCCAAATCTTTAAATTTTGCTTTTCTTCCGCTTCCAGAATGGGCTCCAATTATAGTATTTGTATTTTTTATATTTGGTCTGCCAAATTCTTTAAACATTACAACATCATTTATGTTTTTAGATGTTATTGTTTCATCTTTGACAATTTCTTTTAAAGATATTTTCTCTATATTTATTATATTTAAATTAGTCTTTAATTTTAAATAATTGTTTTTTATATATTCTGTATTTTTATAATTATATCCATTATAAATTAAAATTAAAATAATTAAAGAAAGAATAAAAACAACAATTTTTCGCATATTATATCCACTAAATCTTTATTTGAATTTAATTGTGGTAATTCATTTATTTCTAAATTTAGACCGTTTTCAAAATCTAATGATATTTCTTTTGTTATAGGAATATATTTAGAATCTTCAACCAATTTTTCATCCGAGTTGTTTTCTAATATGTTTTCTTCATCTGAAGTGTCCTCATTTATTATTTCATTTGAATCTTTCTCTATTACTTCTTCTGTTTCTTTTTTTAATTCCTTTATAAATATATAGTCCATTTTATTTTCTTTATCATTTACAGATAACATAAAATCCGGTTCTACAACAAACCCTTCTTTTGCATTCTTTTGTCTTATTAGATATTCGCCATACTCTAAATCTATGCTTACATTTCCTTCTTCATTTGTAGTTAAAGTACTATATAATTTACCATCTCTATGTATCTCAAATACTATATCTTTTTCTTTATATAAAATACCATCTATTTTATATATGTTAGTGATATTTAATTTTTTTGTTATAGGACTTGCATATAGGTTGTGTTTTAATGGTGTGTTTCCAAAAATTAAACTAAATTCATAAAAATTAGAATCCTCTTTAAAACCATAACTTGGTGCAGTTTCTTGTATAAAATAATTTCCAAGTGGTAAATCCGAAATTGTTAATTTTCCTGTTTCATCTATTCTAAAAGTGGTTAAGTATTCACGATTAGAATCATATAAGTCATAAACAGCGCCCTCTATTTCCAAATATCTATTGCTATAATTTGGATCTTCCTCGTTTTTATTTATTCTAGAAAATATTACTGAGGTGTTTTTAATATCTAAATTTATTATCCTTACTTTATTTACTATATCTCCTGATTTTAATACTGGCTGAAAACCATTATCTAAAAACAATTCAGATTGAAAAGGTTTATCAAATTTCCTTTCCAGATATATATTTTCTTTACCTTTCAAATAAGGATTTATAAGTATACCCTCACTTGTTTGAATAACTTCGTTTTTCCCAACATAGTTAAATTCATATGGATCTAAAAAATGATTAGGATCCTCAATAACATAATAACTACCAACTTCAAGTGTATGGTGTTCTATACTATTATTTTCTTCACTTATATATTCTTGATACAATTTCAATATAGCCTCTTTATATGGATTTAAGTCTATTATGTCTGTACCATTTAAGCTCTTTGTCCAATACACATTAGAACCTGTTGCTTCCCAAATTAGTTCTTGAGTTGCAAAGTAATATTTCATATCATAATTTCCCTTATATCCATAACCAAAATATGCAATTATTTGCATATATCTTTTTTGCTCTAAAGTATAATTTTTAGAACTATTAAAATCATAAACCTCGTATCCGTTTATCCTTGATATTGGTATACTAAACCCAAGACAGTATAGCGTTTCCCCATTATGTTCCATATACATTGCATTATATGAAACTTTCTTTCCATCCACTATGCCATTATAATAATATCCATCTACATAATTATAATTTATATGTGTTCTTTCTAAAGCATTTACTCCAATACTAATAAACATTAAAAATAAAAATATAACTTTCTTCATGATTTCTCCTTTCAAAAGTTATATTCTATTATTCTTTAAATTTTCTTTTGCTTTTTTTAAAATAAACAAAAATTATTTTTTATCTTTTTTTAATTCTTTTAAAATTCCTTCTAATAATACGACTTCTTCTGACTTAACTTCTGGTTTTTCTTCTTCCTTTTTGTTCTTATTAGAAAGTTTATTTATAGATTTAACTATTAAGAATACGACTAGAGCCATTATTAAAAACTCAATAACACCATTTATAAATAAACCTATAGACATGTATACGCCTTCTTTAGGGACTGTATTACCAAGCGCTGTTGCAAGTCCAGATAAATCTATCTTTATATCTTTAAAGTTAACACCAGCAGTTAAAACACCTAAGAAAGGCATTATAACATTATTAACTAATGAATTTACTATTCCAGTAAAAGCACCACCTATTATAATACCAACAGATAAATCAATTACATTTCCTCTCAATATAAATTTTTTAAATTCTTTAAACATAATTCCTCCTTATATATTAAACATTAGTACGTTGGGTGCAAAAAGCATAAGCAAACCAACAACTAACATTATTATACCACCTATTAGACTAGAATATCTAGAGTATTTAGTTGAAATACCCGTTACTTTCAAAGTAAACATTGCTATTAAAAATATTATCAAATCATCTAACATAAAGAAAAAAATATAAATTAGTATGTATACACCATAATTTAAACCTGAAACATTATTCATTACAAGCATATTAGTAAATGTAACAGGAAGACCCAAAGAACACATTAATTCAATTATATTAACAGAAAAAGCAAGAGTTATTATTCCTATCAAAGATAATATTAAACTTTTATTTGTAGTTAAATCTTTTATTTTTTGAATTATATTTTTTTTCTTATCCTCGTTTACTACCTCGCAACCATCTTTAGGTTTTTTTGTAAATTTATATACGCTATATATTCCAAATAATATTGCAAAAACTGCGATAGTTACTTTTATAAGTGTTATTTGATTTGCAAATATCGCAACATTTAACCAAGCAAGCATAAAAAACATATAAACTAATGCGGATGTTATTATAAAGGTAAGACCTAATATCCACATTCTTTTTTTATCTTTAATACCTACTAACATAGATATTAAAAATATTAAAATCCACATTGCGCATGGATTAAAACCATCTACTAAACCTATAATCATTG
Source organism: uncultured Muribaculaceae bacterium (assembly GCA_964543375.1). GTDB lineage: Bacteria > Bacillota_I > Bacilli_A > RF39 > UBA660 > JAAYGD01. Next base: position 29,773 of record CAZIYD010000004.1, read on the forward strand.
CAACAAGAGAAAGTGAAACATTTTTAGTATTTACCTTACCTAATATAGGTAACTCTTTTGTCTCATTATTATCTACATTAGAATGATTATCTAATTTTAAATTAGGATTCTTTATATATTCAGAGACTATATCTCTATAATTTTCTTTTTCATATTTATCAATTAAATGAGTTATATCTCCTTTTGTAACATTAGAAAAACCCGTTAATGCGTAAGAACCTATTACAGTGTATGGAACACCATTTGTTGGTTTGTCTAACAACTTTTGTATTCCATTATATAAATCTTTATATTCACTTACTTCATATAAATTTATAACTATATTTTCTTTTTCAAGCTTTAACTCTTCTAAATATTCTCTTTCTTCATGACAATGACGACAAGTCTCACTATAAAAAAGATGTATATCTATTTGTTTAGCATCCACGCTAAATAAAAAAGCAAATAAAACTAATAAAGTTAATAAAATCTTTTTTATCATACTTATCTCCATTTTTCTATAAATTCTTTTATTTCCCCATAAGATCTTTCGCCAACTAATCTGGATACTTCTTTATTATCTTTTATAAGTATTAGTACAGGCAAAACATTACCTATTTCATAGTTTTTAACTTCTTTATCAAAATCATAATCATACTCTATTACTTCAATATTAAATTCTTCTTTTATCTTATTAATACTATGGTTTATTATTAAACATCCTGGACACCATAAAGCTCCTATTTTAATTAGTTTCATTTTCACACCAACTCAAGTTTTGGTAACATATCTTAAAAAACCTTAAAAAGGAATCTATCTCTTCTTCTGTTGTTCTGTAAGACAAACTTATTCTAAGAGTATAACTACTTCTTTTTTCATCTTTGGTTAAAGCCATTACAGATTGAGATATTTCCCCGCTTTTAGAACACGCGCTTTTTGTTGATATATATATATCAAACTCCTCTAAAGCATGAACAAAAGTTTCAGGTTTTATTCCAATTACACTTATATTTAATATGTGTGGAATTGATTTATTAGTACTATTTATTTTTACGTTTTTATACTTTTTAAAGTTTTCTTTTATCTTTTTATTTAAATTTAATACATGCTTATACTTCTCATCTAAATTTTCTTGAGCTAATCTAATTGCTTTTGAAAATGATGTGATTAATTCTGTTTGGGGAGTTCCACTTCTATATATTGTTGTGCTTTTTCCCCCATGAATCAAAGGTTCAATTACTATGTTTTCCTTTTTATATAACATTCCAATTCCTTTAAAACAATATATCTTATGAGCAGAGAAAGACGCTAAATCTATGTTTTTTAAATCAAACTTATCTTTACCAAGACACTGTGTCATATCAACATGAAAAAAACATTTTGGATATTTTTTCATAAACTTTCCAATTTCTTCTACATCTTGTCTTATTCCTATTTCGCTGTCAACAGCGCTCATGGTTAAAAGTATTGTATCTTCTCTAATAAGCTTTTTTAAATGATTCATATCTATAGTACCATCTTTATTTAATTTTAGTATAGACACCTCATAACCTAAAGATGTCAAATAATTTAATGTTGCAACTGTAGAAGAATGCTCTAAAGGCGTAGTTATTATATGTTTGCCTCTATCTTTATATTTAAAACATATACCTTTTATAGCCATATTATTTGATTCAGATGCACTAGATGTAAAAATAATTTCATCTTTTTCTATTTTTAATTCTTTTGAAATTTGTTTTATTGCTGCATCTACCAATTCTTTAGACTTTACCCCTAATTTATGAAAAGAATTTGGGTTTGCAAAATAATTTTTTGCTACTGAATTGAATGTTTCTAATATTGTTTCATCTATCATAGTAGTAGCAGAATAATCTAAATATATCATATTAAACACCTTTGAAAATTATAACACTTATTTTAACTTATGTATATACACTTTGTCTCTAACGTTTATTATTAAATCTATACTTTTTGAATCTTTTATATTGCTTGGAACAGATAAATATATATTATCATCTTTATAATTACGAGGTGTAACATCCTTATATAATAACACAACTTGTTTATTATCCTTTTCATATCTTATGGTTCCATATTCTTTTAAAAGTTCAGATAAAGTCCCTATAAATTCTACACCTTTATCAGGATCATATTTATAATTTATTTTCATTATAAGTCTATTATCCATTGGATCATTTATATAATAAATTAAATTTCCAAGTTCATATGAGTACTTATCTTTAAACTCTACGTCATTTATTGTAAGGCGAGTATCTTTTAAATTGGATAATCCATAGTATACTTCTTTTTTTAAATCGGCTCTAGGTAATGTAGATATTTCTTTAATATCGGTTGGTTTTACTTTTATTTTAATATATCTACTTCCTATTCCTTCTTTTGTAAAGAACACATTATCATTATATCTAAGTATCATTGGTTTTTCTAAATCTTCATTAGAAACTTTATATACAAAAATATATGTTGCCTCTTTTCCACTTTCTAATTTTTGATTATTATAACCAATACCTAAATCCCTAAAAGAATCATATTGTTTAACAATTGGAAGATATATATTTTCTCCGATTACTATTCTTAAATTATCTATTTCTATTTTTTTAGAGTTCTCATTTCCATTGTATGTTTTTAAAGAAAGTATTAAAAAAGTATGATCTTTTTCACTAATATCTTCTCCTCTATAATTAATGTTTGAACTATAAAAGTTTTCAACTTTGTAAGATATATTATGAACCCTAACAACATCCTTTTGATTATATATTTTATTCAAAACAAATTTATTATAGTAAACATTTGATGATACAAAAATTACAATTAAAACTATTATGCTTATAATTAATGCTTTGTTTTCCAAGTAAAAGTATTTCAACTCTCTTTTGTTTCTTCTAATTAATCTATTTATCTTACCAGTATCTGTTCCAATAGTTAACTCAAATTCCTCACTATCAGAGACATCTATTTTTAAATCCTCTATATCTTGACTAAAATTAAATCTCTTTATATTAAAGCCAATCGCTCTTATAAGTACCAAGAAAGATAACACTATTTGTGGTATTAATGCAATATAATTTATATCCCTTAACATTCTTGTTGTTCTTGGACTTAGTTGTTCAAATATTATAGTTCTTAAATATCCTCCATCCAAAAACAATAATACTAACATCGAAATATATCCAACAATTATAAAAACATATAATTTTGTTGGTTTATCTTTTTGTTTCATAAGTATTAAAACCACCGTTGAAATTATAATTATACTAATACAACCCATGAAAAAGAGTGAATTTATATAAGTGCTTGCTAAAGTACTTTCATAAAAACCAGAAGTGTTTCTAGCATAGTTACTAAAAAAATTAGATAAATTATTTGTTTTATAAACACCATAAAGCATTATTAGTAATAACAATATATGAATTTTTTTAAAGTGTTTAATTAAAAACGCATACGGTTTTCTTAGTATCACAATATCACTTCCTATTTTAATAATTATACTATACATTTAAAAATAAAAAAACTTGTTTTTAATAAGTTCTTTTATCTTTTACACTATATTTCTCTTTCCTCATTTACTATTTTTTCATAATCTATTAAAAGTTCATGCATTGCTTCTTCTTCTGTATTTAAATATATTTCTTCTATTCTATCTACTCTGCAACGCTCTGCTTTAAATATTGCATCAACTTTATCTATCGCTTCATTTAAGTTATCATTTATTACAACATAATTATACTTTGTTATTTCGTTTATCTCTTTATATGCTGTTTTAAACCTTTCTAAAATCTTTTGTTTACTTTCTGTACCTCTTTTTTCTAATCTTTTTATTAAGTCCTCTAAATTTGGTGGTAGTATAAAAATAAATATTGCATCCGGGATTAATTCTTTTACTTTAAGAGCCCCGTTTATTTCTATTTCAAGTATAACATCATCTCCAGAAGCTAATTTTTCAGCTATATGTTTTTTGGGAGTTCCGTAATAATTTCCATTATACAAAGTATATTCTAAAAAATAATCATCTTCTATCTTATTTATAAAAGAATCTTTTGTAGTATAAAAATAGTTAATGCCCTCTTCTTCTCCATCTCTTTTCTCCCTAGAAGTTAAGGATATAGAATACCATATATTTTTATTTCTATTCATTACTTCTTTTATTATAGAACTCTTCCCAGTTCCTGAAGGTCCTGAAATAACTATTAGATTTCCTCTTTCATATTCCTTTATTATTTTCATAAAAGCTCCTATATTATAAAAAGACTTTTATTAAGTCTTTTTAATTTTTCTCTTTTCTATCATATATTTAGTTATAGCTGTTTCCACTTCATCTAAAGATTTCTTTGATAAGTTAGAAATTGTAACCAATTCTTTGACGGTATCTATTATTATTTTTCCCCACAACAAATTTGCTTCAATTTTAACATCATTTAGCATGTCTGGGGTAATAGCATAAAATAAATACCCATATAAAAGTCTTTTTCTAGCAAAAAGCATTCTCTTGCTTGTCAACGCTATTAAAAAAGTATTGGGAAATTGAAAATTTGTATCATTCTTCTGACCAGCAAAAACATACTTTAGTTCTTCATCATAATCCAAATGCTTTTCTGCAACCTTTGCGTGACTTTTTAATCTAAACGCAAGCGTTATTGGATATTTATTTTTAAATTTTATTACCTCATCAATAATTTTATTCATCTTTTATTGCACTTTTAGCAGCTTTTACAAATTCTCTAAGATCTTCTATTTCTCTATAACCACCAACATTCGAATGTTCTTTTCCATTAACTATAGCAACTAAAGCAGGTGTTCCCATTTTTTGAGGATCTGTTTCTCCTTCTCCAAAAACTGAAGTAGTTTTTAACATATCATTAGCATTTTCCAAAGTTAGAGTTTCAGCGATTAAATATTTAAATTTAACACCTTCTTCTGTCTCTAATTTCGCTAATAACGGCTTTATCCTTTCGCACCATCCACAATTTGGACTTCCATAGTAAACAAATACCAATCCTTTTTTATTCTCGCCAAAGAATTCTGCATAATCAGTATAAGAAATTTGTTCAAGTGTAACCTCTTCTTTACCCGTTAAGTTAGATATCAACATAGAAAATCCTATAATAAATATTAGTCCTAAAACTATAAATAAACTTGTTTTATTTTTTTTCATTATTCCTCCTTACTTAAATATGATACTATTTTTAAAATATAAAATCAAGTATTAATGATATAATAAAAGTGGAGGTTTGTGTGGATATAAAAGAAATCGTTGAACAAGTTAAAAAAGAATTATTTACTGAAGAATTATTAATATTTCCGTGTAGAGAGAATATAGAAATACCTAAATATGCTCACGAAGGTTATGCCTGTTTAGATATTAGAGCGGGTTTAGATATTATAATTGAACCCAACGAAACAAAAGTAATACCAACAGGATTAAAAGTTATTATTCCAAAGGGATATGAACTTCAAATAAAAGCAAGAAGTGGAATTTCATTAAATACGCCACTTAGATTAAGCAATTCAGTTGGAATAGTAGATTCATTGTATAAAGATGAAATTGGAATTTTATTTACTAATACATCACAAGCAAATAAAGGTTTTTATTTAATTGGTGAAAAGGGAAACAAACAAGGAACATATGAAATAAAAAAAGGAGATAGAATCGCTCAAATAAGTTTACATAGAATAACTATTACTAAAATAAAAGTTATTGATGAAAAAACTTTTAATAATTATAAAGACGAAAATAGGGGTGGAGGTTTTGGACACTCTGGTATAAATTAGGAGGTTTTATGAACAAGATACCAAGTTACGTTTTAATAAATAAATTTGACAAAAATTTATTAAACAGTTTATCAAATAAATACGAAGGAATATACGCAAGTATAAATGATGAATTTTTTATGAAAGTTGAAAAAAATAATATAAATGAAGTTCTCTTTTTAGACGAAACTTTTATAGATGACAAACCATTTAATTTAGTATCATTTTATTTCTGCAAAATAAAAAAAGAAAGAGATAACGTTATAAAAGAAAAACCAATTAGTAGTAATTTAGTTTTATCAGAAGATGTCATGACATCGGGAGATTACTATGAAACAAGTGGTAAAAATGATGGAATTAGAGAAATGTTAGATGGGGCAGAAGACGTTATTCTTGTAACAACTTCAGTTGTTGATAGTGAAGGAAACAGATATAGATGGACAAGACCTCTATATGAAGATGAATATCCTATAGAAAAACCAAAAATATTAAAGAAAAATAATTAAGTGGTTTTTAAGAAATTAGATAACAGGAAATAAAAAAGTCCTTAAATATTTAAGGACTTTATAAACAATTGGAGCAAGTGACGGGAATCGAACCCGCATCTCAGCCTTGGCAAGGCCGCATACGAACCATTGTACTACACCTGCAAATTATAAATGTTTGCACACTTATAATATCATAATTAAATTAGTAGTTCAATATCTTTTGTATTACATCTTCATATGTTAATTCTTCTATTTCTGTTGAATTTCTAGGTTTAAATTCTAATATATTATCTACTGATTTTTTACCAACCAATACTCTAATTGGTATACCAATTAAATCCATATCATTTAATTTAACACCTAATCTTTCATCTCTATCATCTAGAAGTGTTTCTATGTTGTTTTTTATTAATTCTTCATATAGCTTATTAGCTAAACTATTTTGTAATTCATCATTACTATTTGCTGGCACTATGCATACTTTATATGGTGCTACACTATAAGGCCATATAATACCCTTTTCATCGTTATTTTGCTCTACTATGGCACCCACACATCTACCAATACCAATACCATAAGAACCCATCACAACAGGCTCTAATTGATTAGATTCGTTTAAATAGTTAAGTTTCATTGCTTCACTATATTTAGTACCTAATTTAAATGTATTTCCTATTTCAATACCTTTTTTAAAATATATATTTCCATTACAAGAAGGACAAAAGTCTCCTTCTTTTATATTCCTTATATCCGCACTTATATATTTAAAATCTTTTAGATTTACATTTTTATAATGATAATCAGTTTTGTTTGCGCCCACTATAAAGTTTTTCATATTTAATACTTCATTATCTATTATTACATTTATAGGTAAATCTATCGGTCCTGCAAATCCAACTTTAGCATTAGTTATTTCTTCAACTTTAGAAAATTCTCCAAGTTCTAACGACTTTGCATTAAACAACTTTTGTACCTTTATTTCATTAAGTTCATCATCACCCTTTAACAATAAGGCATAATATTTATTATCTATATTATATATTAGAGTTTTAACAAACTTATCCTTAGATATACCCAAAAGGTTAGATACTTCTTCTATAGTTTTTGCATCCTTAGTTTCAATTAGTTCTTTATCTAATTCTTCTTCTGTACTAATTTTTGTTTTATTAACACAGCTAGATACTTCTATATTAGATGCATAATTACAACTATCACATAGAACTACAGTATCCTCACCCATATCTGTTATAGCTTGAAATTCTTCTGAAAGTAATCCTCCCATTATGCCCGTATCTGCAGTTACCACTTTATAATCTAAATTCATTCTATCAAAAGATCTTTTATATGCATTAAACATCTTATCATACGATATATTTAAACCCTCTAAATCTTTATCAAATGAATACGCATCCTTCATTATAAATTCTCTTACTCTAATTAATCCATATCTAGGTCTTGCCTCATCTCTAAATTTATTACCAAATTGGTATAAATTAAAGGGCATATCTTTATAAGATTTTATTTTCATTGAAGCTGCTACAGTAAATAACTCCTCATGAGTTGGTCCTAGTGCATAACTTCTATCGTATCTATCTTTTAAAGAAAACATACTACTTCCTATTATTTCTCTTCTTCCTGTTTTTTCGTATAATTCTTCTTGTATTAAAGATGGCATTAATAATTCTAATGCTCCTTCCTTATTCATTTCTTCTCTTATTATTTTTTCTATATTAGTAAGTACTTTATATCCAAGAGGCATAAACATATATACACCAGAAGAACTTCTTTTAATCATTCCACTTCTAGTAAGTAGGTTACCACTTATAGAATCTTCATCCTTAGAATCCTCTCTTAAAGTATAAAAATAACTGTTCTTTAATTTCATTTCGCACCATTATACCTTTCTTCTTCACTAAATATACATCCACAATACTTTTGCATATATATTTGTTTTTCCCTAGCCTTACCCTTTCCTACTCTAAATAGTTCTCTAAAATCTTTATATAAGAATTTTATATCATATTCTTTTTCAAGTTCATATCCTACTTCTTTTATTCTTTCATGATTTTGATAAGGACTTATAAGTAAAGATGTAGAAAAAGCATCATATCCATTTTCTTTAGCGTACTTAGCTGTTTCTTCTAATCTCAATCTATAACAATATTCACATCTACTATCTAGATCTGTGATTACATTTTTTATAAACTTTTTCATTTCATAATCATCTTTATATATTACTTTTAAGTCTATATCTTTGGAATAATCTTCCAATCCTTTTAATCTTGATTTATATTCGGTATATGGATGAATATTTGGATTATACCAAAAACCAGTAATATCCATATTATCTTTTCTTAAATCATTTATAACTTCTATACTACAAGGCGCACAACAAATATGTAGTAATAATTTCATATATATCACCATAAAAAGTATATCATATTTTAAAACAATTGTAATTGCTTATTTTCTTTTAAATTAAACACTATATCTTTACCCTTATAATTCAAATTACTTTCTGATTGTCTTTTTACTAAATTTTCTTTTATTTCATATCTCTTGTCATTATAAATATAATCATCTTTAGTAGTAGAAAAATCGAATGTGACATTATATCTTATACATTCTTCTCTAACTTTTAAAGCCCAATTTATATCAAATGGTCTAGCTCCCTCATAGTTTTCTTTATCCATTACCACTTTATCTATTCCCTCTAAATATTTTTCTATGGTCACTTCTTCAAGTAGTGGTGCGAGTATTATTCCTCTATGTTTTATTGGTAAACTTTTCAATATTGGAATTCTCTCATCTACTGTTTTTTGATTCTCAGCACTTATGTTTATCCATACATTTTCAAAACCGTCATTCCAATCTTTTGGTAAGCACTCTTTAATTCTTTCTGGTCTTTTTGTAATTATAAAAAACATTAAGTCCTCTCTTTTCCTAATTATATCCCAAGCTTCTTCTCTCCATTCATCTGCTTCCTTAATAAAAAAATCAGAAGTAATACAAGTAATCACTAATGTCCCACTTTCTAATTTATAATCACCTTGTTTATTTGTAGATATTGGATAATTAAAATTTGTTTTAACTTTATATACCAAACTAGCATCCTTATTATTCTTCTTATCAAAATAATAAACATAACAATTTAAACAACCATCAGATTTTTTTATACAACCATGCCATGGATTCCATATACTTCTCATACCCTATTTCTTCTTCTTATATATATTTTAAATATTTCCATTATAAACAATATTGGAAGTGCCAATAAGAATACTATAAATATATTAGTTAACGGTATGGGTTCTAACTTTAGCATGTGACTAAGTACAGGGGTATTTGTAACTATAAACTGAAGAGTTAGCACTCCAAGTATTGCATAGACTACAAATTTATTATCTCTTAATGGTATTTTAAATACCGATCTTGTTTCACTTCTACAATTTATAGTATGTATATTTTGCATAAATACCATGAGTATCATTACATAACTTCTAGCAAGATTTAGATCCATTCCTTTATTTAGTAAATATTTAAAAAACAAGAACACTATTAGACCACTAAATAAACCTGAAAGTAAAACTTCTTTTATCAATAATTCATTAAATATTTTTTCGTTTGGTTTTCTTGGTGGATGGTCCATGACGTCTGGTTCCCCTTTTTCAAATGCTAAAGCTGCATCTTGTATACCATCAGTTACTAAATTTAACCACAACAACTGAATTGCAACAAGAGGAAGAGGAAGACCCAAGAGTATGGATAGCATAAAGAATAATACTTCTGCCATACCAGATGAAAGTAACATATATATAACTTTTCTAACATTATTATAAGCATTTCTTCCTTCTCTTATACCTGTTACTATGGATGCAAAATTATCATCAGTTATTATCATTTGACTAGTTTCTTTTGCAATATCGCTTCCACTTCCCATAGCAATTCCTATATTAGCACTTTTTATCGCTAGAGCATCATTTACCCCATCTCCAGTAACCGCAATAAACTCTCCTTGTCTCTTATAAGATTCTACTATCTCATACTTTTGACTAGGACTTACTCTTGCAAATATCTTTTTACCTTTTACAAAATTATCAAAGTAAACATGTCCTTCTTCTAATGCTTTATCTATATCCAATCCTGTTGAAACCTCAATATAATCATTAACCATATTTAACTCTTTTCCTATATGAAAAGCCGTTAAAGGATGGTCTCCAGTAATCATTACAGTCTTTATATTAGCTTTAGTACACTCCTTAATAGCAAATACAGTTTCCTCCCTAATTGGATCTATAAATCCCACTAAACCGACTATAGTTAGTTTTGGAATATCTTTTTGTTTATAATCTTCTTCCTTTTTTTCCTTTATTTTACCTTTCGCTAGAGCTATAACTCTATATCCATTTTTCGCTAAAAATTCATTTTGCTTTTCTATATAACCCTTATCTATTTTTTCTACTTTACCATTTACATACATAGTATCTGAAAATTCCATCAATTTCTCTAAAGAACCTTTTACGCTACACCATAACCCATCTTCTTCATAAAATACTGCAGAGTATTTTTGAGAAGATTCATAGGGTATAACTCCAAATATATCTTTTTTATAATTATCCTTTTTTATACCTACCTTTTTTCCTAAAGATAAGAATGCGACATCTATAGAGTCTCCAAAATGAACCCATCTATTTTTATCCTTAAATAAGGTCGCCTCATTATTTATGACTCCCAGTTTAATTATATCTTCTATATTTTTTATATTGACTTCTTTTTCTTTATATAAAACATTTCCCTCATCGTTATAACCAATACCAGTAATATCATAGCTTATACCATTTGTTAACCAAATCTTTTTTGCCGTTTGCTCGTTTAAAGTAAGAGTTCCTGTCTTATCGCTCGCTATTATAGTGCAACTACCTAAACTTTCAACTGAGTTTAATTTTTTTACTAAAACATTCTTTTTTGCCATTCTATTCGATCCAATAGAAAGTGCCAAAGTAAGAGCAATAGGTAATCCTTCAGGTATAGCCGATACTGAAAGTGCCACTATAGAGAAAAATATTTCTCTCATAAGATATCCTTTATAATAAAGTATAACTCCAATCATTATAGCTATTATTGCAGTAAATATACTTATCTGCTTAGTAAAGTGCTCCATTCTAATAGTAATTGGTGCTTTTGATGTTTCTGTAAGTAGTACTTGATTAGTAATACTTCCTATTTCTGTATCTATAGAAGTTGCTACTACTATTCCAGTTGCTCTACCCCTAGTAACTGTAGTTCCCGCAAACAGCATATTTTTTCTCTCTAATATTTGAGTATCCTCTTTAATTATTGCCTCATCCTTTTCTGCTGCAATAGATTCTCCTGTTAGTATAGCTTCATTTACAGATAAATTATTGGATTCTATTATTCTTATATCTGCTGGAATTTTATCACCAGAATCCAAAAGAACTATATCGCCAATTACTAAATCCTCAGCGTCTATTACAGTTTCTTTACCATCTCTAAGTACATTTGTTTTAATCTTTATTAAATTTTGTAATAATTCAGCATTTTTTTCTGCTTTCCATTCTTGAACAGTTCCTAAAACAGCATCCAACAATATAACTGCTCCAATAAAAATAGAATCTATTATTTCACCAATGAACAAAGATAATACTGTAGTTATAATTAGTATAAATATTATTGGATTGTTAAATTGACTTAAAAAAACTTTTAATAAAGTATCTTTCTTACCTTTTGGTAATACATTTTTCCCTTCTTTTTCAAGTCTACTTAAAGCCTCTTTTTCATCTAATCCTTTTAGATTACTGTCAAAAGCTTCTATTACTTCTTCAATTTCTATCTTATACCAATCCTTCAATATTATCACCTATAATAATTATACATTAATTTTTTTCTTAACATAACCCTTATATTTAAATTTTACAAATAAAAAGATTCCATAATATATGAAATCCTATTAAAAAATTAAATCTATAATTATCCCGGATATAAAGCTTATAACATATATAATACCCACAATACTTATATTTTCTTTTAGATTTTTATTTACTCTGAATAATACTAAATATGATACCCCACTTCCCATCAATAAACCAGATATTACAGAACCATAACTTATTGCTCCACTCAAATATAACTTTGTAAGCATAACACTAGATACACAGTTTGGAATAAGTCCTATAGTTGATGCGATTAAAGGAGAAAATATACTGTCTTTTAGAAATAAATTCGATAAAAAATCATCTCCAATATAAAACATTACAGCATTAATTATAAATGTTATTATAAGTATAAACATAAATATATTGAGTGAATGCCTCATACTAGATTTTAATATACCATCGTGCTCACAATCACAGTTCTCTAAATCACAAAAATCTTTTATAGATTCTTTGTTTTTTCTTCTAACAAAAATATCTATTATAAATCCAAATATAATCGCTATTAACATTTGTATACCCACTAATTTCAATATTTCAACTAAAGGAACTCCATTAGTAAGTAATATTGGTATCATCTCATCTGTAGTAGATAAATATATAGCAACTAGTGTTCCCATAGAAACAATTCTTGTAGCATATAAATTTGTCATAGCAACAGAAAAGCCACATTGGGGAATTCCACCAAGTAATCCACCGAGTAAGGGTCCAAACTTACCAGACTTTTCAATTAGTATTTTTCTTTTATCACTAAATTTATGTTCAATAAACTCCATTATAAGAAATACGAAAAATAAAAAAGGAAGAATCTTAAGAGAATCTATTAATGTTTCTTTTATAACTTCTAACATTTAATCACCAAAAAGAGTATAACATATAATTAGTGTTTATAGCCTTTTAATCCATATTTATAATAAGGTTTTTAAAAATAAAGTTTTTTATTGGAGAACATTACCAATAGATTTAATCCAAATACAATAAAAAA
>CAZIYD010000005.1:0-40864 GCA_964543375.1 uncultured Muribaculaceae bacterium
AAGACTTACCCAACTTAAAACCACAACAAAGGGATGCAAAATATAAAAGTTGTGTTTGTGGAAAATGGGAAGACCCAAAAACAGAAGTTATTACAGCATCCCCAGTTAGAAATGGCAACAAATCTACATATACATGGAACTTTGTAAAGAACGGTCCAATAAATAATATAAAAGAAAGTATAAAACAAGATGTAGTTGCGGGCATTTGTACAACGGGTATAAAGATATTGATAAAAGATGATAGGCCAAAAACAATACTTGGTGGAACAGAATGTCCCCCAGAAGGAATAACGATATTAGTTGGTGAAAAAAGAACATTATATCCAAGATATATTCCTTTAAAATCTATAAATAGAGATTTAACTTGGACCGCTGATACACAAAGAGTAGCTTTAAATGATGTGGTGCCTTCTGTACAATATCCTTTTAAAGATTACGTTATAGTAACAGGAAAACACGCTGGAGAAACTATAGTAACAGCAACGACAACAAATAATTTAAAAGATAACTGTAAAGTAAAGGTTGTTGATATAGCTGATTTCTCTTGTCCTGATAATCCCTTAGTAATAGCATCTGGTTCAGTAGGTCGTGCTGTTGCAAAAGATGGTTTTACATCCCCTGGAATGGAATTTTCTATATCAAATGAAAATATAGCTACCATTGATAGCAAAACAGGTCTAATAAATGCAAAACCGGATTTAACTTCAACTGCAAACATTAAATATAATATTTCTTTGGCTGGAAAAACTGTTTCTTGCCCTTTAACTATAAAACCTGTAGGAACCGATGATCCAATTCCTATACCCCCAGTAGGTTCTAACAGCTGTTATGTGGGGAATATAGTTCTATCTAGTACTTCAATTGTTCAAAATTCAGTTCCCGCTTGTCTCAGGGATACAAGCCTAAATTCATTTATTAAGAGAGCCTTAAAAGGTTCGAAAATAAAAGTAAGATATTGTAGTAGAAACACCCCTTTTGTTAGTTGTGGAAACGGAATATGGGATTCAACAGGAGAAATACCACTTGATGTTTCATCGGGAGATAATTATATAATTTCTACAAATCTGACAAAGTTTGATACAAAAACAAATCAATATTCTATAAGCTATACAGTAAATATCAACAATGATGGATGGCAGAAAGATTTAATAAATAAAAATTGTAAAGGAACAGGCGTGATTCAGTCATATAGTGGAACCATAAATGGAAAACTTACAGCTGATGCCTGTACTCCTACGACAACTTCTGGATCAAGAACTTTAGAAATATCTAATTGTCCAGATACTTTATTGAAAGGGAATACCGCATCTGTGGGAATCTCTTTAGATCCACCTGGACTAGATTCAGAAGGTAAGCAAACAAAAGATAGATATGAGTGGACAATATCAAATAACAAAAACATTTCTATTACTGGATCTGGTTCATCGATTAAAGTAACAGCGATAAAACCTTCAAAAGAAAAACTAACAATAAAAGTGTATAATTCATCCAACACTGTACCAGATTTTTACAAAACTTGTGAGATAACAGTTCCAGAAGACCCTTGTTTAACAACTTTAAATATAAGTCCTGCTAGAACTTGTTTAATTGCTGGTAGCAAAAAAACTTTTTCTGTTGGTGCGGGGTATTCAAATATTTTTGGTAATTCTAATTGGGAGGTTTCGGGAAATATTATATATAGTGGAAGTACTACAAGTAACAACATTTCTATCACTGGGGTTAATTCCGGAAAGGGAGGGGCAACTTTGGGAACTTTGAAATATAAAACACAATATAATTGTGATGGTAAACAAAAAGAACAAATCAGATTTTTGACTATATATCCTAGAGGTAATTATTTTTGTTCTAACCTTTTTTATCCAGAGTTATCTGGTTCAAAATGTTTTGCAGGAACACTCATGCAAGCTCTTAATAAGAAACCAGAGTGTAGTCCAAATCAAGTTTCATATGGAGGAAATTGTTATAATCAGAGTGACATGCCGGCTGCCGTCTATGTTGCACCAGAATGTCCTAGTGGAAGTAAATTGATGTGTTCTGGAGGTTCATCTCAAGGTTGTAGTTCATATTTTTGTGGAACAACAACAGAAAAAAAAGTGGCGTCTTGCAAAGATGGTTATTATTTACTTAGTGGCTCTTGTTATAAAAATAAAGACGATATGAATCTTAATCAATGCAAAGCAGAGGGTAGTGGTGCAACATATTCTAATAAAAAATGTTATCATGGTAAGGATTCCACAAAAATTGTATATAAATGTCCTAGTGGAACCAAAAAAAGTGCGACAGATGAAAAATGTTATAATGTGGTTGATATGAAAGCGGGATATTATCATTGTACTAAAGGAACAGAAAAAGGATATATGATTTACAACAAGTGTATATATGAAACAACAAAAACAGCAGTGCCAAACTATTGTAGTGGTAATGTTGCGGGTGTTCCATATATATACAACTCTAGTAAAAAAAGCTGTGTGTTAGCAGTAGATGCAGAACCTGTGCCGTGTGAAAGATAAGTAGGAGGTATTTATGGCGAAGAAAATAATATTTTTGCTTTTGATTATTTTTAATTTTAAGGTAAGTGCCGCTCAAATTGAAGATAAAACTGTAATTGATTTACTAGATGTTAAGATATCATTTTTGGATAAAAATAAATATATGGTTGTTTATAATTATGATATTTCTACTATATTGGGAATCACACCAAATGAAAGATATTTTTATAAGTTATTGAAAAATAAAAACAATAAAGATTTAATTGAATATGATAATATTTTTATAAATTCAAAAGCAAATTATGGAATAAATAACGTAGATGACGGAAAACTGGTTTTTATAGGAGATGGAACTAGTTTTATGGATGAAAATCAAAATATTACAATATCTTGGGAATCAAATATAAAAAATAATGAAAATAATGTTTTTTATATAACCGATGAAAAATATGATATAAAAAAAATATCTTTTGAAGTTCTATATCCCGAGTCTTTTAACAACAAAAAAGTACTATTTTCGATTAATAATAAAGAATATAGTGAAAATTTAGAAGGACTAGATTTTCATATAGAAAAAGGATTGATTATAAGGGGAACCTATGACAAAACCATTAATGAAAACGACTCTTTCTCATTTAAAATTATAGAAAAAAAACAAATACTTAGGAGTGACTTTATAATTTATATTGTTTTATTATCAGTTGTAATTTTCGTGTTAGTTACTATATTTTTAAAAAAAGTATTAACTAAAAAGTCGATCATAACTAATCAAAAATAATACAGCAATAAAAATGTTATAACAATTTGACAAGTTTGTAAAAGTATGTATAATAAGAAACAAATTATTCAAATAAGGGGGATTTTTTCATGAAAGGTAAAAAAACATTAAGTTATTTAACTGCTTTATCAATGTTGTTTTCGCAAGGAATTTCAACGATATCAAAAGCATCAACTATTCAACAGGAGGATTTAAATACAGAGAGCGTATTAGATGAAGATTATACACCGTTACAAATAAATACAATTTTTAATTCCAAAGAAGATTTAAAAATTTCTGATTATTGTGAGCTGACTTTAGTTAGTTTTATTGGGGATAAAATTCTAATACCATCTTTTTCATATACTTATGATATTCTAGATAATGATGAAAAAAATGATTATAGTGAAAGTACGGTTTCTATTTCAAAAATAAAAACAGATTTTGAGATAAATGAGTATTTTAATAAATTTAATGAAGTTGAGATTGCTTTTGAACATTCTACAAAGGAACCAATATTTTTTAGAGATTTAAAAACTCAAGAAGTTTTTATAAGTAATACATTTTTTGAAGACTTGAAAAAAAATCCAAGATATTCTAAAATAACAGAAATTAGGAACGTATATGACTCGGAAATAAAGGAAAAGTTTCAACAAGATGATGATAATTTAATTAATCTAACAGGTAAATTAATGTCATACTCAGAATATATTGAAAATATATACAAAAAATATATTCCTAAATCTTATTGGCCAGTAAATTTCAACTTTAAGGGAAACGAAATAAATACGACAATTCCACAATTAAAAGATGAGATAATAAATCAATCTTTATATGATTCAGATGTTGGATCGATTGTTGTTTTTGATTTAAAAAACAACCAATTTGATATAAAACATATTTCATTAGTAAAGTACAACTCGAAGTCACGTTCATTCAACGACTTATTTACTAATGAGGAATTTTCAATACCAAAAAAAACCTATGAAAGTGTACAATTAAATAGAAAGGCTTTGGATTATGTTTCGAATTCTTCATTTTTTTTGGATTTTTATACTTCTAAGGAATCTAACAAGTATAATATTTTGGAAATAATTCAGGAAATGTTATGGGATAGCGAAACTGTAGGAGATATGGTCGAGGGTTATAAACTTTTACCCATGGAATATACTTTTGATTATAGTAATTATGATTTTACTAATAATCCGAATATAGTTCAATCGGATAAATCAAGTACTATAATAAGTCCCGAAGGAAATTTTATAGCTGATCTAGATAATGTGTCACTAATGCCAATAACAAATAAACCAAAAATAAAAGAGCTAACTAGAAATAGTTAACTCTTTTTTTATATTACGAATATTGCAAGCAATCCAACTATAACACAATAAATTACAAAATATATTAATTTGTTTTTTAATAATATATTTCTAAACCATTTAAAAGCAAAATATGTAACAATTGTAGATGCAATCATACCTAGTAAGTATGGTAACCATAAGGTATTAAATGTAGTACTTTTTACAAAGTCATTGACTCCGAGAATCATAGTTGCCAAACTTATTGGTATATATAGCATAAAACTATATTTTAATGCTACCTCTTTTTTTAAGTCTCTAAACATACCAGCAGTTAAAGTTATTCCACTCCTACTTATTCCAGGAATAAGTGCAAACACTTGAAATAAACCAACAAATAAAGCATCTTTATAAGTTATATTCTTTTCTTCTTTTTTTCCTTTAATCTTACTTATTAAATATAACAATCCAGCAGTTACCAGTAACGATATACCTATAGCTTTTATACTACTAAATGATTCTATAAAATCTTTAAATATGTATCCTAGTATTCCAACAGGAATAGTAGCAATAATAATGTATATAAAATAATCAAATTCATTTTTATATTTTTTATTTTTAGTTTTCATATATTTTAGGACTCCGTTTAATAATTCTCTTAATTCTTTTTTATATATAAATATAATTGCTATTAAACTTCCAAAATTTACTATTATTTCAAAATTCAAGTCATATAAAACATCTAATCTAAATATTTCTTTGAATATAATTAAATGTCCACTTGAAGAAACTGGTATTGGTTCAGTAAAACCTTGTATTATTCCAAGTATTATATATTTTATTAGTATCATAATTCACCTCATTATAATTATACAACATATTTTTTTATTTAAAAGAAATATAGGTTAATAAATTTAAAATATTTGTGTTATTATTGTATTAAATTTAAAACAAACATATATTTTGTTTTATATAAAAACATATAAAATGATATAATATTAGAAATGGAGGAGTTATGACAAGGGATATAAAAGAATTATATGAAGAAAAAAAATATGATAAAGATGTAGTAATAGAGGGTTGGGTAAAGAATCATAGAAAACAAAAAGAATACGGATTTATAGATGTTTACGATGGAACATATTTTAAACCAATTCAAGTTGTTTATGATAATACAAATGAAGATTTTGATAATATACAAAAGATAAAACTAGGGAGCGCTATTAGAGTATTTGGAAAATTAATAAAATCACCATCTAAAGGACAAGACTTTGAAATAAAACTTGATAAATTAGAGTTAGAAGGAGATTCAGATGAAGACTACCCAATTCAACCAAAGAATCATTCTAGAGAATATTTAAGAGAAATAGCATACCTTAGACCAAGAGTAAATTTATTTCAAGCAGTATTTAGAATTAGAAGTTTAACAGCAATGGCTATACATAATTATTTTCAAGAAAGAAATTATGTTTATGTACACACGCCTATAATAACTGCAAATGATGGTGAAGGCGCTGGAGAGATGTTTCAAATAACAACTTTAGATTTAGATAAAGTAGCAAAAACAGGTAAGGTAGATTATGAAAAAGACTTCTTTGGAAAAAAAGTTGGACTTTGTGTAACAGGCCAACTTGAAGGAGAAACATTTGCCCATGCATTTAAAAAGATATATACATTTGGTCCAACTTTTAGAGCAGAAGTATCAAATACTAAAATACATGCATCTGAATTTTGGATGATAGAACCAGAAATAGCATTTTGTAATTTAAATGGTTTAATGGATATAGAAGAAGATTTTTTAAGATATATAATAAAATATGTACTAGATAAAGCCACCGTTGAAATTGAATTTTTAAATAAATTTGTCGAAGAAGGTTTGTTAGATAAGTTAAAAAAAGTATTAGATAGTTCATTTGCTAGAGTAACTCACGAAGAAGCTATTAATATCCTTCTATCTTCAAATAAAAAGTTTGAAAATAAACCAGTACAAGGAGAAGATATTGGAACAGAGCATGAAAGATATTTAACAGAAGAACACTTTAAATCTCCTGTATTTATTACTGATTGGCCTAAAGACATAAAAGCTTTCTATATGAGATTAAATGATGATAATAAAACTGTAGCAGCAGTTGACTTACTTGTTCCCGGAGCAGGAGAATTAATGGGTGGTTCACAAAGAGAAGAAAGATTAGACTTATTAAAAAAGATAATGAAGGAAAAAGATATTCCATTTGAAGATCTAGATTGGTATCTAGATTTAAGAAGATTTGGAGGAACAAAACACTCTGGGTTTGGAATGGGATTTGAAAGATTGTTAATATATTTAACAGGAGTAGAAAACATAAGAGATGTTATACCTTATCCAAGAACTCCTGGAAACTGTGAGTTTTAAATGACAAGACTACAAAAGCATATAGCAGAGTCGGGATACGCATCGAGAAGAAAAGCAGAAGAATTAATATTAAAAGGCAAAGTAAAAGTAAACGATAAAGTAGTCACTACTTTGGGAACTAAAGTAAACTTTGAAGATATAGTAATAGTAGATGGAGTAAAATTAGAAAAACAAGAAAAAGAGTATTATTTATTTAATAAACCAAGAGGTGTTATAAGTACAACTTCAGATGATAAAAAGAGAAAAACAATAATTGATTATTTTGAATCTGACAAAAGATTATATCCTGTTGGAAGATTAGACTATGATACTACTGGATTAATAATTGTTACAAATGATGGTGATTTTGCAAATATGTTAACTCACCCAAAAAACAATATTGAAAAAGTTTATATAGCAAAAGTATCTCCAGTAATAAAGGGAGAACATATAAGGACTTTGAAAGCAGGCATAATGTTGGACGGAACTCTTTCTATTCCTGATAGAGTGAAACTAAAGTCTTCAGATAAAACAAGTTCTATGGTAGAAATAACAGTTCACGAAGGAAAAAATCATGAAATAAAAAGATTATTTGAAGCAGTTGGATTTGAAGTTTTAAAATTAACTAGAATAAGAATTGAATTTTTAACCCTAGAAGGTTTATTGTCTGGCAAATATAGAAAACTCAAACCAAAGGAAATAAAAAAATTATATGCATGCACAAAAAAAGAGTAATAACTTACTCTTTTTCTATATAACTTATAGTATTTGTAGGACAACTTTCTAAAGCCTGTATACCAGATTCTTTTGGAACAGATACATCTTTTGCTTCTGCTAATCCATCTTCATCAAAAAAGAATATTTCTGGTGCAATACTAACGCAAGCTCCACATCCTATACAGTTATCTTTGTCTACATAAAACATATAATCACCACCATATTAATTATATAAATAAAAAGATTTAAAATCAATCTATAATGTTTAAAAAATGTAAAACTTATGTTATTATTATTATAGGCTGGTGATTATATGAAATCTAGAATGGATAAGTACCATAGTAAAACTTCTAACATACCAAAAAGAGAAACAAAAAACAGTTTTTTGTATGACGAAATTTATGAAAATAAAAGAGAATCAGAAAATAATATAACACTATCTGATAATGCAAGGGAAATAGACATAAATAAAATAAAAGAAATTTTAAATGATAGAGAAAATTATAAACGAAGAAGAGAATACAACGAAATAATTGGAGAAAAAAAAGAAATAAAAGAAAAGACACTCGATTATAAAGAACCCGATGAAAGAGACTACGATATAAACGAACTAATAAAAAGAAAAAAAGATGGTTTAGAAGAAGCCGATGAGAAAATCAGAAAAATATCTAATACACAATACGATATATTAAAAGGACTTTCACTAAAAGAAATAAGTGCTGATTTTTTTGATTTAGAAAGGGAACTAAACACTTTGGTAAAAAGCAAAACTTTTGAAGAAGAAAAAACAATAGATTTATTTAACAATTTAAAAGGAGACAATACTGAAGAGTTAACTCCCGCAATAGAAAAAAAGGAATTAGAAGTAAAAAAATCATCTTTTAATACATTTGAGTTTGATAAAGAAGACTTTGAAGATATAAATGTTAAAAAAACAAAAATGCCATTTGCTTTAAAAATAACTCTTATATTTTTAGGATCTATAATACTTGTTTCATTAATATTCTTTCTATTATCTAAATTTATGGGGAGTTAAAAAATGTTAAAAAAGAAAATCAAAGTTATTTTATTGTTTTTAATTTTGATTATAGTTGGAATTATAGTTTTTTTATTGTATCCTAAAAAAACCATAATAGATAAAGAAACTACATATTACGTATCTAGTAATAAAAATAAAGTTGATTTATATGATAAAGATTTAAATAAATCAGGAGAAATTGTAAGAGGTCAAGAATTAAAAATAAAAGATAGCAAATTTAAAAAAGAAGAAGACCACGTAATTATACAAATAGATAAAAAAGATTACTATATTTTAAAGGATAATCTTGTTAAAGAGATAATAGATATAGTGAGCGAGAAAGAATTATATGTAAGGACATCTGCAACTCTTTATGAAAATTTAGATGAATCTAAAATAAATGGTCTCGCATTAAAAGGAGAAAAACTAGATGTAATAGGATATGATAAAATTTTAGAAGATGGTAGTGTTAATGCATACAAAATAAAAAAAGAAGAAAAAGAAAGCTACATATATAAAAAATATATAGTATATACTAGTGAAGAATCTCTATTAAATTATGAACCAGAAAAATACTATAATATACACAACTCTAGAAAAGATACTTATAGTGGGGTCGGAGGAAATGGTGGAAGTCTAGACTACTATCCAGTATTAAAACCAAAATTTGAAAACAATATAATGCCAGAAAAAGTAAATGCATTTTATTTAAATAGTGGTTCCTTTATAATGAAGAATATAGATAAATATATAGAGTATGCTAAAAAAACAAAAATAAATGCATTTGTTGTCGATATAAAGGATAATGAGAGTCCAGGTTATAAATCAAAGGTATTTGAAGAATTATCTCCAACTAATTATAAGTATGCAAACAATAGTTTAGAAAATTATAAAATAGCTATTAAAAAACTAAATGATGCAGGTTTTTATACAATAGGAAGAATCACTGTATTTAAGGATAAATATTTTGTACAAGATAATCCAGATGTCGCAATACTAAACAAAAGAACTAATTCTCCTTTTGATAGTGGAAGATGGCCAAGTGCATTTAATAGAAAAATTTGGGAGTTTAATATTAAACTTGCAAAAGAAGCGGTAAATGAAATGGGATTTAATGAAATACAGTTTGATTATGTTAGATTCCCAGATAGAATAGTTAGACAAGAAAAAAATGGGGAATTAGATTTTAGAAATATATATAATGAAGAGAAAGTTCAAGCAATACAAAGATTTTTAATGTATGCGTGTGATGAACTTCATAAGTTAAATGTATATGTATCTGCAGACGTATTTGGAGAATCTGTTAACTCATACATAACAGCTTATGGTCAATATTGGCCCGCTATATCTAACGTTGTAGATGTAATAAGCGGAATGCCTTATCCAGATCACTTTGCACCAAATTCATACGGAATAGCAAAACCTGGAGAAAACCCTTATGGGGTTATGTTTAATTGGGCAAAAGAGGCATATAAAAAGCAACAAGAAATACCAACACCAGCAGTTGCAAGAACTTGGATATTAGCACAAAACACAATGCAAGGATTTGAATACAATTCTGAACACATAAGCGCTCAAATAAAAGCGCTATATGATGCAAATTTAACAGGCGGATATATGACTTGGGCATCCTCATCAAATTTACAGGGATATATAAATAGAAACGCAGCGTATATAAAGGAGTACTAATGAACATATTATTAGATAATAAAGAATATGAATTAATAAAAGATGAAAAAGAAGGATTTGATTTAGAAGAATTAAAAAGTAAGTATACAGAATATTTTTATGACTATGATTATATCGTTGGAGATTGGGCTTACGGGAAATTAAGATTAAAAGGTTTTTATGATTTTAAAAATAAGAAGGTAAATAAGATAAATGACTATAAAACAGTAAGCGAATATATAAAAAATAACTGTGCTTATAATTGCAAACATTTTATAGTGAAAAAGGTATACAAAAACAAATAAAGTATGCTATAATCATATATATAAAAGAATAAAGAGGTGAACTATAATGGAAGAAAAACAAACAATAATTGTATTGGCAGAAGACGGAACAGAAAAGGAAGCGGAAGTACTTACTGTGTTTAATATGAAAACAACAGGTAAAGACTATATATTATATACTTTAAATGAACCGGATGAAAACGATATGGTTAGAATATATGCTTCTATCTTAGTTGAAAAAGATGGAACTTATTCGTTTGAAATCATAGAGTCTGATGATGAATGGGCTCAAGTAAAAGAGATTATGAAACAAATGGCTAAAGCTGGTCAAGAAGAAACAGAAAACAAGTAATAAGGAGGAACACATGAATACAGCAACTGTATATCTTCATACTTTTGATAATTCACCTGAATTGAAATTTGGGGAATTAAAATTTAACGGAACAAAAGGTGGTCAAATTCTTGCAACGACAAGATCTATTCTTTCTAGAAAAAAAGCATTTCAAACAATTAAAACTTTTTATACAAGTTTAAAAGGAGCTAATGAAGAAAATGTTAATATAGAAGCGGGCGTTGTCGAGGCTGTTCTACCACAAGTTGAACAACAAGTTGTGGAACCAGTTGGAGTACCAGAAAAAACTCCAATTTCACCTTCTTCAATTACCGAAGAGAAGCATACTATAGTGCCTTCTATTTTGGGTGCAAGAGTTGTTAAAATGGATTCAAAAGTATTTAATTTATTAAAAGTAGGAGAAGGCGTTGTAGATAAACCTTTTTCTGTAGGAGAAAATTCAAACATTCCAACAGAACAAGTTGTTGAACAACAAGTAATAGAACCAATTACTCCAAAAGAACAAGAATATACAGAAGCGGCTTCTGATTTACAACCAACAATGGGTGTGCTAGAGCCAATTCCTGTATCTGAACCACTACCAGAAATAGCACTTCCAACTTTAGAAGAAAGTGTACCTGTAGTAGATACAAATGACAATGTTGAATCATCTTTAGAACCATCTGTATCATCAAGTGTTGAATCTAACGAAACATACCAAACAGAACCAAGTTATTTACAACCAATGGATATTCCTGTTGATGTTCAAGACCGTTTAGTAAAAACAGAAGAAGAAGAGGTGGAAACCAAAGTGGAACAATCTCAAAGTCAAGATCACACCAGTGCTTTAGAAAGTTTAAAATCTATTGTAAAAGAAAATGCTGAATTAAGAGAAAACAATGTAGTTTTATCAGAAAGAACAAAAGAGTTGGAAGATCAAGTATCATCAAAAGATGGTGATTTGGTAAAAACAAAAGAAGAATTAAATGTTGCTAAATCAGAAATAATAGAGTTTGGAGAAGCAGCAAAGAGATTAAAGTTGGAAAATGATAGATTGAATCAAGAGTTAACTCAAACAAAATTAGAACTAACTCAAATGACAGAAGCAATAAACTCAGCACTTAGTGGATATCAAAAAGCAGCATAAGAGACTTAAGTCTCTTTTTTTTATTATCTATAAATGTTATAATTATAACGAAAAAGAGGTAATATGAAAAAGTTAATAATGATTAGATACGGTGAATTATCAACAAAAAAAGAAAACATAATATATTTTTTAGACACTTTAGAGTCTAATATAAAGAAATCTTTATCTAATTATAATATAAAAATAATAAAATATAAATCTAGAATGTATATAGATTTTTTTGATAATGACGAAAAAGTTATAATAGAAACTTTAGAAAAAATTCCAGGAATAATAGCTTTTTCAATAGCGTATATAGTAAAAACTGATATTGATGATATTAAAACTAATGTTTTAAATATAATAAAAAACATTAACTTTGATACCTTTAAAGTGATTACAAAAAGAGTCTATAAGTCATTTGAATATGACTCAAATCAAATTAATAATATTGTTGGTGGATACATTTTAAAAAATATAAGTAAAAAAGTAGATGTTCATAATCCAAGCCTAAATATAAACATTGAAATAAGAGATAAAGAAAATACATATATTTATCTTAATGAATATAAAGGTTTGGGGGGTTATCCTGTGTCATCTAATGGTAGAGGCTTATTAATGATAAGTGGTGGAATAGATTCACCTATTGCGGGTTATTTAGCAATAAAAAGAGGTATATCTTTAGATGCTGTATATTTTGAATCGATACCTCATACAAGTTTAAATGCAAGAAATAAAGTAATAAATCTTTGCAAAATATTAAATCAATATTCTAATGATATAAATCTACATATTGTACCTTTTACTAAAATACAAGAAGAAATATATAAAAGCTTTGATAAATCATATACAATTACTATAATGAGAAGAATGATGTATAGAATTTCAGAAGAAATATCAAAAAAATTAAATTTAAAAATAATAATAAATGGGGAATCAATTGGGCAAGTATCAAGCCAAACTCTGTCAAATCTTTATGTGATAAATAATGTAACAAACTTCCCAATTATAAGACCTCTAGCGTGTCTAGATAAGCTAGAAATAATAGACATTGCAAAAAAGATAAACACCTACAATATAAGCATTTTACCTTATGAAGATTGTTGTACGGTTTTTGTTCCAAAACATCCAGCAATAAATCCATCTTTAGAAAAGTGTATAGAAATTGAGTCGAAATTTGATTATGAAAAATTAATAGAAGAAGCAATAAAAAACATTAATACTATAAATATTAAAGAACATAAGGAATTTGAAGCTTTGCTATGATATAATATAACTATATTTAGGAGGAAAAAATGAAAGTATTATGTATTAATGCAGGAAGTTCTACTGTTAAATTCAAATTATTTGAAATGCCAAATGAAGAAGTTCTTGTATCATCAAACTTTGAAAAAATTGGAGAAAATAATAGTTTTTATTCAATAAAAATCAAGGAAGATAAAATAAAAAAAGAAGCGAATTTAAAAACTCATGAAGATGCTATAAAGATATTTCTTGAAGAACTTGTAAATTTGAAAGTAATAAGTTCACTAGAAGAAATAAAAGGAATAGGTCATAGAGTAGTTCAAGGGGCTGATATATATAAAAAAGCAACAATAGTTGATAATAAAGTAATATCAGATATTGAAGAATTAATACCTTTAGCGCCCTTACATAACGCAGCACATCTTATTGGAATAAATGTAGCTATGAAGATATTACCAAGCGTAAAAAATGTAGTAGTTTTTGATACTGCTTATCATCAAACCATGGAAAAAGATCAATTCTTGTATGCTGTACCATATGAATGGTATGAAAATTATAAAGTAAGAAGATATGGTTTCCATGGTACCAGTCATAAATATTTATATAACTTTATAAAAGAAAAACTAGGAAGAGATTTAAAAGTTATTACTTGCCATTTAGGAAGTGGTTCTAGTATAAGTGCTATAAATTCTGGTAAAGTTATTGCAACATCTATGGGGTTTACTCCTTTAGGAGGTATTGCAATGGGAACAAGATGTGGAGATATAGATCCATCTTTAATAGCGTATGTAATGAAACAAACCGGAAAAAACATTGATGAAATAACAACAGACTTAAATAAAAAGAGTGGTTTTTTAGGAGTAAGTGGAATAAGTGGAGATTCAAGAGACATAGAAGAGGGAATTGAAAACGGAAATGAAAGATGTAAATTAGCACAAGATATATTTGTAAATAGAGTAGTTGCGTTTATATCTCATTATTATGTACTTTTAAATAAAGCAGATGCAATAATTTTTTCAGCTGGTATCGGTGAAAATTCAATAAATGTAAGAAAAGAAATAATAGAAAAATTAAGTAGTTTAAATATTTTCATAGATGAAGAATCAAACAACGTTAGAGGAAAAGAAGCAAAAATTTCTGCAGAAAATTCGGATGTACTTTGTTATGTTGTTCCAACAGATGAAGAGATTATGATAGCAAGAGATACATATGAATTAATTAGTTAGGGGTATTATGTTTAAGGATATCTATAAAGAAATAAAAAAACATGAAAGCATAGTTATTGCAAGACATATTGGAGCAGATCCAGATGCATTAGGTTCTCAGTTTGCACTTAAAGAACTTATTTTAAACACTTTTCCGAATAAAAAAGTGTATGCTGCTGGAAGTAGAGCTTCAAAATTTAAAGTAATTGGGAATACAGATATAATTAAAGAAGACTTTAATTATGAAGATTCTCTTTTAATTGTGTTAGATACTCCAATATTAAGAAGAGTTGATCTAGATAATATAGATAGGTTTAAAACCTCTATAAAAATAGATCATCATCCATTTGATGAAACATTTTGCAATATAGAATGGATAGATGATACTTGTTCTAGTGCTAGTGAAATGATAGCGGATTTATCTCTAAATACAAAGTTAGAAATGAATAAAAAAACAGCAGAATATATAATAATGGGGATTGTATCTGATTCAAATAGATTCTTATATGATAATGCAACTACTAAGACAATGCGTCTAGTTTGTGATTTAATAGATAAATTTGAAATAGATAAAAAAAACATATATGAAAAAGTATATATGAGGGATATGAGAGAAATAAGACTTCAAGGTTACATTTCAGAAAATATGATTATAACCGAAAACGGAGTTGGATATGTAGTAATAAATGATGATATAATCAAAAAATACAACGTAGATGCAGCCTCTCCTGGTAATATGGTAAATAATTTTTCATATATAAGTGAACTTCTAGTTTGGTTAACATTCTCAGAAGATAAAAAGCAAAATCAAATTAGAGTATCAATTAGATCTAGAGGACCAATAATAAATGATGTTGCAAGTAAATACAATGGAGGAGGTCATAAATATGCCTCTGGAATAAGAATAAAAAGTTTTGACCAAGTAGATGAAATAATAAAAAGTTTAGATGAGAAGGCAAAAGAATACAAAGAGAGTATAGAGGTGGAAAATGAAAATAACTAGTGCAGATATAAAAATAAGTGCTGTTAGACAAAGTCAATATCCAGAAACAACACTACCAGAGTTCCTAGTTGTTGGGCGTTCTAATGTTGGAAAAAGCAGTTTTATAAATACTATAATTAATAGAAAAAGCTTAGCAAGAACCTCATCTAGACCAGGCAGAACACAAACGCTTAATTTTTATTTAATAAATAAAGACTTTTATTTGGTAGATGTTCCGGGCTATGGTTATGCTAGTACAAACAAAAAACAACAATTAAAATTTGGAAAAATGATAGAAGAATACATAGAAAACAGAGAAAATTTAAAAGAAGTATTCTTATTAATAGACTTTAGACATAAACCAACAAAAGACGATCTTACTATGTATAATTTTCTTAAATACTATAATTTAAAAGTGGTTGTAGTTGCAACTAAAATAGATAAAATTTCAAAAAATCAAAGAATTAAAAACGAAAAAATAATAAATAGTACTTTAGATTTGGTGGTTGGAGATTCTTTAGTCACTTTCTCTAGTGTTTCTAAGGAAGGAAAAACAGAAATTCACGATATAATAGAAAAATACTTAGATTTTATTGAGTAATGAAATCTTTGTTTTTTTTTGTATTTATGCTATAATCTACTAAGTTTGAGGGGTGATATTATGAAAATTCCAACAGTAGCACTAATAGGAAAACCAAATGTAGGTAAATCTACATTGTTTAACCGTTTTGCTGGAAAAAGAATTTCCATAGTAGATGATACCCCAGGAGTTACAAGAGATAGAGTATATAGTTTTTGCACATATCAATCACAAAGTTTCCATTTAATAGATACTGGTGGTATAACAATAGAAGATGAAAAATTTAATAAAGAAATAAAATTACAAGCAGAACTTGCAATAGATGAAGCCGATGTAATAATTTTTATAGTAGATGGGAAGAATGGTATAACAATAGAAGATGAACTAATTGCAAACATACTTAGAAAATCAAACAAGAAGGTAATAGTAGCAATAAATAAAATAGATAATAAAAAATCTAATGAAAACATATATGATTTTTTTAAGTTTGGTTTTGATGACTATATAAAAATAAGTGCAGAACACGGAGACAACACTAACGGCTTACTAGATTTAGTAATATCAAACTTTGATAGCATAAAAGAAATTAATTATGATAAAAACATACTAAAATTCAGTGTAATAGGTAGACCAAACGTAGGTAAATCTAGTTTAGTAAATGCAATATTAAATGAAGATAGATTAATAGTTTCTGATATAGCAAATACTACTAGAGATTCGGTGGACACTCCTTTTACTTATAATAATAGAGATTTTGTTGTTATAGATACAGCAGGCATTAGAAAAAAAGGAAAAGTATATGAAAATATTGAAAGATATAGTGCGCTTAGATCTTTAAAAGCAATTGATAGAAGCGATGTATGCTTAATAGTAATAAATGTAGAAGAAGGAATAATAGAGCAAGATAAACATATAGCGGGTTATGCTTTAGATAGTGGAAAAGCAGTTATACTTGTCGTTAATAAGTGGGACAAATCAGAAAAAACTATAAAAGAGTTTGAAAAAGAATTAAGAAATAACTTTGCATTTATGCCTTATGCTCCAATTGTTTATTTATCCGCACTTACAAAAAAAAGAATACATACTCTTATGCCAGAAATAATAAAAGTATATGATAATTGGATAAAAGAAATACAAACAAGTCCACTAAACAATGTTATAAATGATGCGGTATCTTTAAAACAACCACCATCATATAAAGGCAAAAGATTAAAAATATACTACGTTAATCAAATAGATAATTCACCACCAAAATTTTTATTTCAGGTTAATGATAAAACATTAATACATTTTTCATACAAAAGATATATAGAAAATAAAATTAGAGAATCCTTTGATTTAGAAGGAACACCAATAATATTAGTCTTTAAAAATAGAGGAGATAAATAAAAGAGATATTAGCTTAATATCTCTTTTATTTTGTTTTCGAATTCTTTTTGAATTTCCTTTAATCTTTCTTCTGTTTTAGCTTCAAATCTCATAGTTATGTTAGGACCCGTATTAGAAGGTCTAACGAGTGCAAAACCATCATCAAATATTGCTTTACAACCATCTATATCTAAAACTTTATAGCCTTTTTCTTTACAATAACTTATTAACTCATTTACTAAATATTCTTTTTGTTCTTCTTCTATTTTCATTTTTATTTCATCAGTAGAATAGTATTTAGGAATATCTTTTAACAACTCACTTACTTTCATATCTGTATTACTTAATATTTCTAGCATTCTCAAAGATGCATATATTCCATCATCATATCCTGGGAACTTATCATTAAAGAATACATGACCAGATAACTCTCCTCCAAATTCAATTTTATCTGTTTCAATTCTTGCTCTAAGATATGAATTCCCTGTTCTAGAACAAACCTTTATACCCCCTAATCTATCTATTTCATCTTCTAAAGCCTTAGAACATTTGACATCATAAAGTATTCTTTTATCATCTAATTTATGAAACAAATTATTGAGTACTACTATCATAAACTTATCTATTGGAATTAATTCTCCTTTTTCATCAACTAAACCAATTCTATCAGCATCTCCATCATAAGCAAACCCAATATCTGCTTTTTCTTTTATTACAGTTTCTGATAAATCTTTTGTATTTTCTCTTACACTAGGATCTGGATGATGATTTGGAAAATCTGGATTTGAATCTGTAAATAAGGGTATATACTCTAAATCTAATTTATCAAATATATCTTTAACTACTACTGAAGATGTACCATTACCACTATCTATTACCACCTTTAATTTTCTTTGACCAAGTCTTATACTAGCAAGTGTAAAAGAAACATATCTTTCTTTTATGTCTTGATTAATAATTGTTCCTCTTCCGTTTTTAAATTCTTCGCTTTTTACTAATTCCTTAAATTCCTGTATTTGCTCACCATAAGCATTATACTTACCATTAAAAGATATTTTAAATCCATTATATTCTTTAGGATTGTGAGACGCTGTAATCATTATTCCGCTTGTTGCATTAAACATATGAAGAGCAAAATAATACATCGGAGTAGTAACTAATCCAATATTTATTACATCAACACCACTATCAACTATTCCTTTAGATAAACTGTCAAAAATATCGACAGAAGAAGATCTATTATCATATCCAACTATCGTAATATATTTTTTATCATTTATAAGTCTTGTACCGAAAGCTCTTCCAATCTTATAAGATAAGTCTAAATCTATTTCACTTTCATAAATTCCCCTAATATCATAAGCTCTAAAAATATATTCTTTCATATTATCACCTACTTATATTATATCACACATTACTTAATGACTAACTAAGCAAATTGTGATATAATGTACAGTAGAATAATAGGAGGCTAAATGTATTTAAAAGAAAAGTTTGTTAATAGTAATAAGATAATATTTAATTATTATAAAAAAGTAGTTAAATTGACAAAAGCAAATATAAATGTTGGAAGTACTAATGAATGGCTTATAGACAATTATTATATAATAGATTCTCAAAAGAAATCTTTGATGTATTATTTAAAATCAAAGAGTTTTAGGAAGATAAAAAAGCGTAGAGAGATATATAATTTAATTTATTCAATATTGGAAAATAAGAACTTTCAATTAAACTATAAATATTTATTTGATACACTAAATAAATATCAAGAAGAAACAAA
The DNA here is from genome assembly GCA_964543375.1 of uncultured Muribaculaceae bacterium. Classification (GTDB taxonomy): domain Bacteria; phylum Bacillota_I; class Bacilli_A; order RF39; family UBA660; genus JAAYGD01. Next base: position 19,220 of record CAZIYD010000005.1, read on the forward strand.
TCATTATTTTTCATATAAAGAAGTAGAATATATTTATAATATAGTAAGTCTTGCCTTAATAAATCGATTGGGAGATTTATGCTTATCTTTGGATTCAAAATTAACTCAAAAAAGAGAAATTGAGGTATTAATAGAAGAGATAAACACACATAAAAACAAACCTAATTTTAATATTGAAAATTTAATTAAAATCGATGAAACTATTATAAACAAACCATATTATATAGAAGAACTAAATTATAAGTTGGGTGAACTTGGTATATCAGCTGAAAAACTTCAAATAAAAATGGAAGAAATATTTAAGGAAAACGGAATAGAATTAAACAAAATAATAACAGCTCAACAAGAAGAAATAATAAACCAAAACATACTTATAATGAATATATTTTTGTCTATAAAAAAATCATCGAAGAATCCTATAAATATAGAAAGCAATGATTTTTATTCTAACATAAACTTTGCTGAAAAGTTATTGTTAAGTGAAAAAACGGGTTACTATAAATTAATGACTGATGATAGTAAATACAGATATAGACAAGAGATAATAAAAAACAGTAAAAATAAAAGTGAATATGAATATGTTTTAAAATTAATAAATAAAGCTAATAAAGAAAACAAACATGTGGGTTTTTATTTATTTAAAAATAAAACTAGTCATAAAAAAACATATTTATATATTGCTTCTATAGTATTAACAACTTTTTTACTATGTTTGTTAGTATATCGTTATACTGATTTATTAGCTTCTATATTAATAATTATACCTATGATTGGTTTAGCAATGGACATAGTAGTGCAAATTCTTTTGAGATTTATAGATGCAAAAGCCTTGTTTTCACTAAAGGTTGAAGATAAAATCAATGAGGAACATGCAACGATGGTTGTAATTCCAACTATTGTAAAAGATGAAAAAAGAGTAAAAAGCATGTTTGAAAATTTAGAACTATATTATTTATCGAATCTAACAGATAATTTATATTTCACACTACTCGCAGATGCTGCATCCGAAAAAGAAGAACATGCCGCATATGATGATGAAGTTGTAGAATATGGAACAAAAATATCTAGAGAATTAAACGAAAAATATGGAAAAGAAATTTTCTATTTTGCATATAGAAATAGATTTTATAGTAAAGATCAAAATAGTTATTTAGGATTTGAAAGAAAAAGAGGTGCTTTAGTAGAGTTTAATGATTTACTTTTAGGAAATTTATCAGAAGAAGAAAAAAAGTTAAGATATAGGGTTAATACTTTTGATAACTTTAATAAAAAAATAAAATATGTAATAACATTAGATGCTGATACAAAACTTGTTTTATCTACGGCACTAAAACTCGTTGGAGTAATGATTCACCCATTAAATAAACCTATATTAAATAAATCAAAAACAGCGGTTATTCAAGGACACGCTATGATACAACCCAAAGTAAACATAGATATAGAAGTAACAAACAAGTCAGAATATTCTCAGTTATTTGGAGGCTTAGGAGGTCTTGATGTATACTCTAGAACTACATTTGATTTATATCAAGATGTTTTTGGTGAAGGTAGTTTTGTTGGTAAGGGTATATATGATTTGGAAATGTTCCAACTATTATTAAAAGAATCTTTTCCAGATAATTTAATATTAAGTCACGATTTATTAGAGGGTGCTTACTTAAGAAGTGGTTTTGCATCTAATATAGAAGTTTTTGATGACTTTCCATCCAAATACTTAAATGATACTGCTAGACATCATAGATGGACAAGAGGAGATTATCAAATAATGTTTTGGTTAAAAAACAAAGTAAAAAACAAAAAAGGAGAATTAGTAAAAAATCCAATATCTACTATTTCAAAATGGAAAATATTTGATAATTTAAGAAGACACCTTAAGTATTTGTTTTTAATGTTATTTTTATTTTATGGATTTAGTGTTGGTAAAGGAAGTCCAAATGCTTACTTAGCATTTACTATGATGATAATATCAATACCAATATTATTCTATATAATATCTTTATTTAGGAGAAGAAAATATAGTATGTTCTTAAAATACTATTTGAATTTAATTAGAGGTATATTATCAGTAATAATAAAATCTGCTGTTGCAATATCTGTTTTACCATTTGAAACTTATCTTTATATGGATGCAATAGTTAGAGCATTATATAGACTATTTGTAAGTAAAATAAAAAGACTAGACTGGATAACTGCAGATGAAGTTGAAAAAAGATCAAAGGGAGACATACTTACATATATAAACAACTTTGATAAATCTTTATTTATAAGCGTTATATTTGTTTTGGTATCTGTTGTTTTAAAGCCAAACTATATATCTACAACACTAGTTTTAGGGGCTATATGGGTGTTTGCCCCAATATTAATGTTTTTACTAAGTAAAGACTTTAAAAGAAAAAAAGAATACTTATCTGATACGGTTTTATCAGAGTATGAAAAATTAGCGCACAAAACATGGAGATATTTTGAACATTATTTAGTAAAAAAATATAATTACTTGATCCCAGATAACTATCAATTAAATAGAAGAAATAAGTTGGATTATAGAACGTCTTCTACTAATATAGGTTTTTCATTAATCGCGGTAATATCTGCATACGAACTTAAATTTATTAAATTAGAAGAAGCTATAGATAAAATAAAAAACATAATAAATACAATAGAGGGATTAGAAAAATGGCATGGTCATTTATATAATTGGTATAATATTTTAGATACTAAGAAAATGAATCCTTATTTTGTATCATCAGTAGATAGTGGGAACCTAATTGTTTGTTTATTTACAACTAAAGAATTTTTAAATTCAAAAGGAGATTATGAACCTTTAGTAAGCAAAATAGAAAAGATAATAAATGATACTAGGTTTGATCAACTGTACGATAAAGAATTAGATGTTTTTTCAATCGGATTTGATGCGGGTTTAGACACAATGTCTAACTATAATTATGATAAATTTTTATCAGAAAGCAGACTAGTTAGTTATATTGCGATTGCTATGAATCAAGTTCCTTATAGACACTGGTTTTCATTAGACAAAAGTTTAACCAAATATAGGTTTAGAAAAGGTTTAATATCTTGGAACGGAACAGCTTTTGAATATTTTATGCCTCTTATATTTATGGAGTCTTTTCCGTATACTTTATTAGATGAAACTTATTCATTTGGTCATTATGTTCAAAAAGCTTTTATAAAGGAGGTGGATTCAAGACTTCCTTGGGGAATTACAGAATCTGCTTATAATGATTTAGATGATTCACAAAACTATAAATATAAGGCTTTTGGTGTACCATATTTAAAGTTTGCAGATACAAAGAAACCTAGAATAGTAGTTTCACCATATGGTTCTATATTAGCAGCACCCAAATACCCAATTTCTGTGTATAACAATTTAAATAAATTTAAAAAGTACAATATGGAGGGGGAATATGGTTATTATGAGGCTTATGATGCCGAAGAAAAAGAAGTTGTAAAAACATATTATGCTCATCATCAAGGAATGATAATTGCTGCGATAACAAATCTTTTAAAAGATAATGTAATTCAAAAATACTTTAACCAAGATAAAAGAATAAAATCTATGGAAATATTACTAAAAGAAAAATCACAACTTAAGCCATATATTGATTTAAAAATAGAAAAATATAGAAAATACGACTATAATAGATCAGATAAAGATATACCGGTTAGATTTCAAAGCGGAATAAAAGAAATTCCCGAATATGGAATTCTTTCCAATGGTCTTTATACAACATTATTAAACGATAGAGGTATAGGCTTTACAAAGTATAAAAACCTTCAAATAAATAGATATAGAGCAGTACCAGATGAACCTTATGGATTATTCTTATTTATAAAGGATTTATCTAACAATGTTGTTTGGACAAACACTTATGAGCCATATATGAAAGAACCAGATAAATATAATGTAACATTTGAACCGGGTACAATAAAATATATTAGAGAAGATAATCTTATAATAACTAAAACAGATGTTGTTGTAACAAAAGAGCATACAGCAGAGATAAGAAAGATTGTTATAAATAACTATAATATAAAAGACGTCGAATTAGAGTTAACTTCCTTTGGTGAGGTTATACTTGCAAGAACAGAGGAAGACGTTGCACATAGAGCATTTAATGGGGTTTCCATTTCAGCAGATTTTGATATTGATACACAAAGTTTAATCTTTAGAAGACATTCTAGAACTAAAGAACTCGTTGAGTACTTCCTTGCACATAGAATGCTAGTAATAGATGACGATTCAGAAACTAGTTTTGAAACATCTAGAGCTAACTTTTTAGGAAGAAATAATGATTTAAATAAAGCAGATGCAATATTAAAAAACAAAAAATTATCTAATGATAAAAATGCTTTACTCGATCCTATTATGAGTTTAAGAAAAAAAATTACATTGAAAGCCAATAAGCAAAAAACAATTTATTTAGTTACTGGTTTTGGAAAATCTAAAGAACAGGTTTTAGAAATACTGGATATTTATGACAATCCAGAAACTATGAAATCAACATTTAGAGAATCAGAAATGTTTAGTAATATATTAGACAGTTATTCAAATTTAAATTCAAATCAAATATTCCTATATAATCATATGTTAAAGAAAATATATGGTTATTCACCATATGAATTAGAAAAAGAACAGCTTTTATTAACTAATACAAAATCAAAAAATGAAATATGGAAGTATGGAATATCTGATAACTGGCCAATAATCACGGTTATAATAAACGACTTTGAAGGCATAGGAGTTGCTAAACAGATACTTAAAGCTTATGAATATTATAAAAAAAGATCACTTTATATAGACATAGTAATTTTAAATAAAGAACAAGATTCAAAGAAGGATACAATAAATAAATATATTTATGATATTTTGTATAAAATAAATGCTCAAAATAATTTTGAAGATAATTTTGGACAAGTTTTTGTTTTAGATGAATTTAATGAAGAAGATGAATCTCTTTTCAAATTAGTATCTAAACTATACTTTGAAACTTCTCAATTAAAAGCATCAGATAATATATTTAGTAAAATAGAAAAAGAATTATCAGAATATATTCAAATAAAATATCCACCTATGTTACTAGAGAAAAAAGAAATAAAGGAATATGGAGAGTTTATAAATAACGGTTTAGAATATAAGATAAACACAATAAATACTCCAACCCCTTGGTCAAATATTCTTACTAATGGTGAATTTGGAAGCGTTATAACAAATAATTTGGGAGGATTTACATACTACGGAAACAGTAGAGAATACAAGATAAGTGCTTGGAGTAACGACTCTTCAAGAGATCCAAGAAGTGAAAACATAATAATAAACAATGAATCATTAAGTATAGATGAAACTATACATGGTTTTGGATACTCTAAGTTTTATACTAACAATTCAAATTATGAAATAAACACTAAGGTCTTTGTAGGAAGAGATAATGTAAAAATATATGAATTAGAAATTACAAATAAATTAAAAGATAATAAGTCTCTTCCAATAAAATTTATGATATCTCCAGTTTTAGGTACTTCAAAAGAATACAATTATCCTTATGTAATAGCCGAAGGAAACAATACATTAAACGCAATGTTTTTACAAAATAAATACTCATCTCCAATTTTTAAAGAAAATGAAGTGTTTGTATCATCAACAGAAAAAATCACAGATTTTGATATTTATAATGACTTTAAATCCATATCTATAGCTTTAAATATAAATAAAAATGAAACAAAGAAAGTATCATTTATAGTTGGGGCTAGTACTGATAATAATAAATTAATAGAAAAATACTCAAAATCTGAAAACATTGAAAAAGAATACAATAAAGTATTAGAATTCTGGGAAGATAAGTTGTCATTTATTAAAGTTAATACTCCAGATAAAACATTCAATTATGCAATAAATAATTGGTATTTATACCAAACGTATGCATCTAGATTATATGCTAAAACAGGCTTATATCAAGTTGGAGGGGCATTTGGATTTAGAGATCAACTGCAAGATTCTATGTCAATACTTTATAGTGATCCTAATTATTCAAAATATATAATATTAAATTGTGCATCTCATCAATTTGAAAGTGGAGAAGTTTTACACTGGTGGCATGAAGATTTAAATTTAGGTTCAAGAACAAAATTTTCAGATGATTATTTATGGTTAGTTTTTGTAACAATGGAATATATAAGAGTTACAGGAGACTATTCAATACTTAAAGAGGACGTAAAATTTATAGAAGGACCAGAATTGGTAGGAACCGAAGGAGAGAAGGGAATAAATTACACGAAATCATCTAAATCGGATACTTTATATAATCATTTAAAGTTAGCAATTGATCTATCTTTATCTAAATTTGGAAAACATGGTATTCCACTTATTGGTGTTGGAGACTGGAATGATGGTATGAATAAAGTTGGACATAAAGGTAAGGGCGAGAGTGTTTGGGTTGGAATGTTCTTATATGATATATTAAATAAATTTGAAGATATTATGAAACACATGAAAGAAAAAACAACTATTATTTCAAATTACAAAAAAGAACAAGATAAACTATTAAATTCTTTATCTACAACTTGTTTTGATGGAAATTGGTACTTAAGAGCTTTCTTTGATGATGGAACACCTATGGGAGCAAAAAATAACGAAGAAGGTGAAATTGACTTACTTGTTCAATCTTGGAGTATACTTGCTAATGTAGCGGATCCTATAAGACAAAAGAAAGTAATAGAAGAAGTAGAATCAAGACTAGTAGATAAAAAAAGCGGAATAATTAAATTGCTTACTCCACCATTTACAAGTAATGAGAAAAATCCTGGTTATATAAGTTATTACTTAAAAGGTATAAGAGAAAATGGGGGACAATATACTCACGCTGCTTTATGGTACATAAAAGCATTGTTAAAATACGGAGAAAAAAATAGAGCTTACGAATATTATTCTATGATAAACCCAATGAATAGAAACACAGAAACATATAAAACTGAACCTTATGTTATTGCTGCAGACATATACTCTAACAAATCTCATAAAGGTAGAGGTGGTTGGACTTGGTATACTGGTTCTGCTGGTTGGGCATATAAGATTGGAGTGGAAGATATATTAGGATTACAAAAAACAGGAACTAAACTTGTAATTAATCCAAACGTACCTGATAATTGGGATAACTTTGAAATGGATTATAAATTTGAAACAACAATCTATAAAATAAAAGCAGAAAGAGGAAAACAAAACAAAATCAAATTAGATGGAAAAGAAGTTAAAGAAATATCTCTAAAAGATGATAAATTAATACATAATATACAGATAATCTTTGGAGGCAAATAATGATAAAGTTTGATTTTTCAACCTACAATAATGTAAGTGATATATCTAAATATCGAGAAAAACTAAAAAATATTGAAAATTTCTTTTCTAAACACAAAGAAAGTATGGGATGGTTTGATATAAACAACTTATGTAATGAGGATAAACTTTTTAAAATTAGAGAAAAAGCTTTATATATAAAAGAAAACTCAGACATCTTATTAGTCGTGGGCATTGGTGGATCTTACATGGGAAGTCAAGCAGTAATAGATGCACTTAGTCCATACATAATAAAAGAATCAAAAGTAATATTCGTTGGAACATCCCTTTCTACTGATTATTTAAATGAAATTTTAAAATTAATAGAAACTAAATCTGTAATTATGAATGTAATATCTAAATCTGGAAATACTTTAGAAGTTCTTGCTACTTATGATGTTTTACTTTCAAAAATGAAATCAAAATATAATGAAGAAGAATTAAAGAAAAGGGTAATAATTACAACAGAACCATCAATAAATAACACTTTATATAATGATGCTAAAAAAGACGGTTTTGAAATAATAGAAACTTTTAAAAATATAGGTGGAAGATTTTCTGTTTTCACTGAAGCGGGTTTATTACCCATATCAGTCTCAGGTATAAATATAGATAATTTAATAAATGGTGCAAAAGAAGCAATGGATGATTTTAATGATGAAGCAAGATATGCCATAATAAGAGATATAATGATTGATAAAGGGAAGTTAGTTGAAGCATACATAGCATATGAACCTAAACTAAATTACTTCTTAGAGTGGTTAAAACAACTGTACGCAGAGTCATTAGGAAAAGAAGAAAGTGGAGTTCTTCCAATAAGTTTAATAAATACTAGAGATCTTCATTCTATGGGTCAATATATACAAGATGGTCCAAAAATTATATTTGAAACACTAATTATAATTAACAACAACAAAGATAATATATATCTAGAAAGATATAGAAAAAATTTATCAGAGATAAATGAAATTGCATATAAAGCAGTATCCAAAGCACACTTTGATGGTGAAATAAACTCAAGTATAATAGAACTAACAGAATTAAATGAAGCAAATATTGGTTATTTATTACAATACTTCATGGTGTCTGTTACTATAAGTGGACTTTTAGAAAATAATGATGAAGTATTCACACAAAATGGAGTAGAAGCATATAAAAAAGTATTAAATAACATGTTAAAAGATTGATTACTCAATCTTTTTTCGTTAGTTTTTTAATTGCCATATCTTTGTGATCTTTGGTAAATCCAACGTTCATAAAACTCGTTTGAACTAATTTATCTATAATATTAAGTTCTTCATAATTGAATGTTTCATCGTCTATTATTACAAATGATTCTATAGGATTATCTTTTAGATATTCTAATATCTCATCTCCTCTATAATTAGATGGTTTTTTTAATTTATCATATATATAAAGGTTATTTTCATAAAAAACTTGTAAAAAACTTTCCCCTTCTTTATTTAAAGCAATCATATTATCATCAAAGTAACTCTTCCATGAAGATGTTAGTACTATCTTTGCTTTAGTTTCTTCTACTAATTCTTTTAAGTTTTTTATCATATCCTTATCTATTGGAGGCACTCTTAAACCAGTTTCTTTCCATACTTTATGAATTTCAATAAAAGTTTCTTGTGTATTTAAAACCCCATCTATATCTAAAAAAATTACTTTCATAACTTTCTCCTTTGTCATATTTTAGCATAAATATTGTAAAGAAAAGGACAAAAAGTGCATAATACAAAGGAAAAAAGAACACATTTTATATAAAAGTATTGCTTTTTTCTATAAATAATGGTATTTATATACATATAAGCATAGCCTATGCTTATAAATAAAGATTATAGGAGGTAATATTTATGACAAAGGCAGAATTAGTTGAATTCATGGCAGAAAAAGCAGGATTAACAAAAGCTGATGCAGGACGTGCATTAGATGCATTTATGGAAGGTGTTACAAAAGGACTAAAGAAAGAAGGTAAAGTAGCTTTAGTTGGATTTGGAACATTCAATAAAAAGAAAAGAGCAGCTAGAACAGCTCGTAATCCACAAACTGGTGCAACTGTTAAGATTCCTGCAAGAAATGCAGTATCATTTAAAGTTGGAAGCAAGTTAAAAGAAGCAGTTAATTAATTATTAACTAAAAACTACCTTTTAGGTAGTTTTTTTTATGATATAATTTATAAGAGGTGTTTTATGTATAAATTAACTAAAGAAGATGTATTACACGTTGCTTCTTTATCTAAACTTAAAATAGATAATATAGAAAAATATCAAAAAGATTTAGAGGATATATTAAATAGTATAAAAGATATAGAGGCACTAGATGTTGCCTCAGATATAATGATATCTCCTACAAAAAAGAGTAATGTATTTTCAGATTACTCGAATAATAAAGAGATTGATGTTTTGAGTAACGTTAAAGATAAATCTGGAAACTTTATTAAAGTGGAGGATATGAGATGAGTAATTATTTTGATCTATCGTTAAAAGAAATAAATGAAAAGTTAAAGAGAAAAGAAATAAAACCTATAGATTTGGTTAATGAAGCATTTGATAGAATAGAAAAACATAAAGAATATAATGCTTTTATAACTTTAAATAAAGAAGAAGCATTAAATAAAGCAAAAGAATTAGAAAAAAAAGAAGTAAATAATATATTGTTTGGAATCCCTATTGCAGTAAAGGATAATACAATAACTAAAGGTTTACTTACTACATCTGGATCAAAGATGTTATTTGATTTTATACCAACATATGAATCTACAGTAATGAATAAGCTAAATAAATGTAATGCGATAGTAATTGGTAAAACTAATATGGATGAATTTGCAATGGGATCAACTGGTGAGACTTCTTACTATGGTTCTACTTTAAATGCTTTAGATAAGTCTTTGATTCCTGGTGGTTCATCTAGTGGTAGTGCTGTTGCTGTATCACTTAAACTAAGTCCAATATCGCTTGGTAGTGATACTGGAGGTTCTATTAGACAACCATCTAGTTTTAACAATGTAGTCGGCTTAAAACCAACTTATGGAAGAGTATCTAGGTATGGTTTAATAGCGTTTTCCTCATCATTAGATCAAATTGGACCAATAACAAACGGTGTAGAAGATAATGCCCTACTATTAAATGAAATAGTGGGTTTAGATGGAAAAGATTTAAATACGGTAGAAAGTAATGAAGATTTCACTAAACTTATAGGGAAAGATATAAGCGGAATGAAAGTTTGTATTCCTAATTTTTATATGGCTAGTTTAGATAGAGAAATAAAGGATAAGGTTTTAGATGTTGCTAATTTTTTGAAAGCAAATAATGTAGAAGTTGAATACGTAGATATAGATTATATAGAATATGCTGTGCCGTTATATCAAACAATTGCTCTAGCGGAAGCTTCATCTAATTTAGCAAGATTTGATGGTATAAGATATGGATATAAAACTTCTAAAAAAACTAAATCTTTAGATGAGTTTTATTCTTATACAAGAGAGGAAGCTTTTGGAGAAGAAGTAAAAAGAAGAATAATGATAGGAACATATGTATTAAGTGGTGAGAATGTAGATATTTACTACAACAAAGCACTAGCTATAAGAAATTTATTATCTAATAATTTATATGCATTATTTAATAAATATGATTTGATTATTGGACCTACAACAACCACATTACCATATAAATTAGGAACTAAGAAAAGCGCTAATAATAGTTTTATGGATGATATTTTAACTATACCTGTTAATATGGCTGGTCTTCCTGCAATGAGTTTACCAGTTGGCACTAATGCCTCACCAATTGGACTTCAAATAATAGGTAATATGTTTGATGAAAAAACAATCTATAAGTTAGCAAGTTTTATAGAGAAAAATTATAAGAGGGGTGAATAGTATGAGTTATATACCTACAATAGGAATAGAGGTACACGTTGAATTAAAAACAAAGCATAAAGCTTTCTCTGATACATTAAACACTTATGGAGATTTAGCAAATACTAAAGCAAATGAAATAGATATGGCTTATCCTGGAACTCTTCCAACTTTAAATAAAGAAATATTTGATATAGGTATTAAGTGTGCTAAAGCATTAAATTGTAAAATCAATAAGAATACTAATTTTGATAGGAAAAATTACTTTTATCCAGATAATTCAAAGGGTTATCAAACTACTCAAAAAAATTATCCTATAGGATATGATGGTTATGTTGAAATATCTAATAAAAAAGTATATATAGAAGAGATGCATTTAGAAGAAGATACTGCTAAGAGTTTTCACGAGGAAAACAAAAGCTTATTAGATTTTAATAGAGCGGGTATTCCTTTAATAGAAATTGTATCAAAACCAGATATGGAAAATGAAATAGAGGCTATGGAATATGTAGAGCGTTTAAGAGAAATACTATCATATGCTGATATAAGTGATGTTAAGATTGAAGAGGGAAGTTTAAGATGCGATGTTAATATATCTCTTAGAAAAAACATTGATGATCCTCTTGGAACAAAGGTTGAAATAAAAAACATTGGATCTATTAATAGTATAAAACTTGCAATTTTAGCGGAAATTGAAAGGCAAATTGAAATATTGAATAATAATCAAAAAATAACAGAACAAACTATGCGTTATAGTGAAAAAGATAATAAAACAATTTTAATGAGAACAAAAGAATCAAAAAATGATTATAGATATTTCCCTGAACCCAATATACCAAGTGTCATTATAAGCGATGAATGGATAGATAGTATTAAAGTCCCTGTCTTACCAGAAGAATTAAGAAAGAAATACAGATCTTTAAATATAAATGAGGTAGCAATAAGTGCACTTATTTTATATAAAGATTTAAATAATTTTTTAGACGACACCATTGATTTAAAAACAGATCCAGTTATAGCATCAAATCTTTTAACAGGAGATATTCTTTCTTATTTAAATAAAGATAATATTTCCATATATGAAACAAAACTTACTCCTAATCTTTTAAAGGAATTAAGTGATAAACTTAAATCAAACGAAATATCATCAAAAATATCTAAAATTATTATTCCAATACTACTTGAAAAGGGTAAACCTATAAATAAAATAATAGAAGAAGAAAATCTCGTGCAAATAAGTGACGAAGATGAAATAAGACAAATAATTAATAATATAATAGATATAAATAAAAACTTTATATATGAAAATAAAGAAAACTTAGAAAAGGTAGAAAAGTTTTTAATGGGTCAAATAATGAAAGAAACTAAAGGAAAGGCTGACCCAATAGTAACAAAAACCTTACTTAAAAAAACTTTAGAAACAATTTGAATATATAAGGCCTTTGTAGTATAATTAGAAATAATAGTTTGAGGTGATTATGAAAAAGTTTTATGATAAATATAAGGTAATAATATACATAGTTATAGTTTTAATCTTTATAGGGTTAGCTTTTTTAGCATTAAAAAACTATTTATTCCCAGATGATGATAAATCTGTATATGGTAGTAGATTAAATGGAATTGAAGATGTTAAGTTAGATTCTAATAGAATGCTCGCTATAAAAAACGGATATGCAACAGATAACAATATAGAGAGTATCGTAGTTGATTTAAAAGGAAGAAAAATTAATTTAATAATAAAAGGAAAAACAGACTATACTATAGAATATGCCAAAAAAACATTGCTAGAAAATTTAAAAGTTTTTCAAACAAAAGAATTAAACTATTATGATATAGAATTTTTTGTAACTAACGAACCATTAAAGTACAACATGATCGGGTATAAAAACAAGAAATCAGATGTTATTGTATGGAGCGAGTATAAAGAAGAGGTAATAAATGAAACCAAAAACTAATAATAAAAAGAATTTAATAATAATATCAGGAATTTTATTTTTATTAATATTGGGAACTTTAATATATTTTCTTTCTAGAAACAATGAAGAAAGTTATGATTTAACTTCGGGAGAAAAACGTTGGATAGAAAACAACAAAAATAGAGTAGTAGATGTTTCTTTAGTAAAAGATCTACCCATTTTTGCTATGGATGGAAAAGGATTATTACTTACTTTCTTTGATTATTTTGAACAATCAACTGGTTTAGATTTAAATAAAATAACCTCTGGAAATATTCAAAATTATGATTATAAATTTAGAATTTTAGACGAATCAGAGGATTTAAAAAACAATCAAGTTTTAATTTATGAAGATAATTTTGTGCTTTTAGGTAAAAAGGGAGATAAAATATCTAATTTAAATCTATTAGTAGATAGAAAGATAGGTGTTTTAAAAGAAAACTTAGATGAAATATCAAAATATTTAGATGTATCTGTGCCACTTAACTTTGTTGCCTCAGATGATTCTATTTCTCTTTTCTCTAAGTTTGATTCTGATGATTTGGATTATATCGCAGTACCAAAAAATCAATATTTAGATAAAATAATAAGTAGAAATTATTTTGTTGTTTACAATATGAGTGCTTTATATAATAAATATGTTTTAGAATTAAACGGTAATAATGAATTAAATGCTATAATTTCAAAGAAGTTAAAAGAATGGATTAAAACAAACTTTTCAAAATTATATATAGAAGAAATGAATGACTATTATTTTAAACTTGGAAATATAGATGAAAAGAAAAAGACTGATTTTAAAAGTAGAGTATATATATATGGCTATTTAGATAATGCCCCATATGATATAGAAACGACTGGAAAACATAGTGGAATAAATGATGAATTTATGAAGGGTTTTGAAAGCTTTTCTGGCGCTAAAATAAATTATAAAAAATATAATAGTGTTTCAGCGTTAGAAGATGCCTTTAATAAAAAGAATGTAGATGTAATGTTTAATTATTATAGTTTTAAGAATCTTCCTAATGCAACATCAACCATACCAGTATATTCTAGTAATTATGTAATTTTATCTCATCTAGATAATAACGTCGCTATTGATTCTTTTTCTTCTTTAAAAGATAAAGAATTGTATGCAATAAAAGATACTGAGCTTGCTAATTATATAAATAAAAATAGTGGAGCAAAAGTAAAAACATATAGTAAAATCAATAATTTATTAAAAAATAGAGACCCTTTAATGTTAATGGATTTAAATATTTATAATTATTATAAAAGTTCTAAATTAAAAGATTATTATATTATATATGAAGGTGTAGCGGATATAAAATATAATTATGTTATAAATAAAGATGAGGTCAATAATACTTTCTTTCAAATATTTCAATTTTATTTAACAAATGCAAATCATAAAAAAGTTATAAATGAAGGTATGTCAAAATCAATAAAATCTAGTTTTCTAGATAATATCTCTAACGTGCAGTATATACTTTTAGCAATTCTAATAATGTTATTACTTTACTTTATATTTAAAAGAAAAAGAAGAGTAACAAAATCAAAAGATGGTAAAGGTAAATATATAGATTATCTAACTTCTTTAAAGAATAGAAATTATTTAATAGATCATATAGATATTTGGGATGAAGGTAAAGTATTACCAAAAACAATAATAATAGTAGATTTAAACAGAGTAAAAGATGTTAATAATAATTTTGGATATAAAGAGGGAGATCGTTTAATAAAGGCTGCTTCTAATATTCTAATCACTAATCAACCAGAGAATACTGAAATAATAAGAACAGATGGTAATGAATTTACAGTATTTATGGTTGGATATGAAAAGAAATATGTAGTTGAATATATAAAAAAATTAAATCATCTATTTAAAGAACTTCCTTATGAGCATGGTGCCACTATTGGATATAGCATGATAACAGATGATATAAAAGAACTAGAAGATGCAATAAATGAAGCGACTTTGGATATGCTCACAAATAAAGAAAACAAAAATATAGATATATAAGGTGTATTATGGAAAGAATAAAAACATTTTTCCACGGTATAAAGGAAATGTTGAGTAATCCTGTTGTATCTATACTTCCAGGACATTTATCGTTTGCGTTTGTACTATCTTTTATACCACTACTGTCTCTGATTGGTTTAATAGCATATGATTTATCAATATCAATAGATATTTTAAGAGTGTTTTTAAGCAACGTGTTTCCTGGTCAAACAGGAGAAATATTACTTCAGTTCCTAAATAGAGAGACAATATATTTTAATGGGGCGCTATTTACTTTACTCGCAATATCTATATCATCTAATGGAATGTACTCTCTAATAAGGGTATCAAATATTCTTTATGGTGATAATAGAGATAACATATCATTAAAAATAAAAAATAGAATTAAGTCTCTATTAATGGCGTTTTTAATGATTGGTCTAGTAATATTTATGTTTATTGTTTTGGGATGGGGGAACTCTATAATATATGAACTATCAAAAATAGAGGCTTTATCTCAAATATATAGTGGAATAGAATACATCTATAGGTTGATTAAATTCCCATTATCATTCTTTGTAATATACTTTATTATAAAGATAGTGTATACTTTAGCACCAAACGAAAACATAAAGAGCAAGACTGTAAATTGGGGTTCATTATTTACGACCATATCTTTAATAATAGTAACAGTAATATATGCGTATTATGTAACTATTTCAAATAGATATGATATATTGTATGGCAGTTTATCTAACATAATAATACTATTTATATGGCTATATTTTATATCTTTAGTATTTATATTGGGGTTAGTAATAAATGTATATAATTCAAAAAAGTTAGAGGAGAATAAGAAGGAGTTATGAAAATAAAAGAAAAACTATTAAAAATAATTCAAGATATAAAAAAAATATCTATAAAAGAAAAGTTAAAAGAAAATAATTTATTTTTAGTAACTGTTTTTTCTATAATCATTAACGACCTATTAATTAGGGCATTTACTGTTGGTTTATCTCTTTCTATTGGACCTTTGATGGGAACTACTATAGTCGCTTTATTTCTATCATCTTTCGCTTTTCTAATAAAAGAAAACAAAAGAGTAATATACTATTCAATACTAATTTTTTTATCTTTACTTATAACAATTTCAAACAGTATATATTACACTTTCTACTCATCATTTGTATCAATATCTCTTGTATCCGCTTTATTTCAATTATCTGATGTCAAAGATGCTGTAAGTCAAAGTATATTTCAATTAAAAGATCTAATCTATTTATGGTCGTTATTTCTTTTCATCTATACAGTTAGAAAAAACAAAGTAAAAAAGTCAAAGAAAATAGAAAAAACCAAATTTTTTATTACATTTACCATATCAATACTATTAATGATTATATTTATTTCAAATTTAAATGGTGTTGAGAAGAGTCTAGTTCAACAATGGAGTAGAGAATATATAGTTAATAAATTTGGAATATATATATATCAAGGTAATGACATAATTAGAAGTTTGGAACCTAGCATTAATAATATGTTTGGTTGCGATGTTGCAATAAAAAATGTTAGTGATTTTTATAAAGAAAAAGATAATTCAATAAAAAAGAACAAATATACCAATATTTTTGAAAACAAAAACCTTATAATGATTCATGCAGAAAGTTTACAAACTTTTCTAATGGATTTAAAATTTAATGATAAAGAAGTAACTCCAAATTTAAACAGGTTGGCAAAAGAAGGAATGTTCTTTAGTAATTTTTATGCACAAGTTGGTGCTGGAACAAGTAGTGATACTGAATTAACTTTAAATACATCTTTGCTTCCCGTAAAAAGTGGTACAGCATTCGTTAGTTATTGGGATAGAGAATATTTAGGAATACCTAAAATATTAAATGAAAATGGTTATTATTCTTACAGTATGCACGGAAATGTTGGAACATTTTGGAATAGAATGGTAATGCATGAGAAACTGGGTTATAATAAATTTTATAGTAAAAATTCATATAATATAGATGAATCTATAGGACTTGGATTGTCTGATAAATCTTTCTTTAGACAATCTATTCCAATAATGAAAGAAATAAAAGAAAAACATAAGAATTTTTATTCGACTCTTATAATGCTTACTAATCATACTCCATTTTTGGAACTTGATAAATATGGAGAATTCGACTTATCAATGAAAGTAGAAAAACAAAATGAACTTGGGAATTTAGAAACTGTTACAGTTCCTTATATGGAAAATACTAAGTTAGGAAACTATATGAAGTCATCTCACTATGCTGATTCCGCTATTGGAGAATTTATAGATAATCTTGATAAAGAGGGGATGTTAGAAAATACTGTGGTAGTCATATATGGAGATCACGATTCTAGAATATCAAGAAAAGAGTATGAAAGATTATATAATTATGATCCAATTACTGATTCTATAAAAAGTAAAGAAGATCCAAGTTATAAAGAAATAGACTATTATTTTTATGAATTAAATAGAAAGGTTCCATTAATAATATGGTCTAAAGAAAAGAAATTAAATACAGAAGTAACAAAAGCAACTGGAATGTATGACGTTCTTCCAACCTTAGGAAACATGTTTAATTTCTCTAGTAAATATAATTTAGGAAGTGATATATTTAGCGCAGATGATAATCTAGTAGTATTTGCGAATGGAAACTGGTTAACAGATAAAGTTTATTATAATTCTCAAAAAGAAGAATACTTACCATTGTTAAATGAAGCAATAAGCGCTGATTATATTTCAAATAATACATTAAAAGCTGAAAGAATATTGTCAGTATCAAATGATTTTATTACATGTAATTATATAAAATCAGAAAATGCTTTATTAGGTGAAAAATGAAAAAAATAAAAATTTTTGAAAAAATCAATATAATACTATTAATAGTTACAATAATAATATGTATATTATATGTAGTATTTAACTTTTTATTAAAGAAAGATACAAACCACAAGGTAGAGAATATAACATCAAAATTTAATTATGTACTATACGAAAGAGATAATGAAAATTATAAAAAAGAGTTTGAAAATTTAAAAAGCATATTAAAAGAAGAACCATTAAATTATGAAGAATACGCTAACAGTATTTCTAAATTGTTTATAATGGATTTATATACCCTTTCAAACAAAAGATCAAATCAAGATGTTGGAGGAGTACAATATATAGAAAAAACATATAAAGATAACTTTGTACTAAATATGTCAGATAACATGTATAAGTATATTAATCAAGCAAAGAACTTACCAACAATAAAAGAAGTATTTGTAACGAAAATAGAAAAAACTGAATACAAATATAAAGATAATAACTATGAAGCATATTCTTTGAATTTGAAATGGGAATATAATAAAGATTATGAATATGAAAAAGAAGGTAAATTAACCTTGATAAAAGATAATGATCAACTATTCATAGTAGAAAAAAATATAGATTAATACTATATTTTTTTATTCTTCAAAAAATGTAATTGTTATTTCTTTTATATTAGCTATACTTATTCCCGCTTCAATACTTTGTTTATATAGTTTACCCTTTTTTTCTGAATCATAAAGAGAATCTTCTTTTTTTATTTCTTTTATTGTTATTGTTATTTTATCATTTACTTTGTTTTTCCAATCATTAGCCATTTTGATAGTATAGTTAGAGAAATCAGGAACCTTAGATAAATCTTCTTCTAAAATTTTAGGAGTATATTTTCCAACCTCTATAATTAAATCACCTTTTATATCTTTTACAATATATCCATATGGGATATTTTGACTTTTTACTATGTCGTTTTCACTCTCTTTATTTACTTCAACTTCTTTTATAATTATATTTATATTGTTTTTTTCGGCCCACGATTTTGCAACACTAGATTTTTGATTTACAAAATTATCTAGTGTGTTTATTGTATACACTTTTGAATATGGACCTTTTCCAATTGTCACCTTTTGATAAGGTTTATTTATAGAAAATGATGTTTCTTTTATTATATTTGGGTTTTCTTTTTCTAGATTTATATTCATTGCATGTACTATGTCTTTTAAGCTATCTCTATTATAATGAAAAACATATAAAAGTTTTTTAAAACTTGTATAATATACCATTTCCCCTCTACCTTCTAAATATAGAGGATCTAGAGAAAATTTAGAATTTTTATCTATTAACATAGTTTTTCCAATGTTATATAAAGATAAAATTTGGCCTGTACTCATATTTGTTTCTAAGTTATTACTAAGTAAGTCTAATATTGAATATATCTCATTTATATTTTTTATTTCTTTTAATTTATCTAATATACTAACTATTATTTTTTGTTGGTTTTGACCACGCACAAAATCATTTTTATTTTCCCCTTTATATTTTGGACAGTATTTTGACATTGTTCTACCAACATCTGATCCATCGTTTGGATTATGACGATTTCTAGCAAGCGCTAGAGCTTGTTCTCCATTTATCTTTCTATATCCCTTTTCAATAAATACTGTGTTTTTTCCCCAGTCTCTGTTACTGTTTTGTTCACAAAGACTATATGGAACATCTATATATATTCCACCCAACTTATCTACAAGTTTAACTAAACCTTTAAAGTTTATTTTTGAATAATAATCTATTTTGATATTTGTAAAATTCTCGATTGTTTTTATCATACAATCTTGTCCATAACTTGCAGCGTGTGTTATTTTATCTTCTCTTTTATCTTTATAGCAGTCAATTGGAACATATGTATCTCTAGGAATACTCAAAATAGTAGAATTTAGAGTTTTTGGATTTAATGTTAAAAGTAATAGCGAATCCCCATTAAATGCTGAACCTTCTTTTATGTTTTCATAAGTAGAATCTACTCCCATAAGTAGAATTGTAAAAGGTTTATCTACCATAGTTTCTGTATTTTTATTATTTTTGACAATTTTACTTTTACTTAATAATATAAGTGTCTCATTTTTTATATTTGAAAAGCCATTAGATGAAAAAAGTGTTGGATAATTAGAATTTAAAAATATAGCATCTACTTCTTTATCATATAATGCTTGTATCATAGAGATTATATTATCATATTCAACAATTTTATTATTGCTTCTAAGTTTTTTCTCATTAATTATTTCAGTTGGAATAACGTAATTATCTATGCTGTTTTTATCATTAAGTAAACCAATTTTCTTGTTTGATATTTTTTCAACTCTATCTAATTTACTATCTTTTAAAGTAATTAAACTAGAAGAGTATTTTGTTTCGTTAGAACTAATACTGTTTATAGACATATATACTTTATTTAAAGCATTATATGTCAGACATTCTAACAAAAACAAAACAACTAAAACAATTGACAATACAATAGATTTTTTCTGTTTTTTGTTAAAAATAACTTTAAAAACTTTTAATGTGACTAGTGAAAATGTTAAAATTAAAACAAAAATTACTAAATATCTAAATATATTCTCTATATTATCAATTATATAAATTGTTTTTATTAAGTAAAGATTACTAACTAAAAAAAGTATATAAATCATAACAAGTAATATAAATTTTCTGTTTTTTAATATGTTTTTCATGTTTCCTCACAACTCTAATAATTATATATTAAATATAAATAATTAACAACATAAAAAAGAAAATATGATATAATAAATAATATATAATATAGTGTGAGGTAATAATGAAAAAGAATAATAAAACTCTAGGATTTACAATGATAGAGATGCTAGCAACAATCTTGGTATTGTTGATAGTGCTTTTAATCGCAACACCAAGTATAAGAAGGATGCTTAATAAAACAAATGATTTATCAAAAGAGTACGTAGAGAATCTGGTAATAGATGCAGCGAAAGAATATGCATCCGTAACAAATAAAACGGTAACAGATACACTCAAGTTAGTTGGAGATAAAAACGTAATATTTTTAGAGACCCTTTTAAATATGGGATTAATAGAGCAAAGCGATATAGATAAATTGGGTGCAGAAGCAAGAGTACTATTAACATTAAAAGATAATAACTATCTAGAATATAAAATAGTATATGATGGTTCATTGGCAGAAAATACTAATGGACAAATAATATTACTTGGAGGAAACCCAACATATGTGAGACAAAACACACCATATATGGAACCTGGATATATAGCGCTTGATAGTTTGGGGAATATAGTAAACGGAGAAGTAGAGATAACAGGAGAAGTAAATACAGCGATACTAGGTGTATATGAAAAGACATATAAATATACAGATGAAAAAAACAATGTAATAGAAGTAAAAAGGACAGTAATAGTATATGATTCTACATATCCAAAAGTAACAGTAGCAACAACAATATCAAACAATCCATATAATAATAAGTTTGCAAAAAATGGAGAGAGAATAACATTAAATATAACGTTTAGTAAGGTAGTAACAGATCCAAAAGTAACAATAGGAGGAAGAGAGGCAGTAGTAACAGGAAGTGGGTTAACAAGAGTAGCAACATTAAATATACCATCAAATGA
>CAZIYD010000006.1:0-32866 GCA_964543375.1 uncultured Muribaculaceae bacterium
ACTCGCCCCTATCGATGAATTTTATTTTTTTAAGGAGGACACATGAAGATTAAACCAAGAACATTATCGGGATATATGGAGTTACTTCCCAAAGATCAAATAAAATTTAATAGAATGATGGATAATATTAGAGAGGTTTATGAATCTTTTGGATTTTTACCACTTGATACACCAATACTAGAAGCAGAAGAAGTATTACTTGCTAAAGTAGGCGGAGAGACAGAAAAACAAATATATAAAGTAGATGATAAAGTAATGAGATTTGATTTAACTGTACCTCTAGCTAAATATACAGCATTAAATTATGGTTCTTTATCTTTTCCTTTTAGAAGATATCAGATAGGCAAGGTATACAGGGGAGAGAGAGCTCAAAAAGGAAGATTTAGAGAGTTTTATCAAGCTGACATAGATATAGTAAACGAAAATGAACTATCTATTTTAAACGATGCAGAAATACCTTATATAATATATAAATTATTTAAAAAACTAGATATAGGGAAATTTACTATTAAAATTAATAATAGAAAAATATTACTTGGGTACTTTGAATATTTAAACTTGTTAGAAAAATCTAAAGATATACTTATCGTTATAGATAAATTAAATAAAATAGAAGAAGATGGTGTAAAAGAAGAATTAAAAAAGATAGGTTTGAAAGAAGACAAAATAAACAATATAATCTCTTTTATTACTATGAAACCAGATATTGAAACTTTAAAAAAGTTAAAATTAAATATAGAAAATAAAACTTTTTCTATTGGTGTAGATGAATTAGATATAGTATTAAAAAATTCTATAGAGTTCGGAATAGATCCTAAATATATAGATATAGACTTAACAATATCTAGAGGGTTAGATTACTATACAGGAACTATATATGAAACATATTTGGATAGTTATGAATCCATTGGAAGCATATGTTCTGGTGGTAGATATGATAATTTAGCAAATTATTATACAGATAAAGTACTTCCTGGCGTTGGAATATCTATAGGTGTTACAAGATTATTTGATCAATTATTAAATTTAAATTTGTTAAAAAATGAAGAAGTTAATATATTAGACTATTTAATTCTTCCAATGACTAATAATTATGAATATATAATAAAAGTGTTTAAAGAAATAAACAGTTTAAATAAAAAAGTTCAAATAATGTACGATACTAGAAGTATAAAGAGTATGATAAACTATGCTTTATCTTTAAATATTAAAAACATTATATTTATTGGAGATGAGGAAGTAAAAAAAGAAATAATAACAGTAAAAAATATAAATAAGAATGAACAAATTGAAATAAAATTAAATGATTTAAAGAGGAAAATATGAATAAAATATATATAAAAAACATAAAAGATTATATAAATAAAGAAATAAGTTTAGATGCTTGGATAGATAATATTAGAGATTTACAATATGTACAATTTGTAATACTTAGAGATTCTACTGGTAAAATTCAAATGACTGTTGAGAAAAACAATGATAATAAGAAACTAAACGATTTAATAAGTACACTCACCTTAGAAAGTACTTTAATAGTAAGTGCTAAAGTATTAGAAAATGAAAAAGTAAAATTAAATGGAATAGAATTAATACCATCTAATATAGTAATTACTAGTAAAGCATTACCAGAATTACCAATAGACTTAAAAGACAAAGAAAAATCATTAAGAGAAACAAGATTAGATTATAGATTTTTAGATTTAAGAAGAGAAGAGAATAATC
Organism: uncultured Muribaculaceae bacterium; assembly: GCA_964543375.1. Taxonomy (GTDB): domain Bacteria; phylum Bacillota_I; class Bacilli_A; order RF39; family UBA660; genus JAAYGD01. Next base: position 1,723 of record CAZIYD010000006.1, read on the forward strand.
TATTATTTAAGTGTCAAACATATATTGAGGCTATGATGAGAGAATACTGGATAAATAATGGATTTATGGAAATACACACTCCAAAGATAAGTGCAGCATCAGCTGAATCTGGGGCTGAAATGTTTAAATTAGATTACTTTGGAACTACGGCATGCTTATCTCAATCCCCACAGTTTTATAAACAAATGACTATGGCTAGTGGTTTTGAAAAAGTATTTGAAATAGGACCAGTATTTAGAGCGGAAAACTCACATACAAGTTATCATGCATCAGAAATATTAATGTTAGATGCTGAAATATCTTGGGTAAATGGTGTAGATGATGTTATGGATAGCGAAGAAGAATGGATTAGATACTTTATGACAAAATTAAAAGAAAAATATGGTGAAGAGATAAAAAAAGTATTTAATGTAGAAGTCAGTGACGCTACTCCTAAATTTCCAAGAATAGATTTCTATGAAGCAAAAAGAATCTTAAAAGAAGAACTAAACTACGTAGGAGCAGTACCAGAAGACTTTGAAAGAAAAGAAGAAGAATTAATGTGTGAATACTCTAAAAAGAAATACAATAGTGATTTTATATTTATTACTAATTTCCCATATTCTGCTAGAAGTTTTTATATAATGAAAGATGAATTTGGTAAAACAGAATCATTTGATCTTCTATTTAAGGGTGTAGAAATAACAAGTGGTGGTCAAAGAGAACATAGACATGAATATTTAATAGAAAACATAAAAGAAAAAGGACTTAATCCAAAAGATTTAGAGTTCTATACCGATTTCTTTAAATATGGTTGTCCTCCACATGGTGGCTTTGGTGTAGGACTAGCTAGAATAATGATGAAAATATTTGAAATAGACAACATAAGAGAAGCAACACTAATATATAGAGGACCTACAAGACTTAATCCATAAAGATTAAGTCTTTTTTTATTTGACATTTTTGTAAACATGTGTATAATAACATTTAACAAAAAGGGGGATATATGTTTGGTTTTGTTAAGAGAATATTTTCAAGTGATATAAAACAAACAGAAGATAAAAAAGAGGTATCATCTTTTATAGAGCAAATAGATGATTTTTTAAATGATCTAGAATTAGACTATCTTTTTTTGATAGATGAACCAAAATATGAAGGATATAAGAAAATTTTAGAAACATTAAAGGAAGAATATTATAGAAAAGCAGAGAATAGATATTCAACTATTTGTAATTTTGGTAATTTAAGTGGAGAGTATATAGCATACAAATCAACTTTGCATTTCAAAGAAAAGTATGCAAACATAAGAAAAGATGTAATAATAAATTCTTGTAAAGAAGTATTAGAAAAATCTAAAAATGGAAGTACCCTAGAAGAACTTTTAAATGAATTAGAAGATATAAAAAGAGTTCAAAGATTGACAGATAAAATAAAAAACGATGAATACTTACTAGAAATAATAAAACAAACCTCATATTTACTTCATAAAAACTTTTATTCATATAATAAAGAAAAAGAAATAAGATTAAGAGATGAAGAACTTCTACTATTTAAAAATCAAATAATAAGAGATGCATCTTCTTTAATAAGAAAAAACAATTATAACAGTTTAGAAAAAGAAAAAACAAAAGAAATAGAAGAACTATTTGTATTTAAAAATCCAGAAGACATAGAAGTTCTTAGAGCATTATATGACAAAATATGTGGTTTCGAAATAGAAGACCAAATAGAGGTTAAAGACCAAATAGAACTTACACTATATCCTAAAAGCATAGAAATAAATGAACAAGATTTTGAAGAAAGTTTACAACAAATAACTAAAAAAGTAAATGATTTAATATTGATAGATGAAACAAAATATAATGAATATGTAAAAGCATTATCTCTTATAAAATCAGGATATTTAATAGGAGAAAGTAAAGTAAAACTCTTAAGCGATTTAAAAGATTTGGAAAACAAATATAACGAGGATGTAGTAAAAAAAGTATATCAAACACAATATGATAGTGTAATGAAGTGTATATTAGAAGTTTCAAATCAAAAAATGTCATATACAGATTTTCTTTCTTTCTTAAAAGAAATAGAATCATATGATTCTATACTTAGTATTCCAAAAGTTTCTATTGCGTTAAAAAAATTAGAGTATAGATTTCTGCCATTAATTTTAGAAGATCCACTAAATTATGATAGGATTTTTGAATTTAAGGAAAATATAATAGAAGACTTATTAAACAATTATTATAAATCCGAAGTAGATAAATTTTGCATAGATGATATGAATAAATATGAATTAATTAATTTATATTTAACTAAGTGCGATATGTCATACAATTTTAAAGATTCAAAGAAAAAAACAGAATTTCAAATGAAAACATTTAAAAACTTTTATTTATCAATTGTCCCTAAAGATTTTACTCTTCATCTTGAATTTGAATTTGAAGATTTTTTGAATAAAAACAAAAGAATAATTAACACTTTAAGAAAAAGACCAATTTTAAATGAAGAAAGAACCATGGGAATAATAGCAAAATTATTATATATAAACTTTAGTTCAAAAACCAATACTGAAACTAAAAGGTCTATTATTCATTACATTGATAGTATTATTATTGATTCAAATATATTGTTTATTGGAATTATAACGGCTCGTAAATATTATAAATCAAATGATATTCCCGATAGAAAAAATAGAGAAAGAGTTAAAGTTATTGCAAACAAATTTCTTGAAAATTTATACAAAGATGAAAAAGAAATGAAAAATATATCTAAATTGGGATTAGATAAATATTTAGAAGATGATTCAACATTTTATAAATTAAATTATTTGTATACTAAAGAAGCATCTGAAAGTGATGTTTTCTTAAAAAAAGCAACGCTTTTAAACATGATAAATGAACCCAATATAAATATTGAAGATGCAAATAATTCTTTTAAAACATTCTTTAAATATTATAATCTCTCATTAGAAGCTTCAAAATTATATTTAGATCACTTATCTAATTTACCAGAAAAAGAAAAGAAAACAGGAATTATTAAAAAGAAACAATTATAGCAATATAATTGTTTTATTGTATAATGTAATTGGTGATTATTATGCTTAAAGATAAATTAAAATTATTACCAAATAAACCTGGTTGTTATCTTATGAAAGATAAATCTGGAGTTGTTATATATGTAGGTAAGGCTAAGATATTAAAATCTAGAGTTAATTCTTACTTTAACAATAAAAATACAGGTAAAACTGCTTTATTAGTATCAAATATATTTGATATAGATTTTATTGTTACAAAATCAGAACTAGAGGCTTTACTTCTAGAAATAAACTTAATAAAAGAATATACTCCAAAATATAATATTATGCTTAGAGATGATAAAACATATCCATATATAGAAATAACTAATGAATTAATTCCAAGACTTGTTATAACAAGAATAAAGAATAAAAAGAAAAGAGGTAAATTATTTGGACCTTATCCAAATGTATATGCTGCAAGAAAAGTAGTTGAAATATTAAATAGAATATATCCCACTAGAAAGTGTTCTAACTTACCTAAGAGACCCTGTTTATACTATCACATTGGTGAATGTTTGGGATACTGTTTTAAGGAAGTAGATAAAAGCATAATCGATAATATGTTCGATGAAATAACAAAATTTTTAAACGGAAATCATTCTATAGTTACAAACAAATTAAAAGAAGAGATGGTAAATTATTCAAATAAATTAAATTTTGAAAAAGCAAAAGAAATGAAAGATTACATAGATTATATAGACATAACTTTAAAAGCACAAAATATCGATTTAAAGGATACAATTGATAGAGACATATTCGGATATTACAAACAAAGTAATTACGTCTCTATAAAGGTTCTATCGCTTAGAGAGGGCAAATTAGTAGAAGCATCATCAGAAACTTTTGAAATTATAGATGATTTAGAAGAAGAACTAACATATTATATATCTATTTACTATGATAAATTTTATAAACCAAAAGAAATATTAATAACATCTAATTTAGATAAAGACTTAATAGAAAAAACTACTAATATAAAGACAATTATTCCAATTAAAGGTAAAAAGAAAGAACTATTAGATATGGCTTGTAATAATGCTAAGATATCGTTAGAACAAGAATTAGAATTATTAAGAAAGAAAGATGAATCTATTAAAGAAGCATTAGAAGAATTAAAAAATTTATTAAAATTAGATAATGTAAATAGAATAGAAGCTTTTGATAATTCGCATTTATTTGGAACGTTTACTGTGTCAGGAATGGTAGTATTTACCTTAGGAAAACCAGATAAAAAAGAATATAGAAAGTATAAAATAATAAGTGAATCTAAAGATGATTATAATATTATGAAAGAATTGATTTATAGAAGATATTTTAGAGTTTTAATGTATAAATTAGAAAGACCAAATCTAATAATAGTAGATGGAGGTAAAGCACAAATAAACGCTACTAAAGAAGTACTAAATAGTTTAAATTTAAATATCCCAATATGTGGTTTAGTTAAAGATAATAAACACTCTACAAGAGCTTTAATATACAATGATGTTGAAATAAATATAAATAAAAACAGTTCATTATTTCATTTATTAGAGAGAATTCAAGACGAAGTGCATAAATTTACTATAACATATCATAAAAATTTAAGAAGTAAAGGTTTGTTTTCTAGCATATTAGATGAAATACCAGGAGTAGGAGAAGTAACTAAAAAGAAAATATTAAAGGAATATGATATAAATAAATTAAAAGAATTATCTTTAGAAGAACTAAATAAAGATTTCAATAAGAATGTATCAAAAAATATATATGAATACTTTAAAAATATAGATTAAAACAATCTATATCTTTTTTTTTATGATATACTATATTAGTAGGTGAATTATGAATAAAGAATTAGCAAACCTTATATTTAAAGATATAAATAAAACAGTATCTGACTATGAGAAAATGTATCCCAAAAGAAATTTAAAAGAAGATGCTATTGTAACTAGATATGCTCCTAGTCCAACAGGATTTATACATATTGGAGCATTACTAGCTAGTTTTACAGCAAGTAGATTTAGTAAGCAAACAGATGGGATAATTTTTTTAAGAATAGAAGATACCGATACTAAAAGAACAGTGGATAATGGTATAGAAAGCATAATTAATGGATTAAAAGAATTTAATATTACTTTTGATGAAGGACCAACAAGTGAGACAGAATCAAGCGGTAATTATGGACCATATATTCAAAGTGAAAGAAAAGAGATATATCATGCCTTTGTAAAGCATTTAATTGAAATAGGTTTAGCATATCCTTGTTTTTGTACTGAAGAAGAATTAGAATCTACTAGAAAAATGCAAACTGAAGCAAAAGAAAGAATCGGTTATTATGGAAAATGGGCTAAATGTAGAAATTTAACAATTAATGAATATATAGAAAAAATTAATAATAAAGAACCTTTTGTAATAAGATTTAAATCTATGGGAGATTTTAATAAAACCATTGAATGTTTTGATTTAATTAAAGGCAAAATAGAAATGCCAGAAAACGATTTAGATATTGTAATAATGAAGTCAGATGGACTTCCTACTTACCACTTTGCACATCTTGTAGATGATCATTTAATGAGAACAACACATGTAATAAGAGCAGATGAATGGGTAGCATCTATGCCTATACATTTACAACTATTTGATGCATTTAATTTTGAAAGACCAAATTATTGCCATATATCACCACTTTTAAAAAATGATAATGGTAGTGTTAGAAAATTAAGCAAAAGAAAAGATCCAGAATGCGCTATGAGTTATTATCATGAATTAGGAGTTCCTAATGAGGCTGTAATGTTATATTTAGCTACCGTAGCAAATAGTGATTTTGAAGAATGGTATTTAGAAAACAAAGATAAATCTATAGATGATTTTAATTTTACTTTTGATAAGATAGGTAAAAGTGGTGCTTTATTTGATTTAGAAAAATTAAAAAGTATATCAAAAGAATATATATCAACATTAAAAGCAACCGATTTATATGAAAAAATATCTAAATATTTAGAAAAGTATGACAACGAATTTTACAAAATATTTACTAATAATAAAGAATTCTCAACAAACATATTAAATGTTCAAAGAGAAGTTGAAAAACCAAGAAAAGACTTAACTCATTATGGTTGTGTAAAAGAAGAATATTTATACATGTATGACGAATTATATGATAATAGTAATAAAGAATTTATATATCCAAGCACTACAAACATAGATGAAGTAAAAGAAATATTAAACAAATATTTAGATACTTATTATGATGAATCTGATAGCCAAGAAATATGGTTCAATAAAATAAAAGATTTATCTGAAGATTTTGGTTATGCTAGGGAAGTAAAAGAATATAAACAAAATAAGGATAAATATAAAGGCCACGTTGGAGATATATCTACAATTTTAAGAATTGCACTTACATCTAGAGATAAAACGATAGATTTATATGCGATAATGCAACTACTAGGAAAATCAATTATAGAAAAAAGATATAGAACAATTATTGAAAACCAATAAATATCATATTTATCTTTCTGAAACTTAAAAAATAAGTAAAAGCAATGATTTTATTGCTTTTTATTTTTAATAATGTATAATTAATTCTATGTAATTTTTATAGTATGTATAATTTAGGAGGTTTAATGTTAGTCTTAGATGAAAAAGAATTAAAACTTGAAAAAGAAAACCTGAAGTATGTAAATGGCATAATAAAAGAAACACTATCAAAAATGAGTGGAAGAGTAATCAAACAACAAGAAAAAATAAAGGAATTTCAAGATTATAGGTGGAGTAATACAGGACATTTAGATGCACAAGAACTCGCTGTAATTAGAACTGCAAGTGAAATGGAAGCCAATATTCTACTTAGAGAACATAGATATTTTTTAAATCTTTACAAAATAGAAAATAATCCTTACTTTGGGTCTATTATATTTAATGAACAAAACAAGAAACCTTTAAACATATATATTGGAATGACTCATTTAAGAGATAAAGATTCACTTGATAATATAATATTTGATTGGAGAAGTCCAATATGTAGTTTATTTTATGACTATGAAGTTGGACCTTGTGAATATGAGGCCCCAGTTGGAGTAATAAAAGGAGAATTAAAAAGAAAACGTCAATATAATATCAAAGAAGGTAAACTTATTAGGATGTTTGATAATTCTCTTAGTATAAGCGACGATGTACTTCAAGAAGTTTTAGAAAAAGAATCATCTGAGAAGATGGAAAACATAGTAAATACTATTCAAAAAGAACAAAATCAAATAATAAGAGGAAATGAAAAACGAAACCTAATAATTCAAGGTGTTGCTGGTTCTGGTAAGACTTCTGTTGCACTTCATAGAATAGCTTACCTCCTATACAAAATAGAAAACCTAACTTCAAGAAATGTATTAATATTCTCTCCAAACAACGTATTTACTGAATATATTTCAAACGTACTTCCTGAAATAGGAGAAGAAAATACACTTCAAACCACATTTAGTGACTATTTAAAGTACCAAATAACAGAATACAAAGATGTTGAATCTTTCTCAGACTTTATATCTAGATACTATAGTTATCAAGAAACCAATCCGGAATTAATAAGATATAAACAAAGTGATGAAATAATAAAAGATATGGAACACTATGTAAAAGATTTAGAAAACAATGCAAAGTTTTTAAGAGATATTATAGAAAATGATGTCTATGAGTATACAAAAGAAGAACTAAACGATATGATGAAAGAAAGATATAGTACATTACCTTTAATGAATAGAGTAATGGAAATGGCAAACAAACTTTGTGAAAGCAATTATAATGGAAAAAGAACTAGAGCAAAAGTATATCAAAGATTATTAAATGAATCATCAAATTTTAAAAAAGATTATAAAACATTATATAAAGAATTCTTTATGAGTAAGCATTTTAAAATAAAACTAAACGAAAAAGAAATAAACAACTTTGTAAATAAAAAGAAATTAAATTATGAAGATGCATTATTATTCTCATATATGAAAGGATTACTTAAAGGATTTCACTATGAACCAAATATACTTCAAGTAGTAATAGATGAAGCGCAAGATTATAATAAATTACAATATAAAATAATTTCAAAAATATTTAAAAAATCAAATTTCACTATACTTGGAGATGTTAATCAAACAATAAATCCATACTATAAATATGAAAACTTAAATATCTTAATAGATATATTAAAAGGTAACTATTTAGAGTTAAACAAATCATATAGATCTAGTACCGAAATAATCGAATATACTAATAATCTATTAAATTTAAATAATGTTTCTGCTATTAGAAGTAAAGATGGAACCCCAATAATATTTAGAAATATAAATCATAATATAAAAGATGATTTAAACTATTTAACTAAAAAATATAAATCAATTGCATTAATTACAAAAGATGACTTTACAAAAGAAAGCTTATATCAAAATTTATATCAAGACTTTAATATAACTAAAATAGATAGTAGTACACAAAATTTTACAAGAAGCCTAGTAGTAATCCCCGCATATATGTCAAAAGGATTAGAGTTTGATAGTGTAATAGTTTACGATAAAAAATCTTATAAAGAAGATGAATTAAATTTATTATATGTTGCTTGTACTAGAGCACAACATGAATTAATAATATATGAATAATATATTATTTTTTATGTTATAATTTTATGTATTCGAGGTGTTTTTATGATTTGTGATTTACATATACATACTAAATTTTCTGATGGATGGTCTTCGGTAGAAGAAGTTTTAAGAAAGGCTAAAGAAAATAATGTAAAAATAATATCTATAACTGATCACAATGTTTTTGAAGCACATAAGTTAATAAAAGATAAAAACATAATAGTAGGTATGGAAATATGTGTAGAATATTTAAAAAAAGAATATCACTTTGTTATGTATGGATTTGATATAAATAACAAATATATAAAAGAATATGAAAAAAAGGTTTTAAAACACGATATAAAAGGATTTAAAGATAAAGTAAAAAGATTAAAAGAGTTATATAACATAGATATAGATAAATCAAAATTAAAAGATTTTATAGATAGAAATGTATATTTTGATAGAGTGAGACTAAACAACTTATTAGTAGAATTAAATATAGTAGATGATCCAGAAGATGCTTTTTATAAATACACACATGCAGTACCAGAAAATTCTAGGTTAAGGATTACCTTAGAAGAACTCTTTGAACTCGAAAAAAATACAAACTCTGTGGTATCTTTAGCACATCCAACTAAATATTTTGATAATATGAATGATATAGAAGACTTCATATTAATGCTTAAGAATAAACATAATTTAAGATGTGTTGAGGTTATAACATCTAGAGCAACTTTAGAAGAACAAGAAAAACTAAAAAAAATATGTACTCACAATAATCTTTATATAAGTGGAGGATCTGACTATCATGGTGATACAAATTATAAAGGAATAAAGAAAATAGGTTATGGTAATAAAGATATATTAAAAAGAGAACTTACCATATTTGAGATACTTGGTGATATATGGTAAAGATAAATAAAAACTTACTTAATTTAGACTATAAATATACCTTTGAGAGTGTATTTAAATTAATAAATGATTATAAAAAAGATAATCCAAATAAAGAATTACTTAATTTAGGAGTAGGCGATGTATCAAAACCCATTATAAAACCAGTAATTGATGAGATGATAAAAGCATCAAAGGAATTAGGAGATATAAATACATTTAAAGGATATGGTTATTATTATGGACATGATTTTTTAAAAGAACAAATTTTAAAAGATTATAAAAACATATCAAAAGATGAAATATACATATCTAATGGTGCTAAAAGTGATACAACAAATATATTAGAACTTTTTTCGAAAGATTCTTTAGTTTGTTTATTTAATCCAACATATCCAGTTTATAAAGATGCTTTAGATATAATGGGTATGAAGTATGAATATATAGATGCAACAAAAGATAACAATTTTATGCCTATACCTAATAAAAAGTACGATTTAATCTATGTTTGTTCGCCTAGTAATCCACTGGGAATAGCATATAAAAAAGATTATTTAAAAAAATTAATTGATTATGCAATAAATTATAGTTGTATTATTTTATATGATAACGTATATAACTCATTTATAACTTCTGATATACCAAAGAGCATATACGAAATAGAAGGATCAAAAAAAGTAGCAATTGAATTTAACTCTTATTCAAAGAAAGCTTCTTTTACAGGAGTAAGGTGTTCTTACTATATCATTCCAAACGATTTAATATTAAAAGACGCTAATAAATATTGGAAAAAAAGAACAATGATAAAATTTAATGGGGTAGACTATATTGCTCAAAGAGGTGCTTTAGCAACATACTTTGATGAATCAAAAACATATATAGAAGATAATATAAAAGATTATTTAGATAGTGCAAAGTATATGAAAAGTATATTTGAAAGTTTAAATTATATAGTATATGGCGGATATGATTCCCCTTATCTTTGGATAACTAAGGAAAACTTAGACTCAATTACTTATTTTAAATACATGTTAGAAGAACTAAATATAATTATAATACCGGGTATAATATTTGGAAGTAATGGTAAGAATTATTTTAGAGTGTCTGCTCTAGCGGATAAAAAAACAATAATTAATGCTATGGAAAGGATAAAATCATATGAAAAATAAAGTTAATATATTAATTTTTATAGGTTTTATACTAGGAATATTAGGAGGAATCCTTATTCCAAATATAATGAACTCTATATCTTTTTTGGGTAATATTTATATAAACTTACTAAAATTAATAATCATTCCTGTCTTATTTACTACAATATCTGTTTCAATTTATAAGAATACTAAATCAAAAATATTATTTAAAACAATATTCACTTTCATTCTCATGTTTATATCTGTATTTTTAATATCATCTTTAATAGTATATATTATAAATCCAACATCATACTTTAAACTTGACAACATTAAGTCTGAGATAGCACCAATAACTTTAAATATAACAGATTTCTTTCTTAATATATTTCCATCCAATATAATTGATGTTATATCTAAAAATAATATTATATTTATAATTATTTTTGCTTCAATCTTTGGTTATTCTGCATCAAAGGTAAAAAACGGAAAAGAAGTAATTAACTTTATAGAAATAATATCTAAAATATTTAACAAAATATTAGAATATATTATATACTTAACTCCAATCGCAGTATTTTCTTTAATGGGTACATCTATTTCCACTTATGGAATAAATGTTTTAAGTAATGCACTTATTTACATAGTTTTAGCCTACTTTATATCTATAATAATCATACTTTTATTTTTAATAATAATGAAAAACAAAGTAAAACCATTAATTTACTTAAAAAAGATACTTAAACTTTGGATTGTATCATTATCTACTTGTTCATCAGTTGCAACACTTCCATATACACTTAAAACCTGTAAAGAAGATTTGAATTTAAACGAAGAAAGTGTAGATCTAATAATACCACTTGGAACAACTATAAATAAAATTGGAGGTGCTATATCGTTTGCTATACTAAGTATATGGACAACAAAATTGTTTGGTATAGAAATAAATGCTATAATGTTTATAACAATGCTATTTATATCTCTACTTTTAAATATGGCAGCAGTAGGAATACCTAGTGGAGGAATTGTACTTGGAGCAACATATTTAACAATGTTGGGAATACCGCTTTCTTTTATGGGAGTGTATAGTGCAATATATAGATTGTTAGATATGGCTTATACTACACTTAACGTAACAGGAAACATAAATGCATCTATATTGTTAGATAAAAAACAAACCTAGTTGGAGGATTATGTATAACTTTATTTTAAAAGAAGAAGAAACATTAAAAAAAATAATTAATGAAATTGGATTAAATGTAGATTCAGTTATTTTAATTCCATCTAAAAAACAAGAACTTGGCCAATATCAATATAATGGTGTAATGGAACTTGCTAAAAAATTAAATAAAAATCCAATAGAACTTGCAAATACAATAGTAGATAAAATGATTTCAAAAGATTTATATAAGAGTGTTAATATCGCAGGTCCTGGTTTTATAAATATTACCTTTAAAGATGAAGCCCTAATAGAATATGCTAATTATATTAATAAAGACATAAACATTAACAAACCCTCATTAAAAAACAAAAAAATAATAGTAGACTATGGTGGAGCAAATGTGGCAAAAGCACTTCATGTAGGACATTTAAGAAGTGCAAATATAGGAGAAGCATTAAAAAGACTATCAAACGAATTAGGTAATACCTCTTATGGTGATGTACACCTTGGAGACTGGGGAAGACCCCTTGGACTTGTAATAAAAGAAATAAAAGAAACATATCCAAATCTTAATTATTTTGATGATTCATATAAAGGAACATATGGACCTTGTCCTATAACTAATAAAGATTTAGAAGAAATATATCCAATATCTTCTTTAAAAGCTAATGAAGATGAAGCTTATATGGAAGATGCAAGAATAATAACAAATAAAATACAAAATAAAGTTTCGGGTTACTATGATTTATGGAAAGATATAGTTGAAATATCTTCAAAAGATATAAAAAGCATATATGATAGACTAAATGTATCCTTTGAATTTTGGTATGGAGAATCAGATTCAGAAAAATATATAGATGAAATGATAGAGTACTTAACAATAAATAAAATAACAAAATTAGATGATGGAGCAAAAATAATAGATGTATCCAAAGCGGATGATAATTCACCTATGCCTCCACTTTTATTGATTAAATCTAATGGTACTGTATCATATGAAACAACTGATTTAGCTACTATATGGGGTCATATGAAAAATACTAACCCTGATGAAATCTGGTATGTAACAGATCAAAGGCAATATTTACACTTTGAACAAGTTTTTAGAGCAGCATATAAATCTAATATAGTAAGTAGCGATAAACAATTAAACTTCTTAGGTTTTGGTACTATGAACGGATTAGATGGAAAACCATTTAAAACTAGAGATGGTGGCACGATGAAGTTAATAGATTTAATAGAACTAGTTAAAAAAGAAACATATAAAAATATTGGAGATAATATAGAAAATAAAGATTTAGTAGCAGAACAAATAGCAATAGCGTGCTTAAAATATGCTGATTTAATGCCAAACAGATCATCAGATTATATATTTGATCCAGTTAAATTCACAGATTTAAATGGCAAAACAGGGGTATACATCTTATATTCAACAATAAGAATGAAATCACTCTTAGAAAAAGCGAAAGATATAAACTATAATAAATTAAGTATACTAGATGATATAGATAGAAATATATTAATTAAACTTTTAGATGTACCAAAAGTACTTGAAACATCTTATAATACTAAATCATTAAACTATATAACAGATTACTTATATGAAATATCTAATCTTTATAATAATATGTATTCTAATAATAGAATACTTACAGAAGAAAATAAAGATTTAAGAGAATCAAGATTAATACTTACCAACATTGTATACCAAACAACAAAAAAGTTAATAGATATTTTAGGCATAGAGGTACCAGAAAGGATATAAAAAATAGCAATAAAAACAATAGATCAAACAAAAAAAATAATCAAAAAAAGATAAAAGTTTTATAATACTTTTATCTTTTTTAACACCCTAAACTTTTATTGTTTTCTTTTAAAAATTCTAAAGCTTCTTTAAAATAAGAACTATAACCACTTATATTTAAACTCTTTTCCATATCAATGGCTCTATTTAATTTTTCTTCAACAGAACTTATATCCTCATTTATATTTATAAGATTATATTTTGATGGGTTTAGTTTATCTATAAACTTTTCTTCATTTTCTTTTGATATACCAATATAATTTTTGTTTTGAACAAATGAAGTTTGGTTATTAATATTAACTATGTATCCAGCGATTAATTCACTTGGCATTAATTTATTATCTATTACATATCTATTTATTGGATTAAATTTAACTATATTAGAAAGTTCACTATCAAAACCTCTATCTCCTGGGTTAAAATCATCTATTGTTCTAGGAAGATTTCCCAAAAAGTAAGTTTCTCCCTCTCTACTTGTAATTGTTTCTGGAATAGATATAACAATATTATAACTGTCACTCGATAGTTTAGAAGGATAACTGTAACTTTGTGCCTCAAAGAAAGTAAAATCTTTTAATTTTCCAAGCAACACAATATTACTTAATAATCCTCCCCAATCTGTAACAAAAAGCCCTTTATCCAGTATATTATTTGCTATCTCTTCTATAGAAAGTTCATGATCATAACTTCTTTTTCCAGTTATTCCGTGAACTCCAACAAAAGAATCTTTCAATATAAATTCATCAAAAATATTTTTTGCTTCCATACTACACCTCAAACTTATTATAACAAATAAAACATCAAATTATGATATAATTTAATTGGTGATTTAAATGAGTTTAATAAAAATAATGGATGAAACACTTGCTAATAAAATATCAGCAGGAGAAGTAGTAGAAAAATGTGTTTCTGTAGTAAAAGAATTAGTAGAAAATTCTATAGATGCACACAGTAAAAAAATAAAAATAGAACTTATAGAGTCGGGTGTAAAAGAAATAAAGGTAACAGATGATGGAATAGGAATGGATAAAATAGATGCATTATCAGCGTTTAAAAGACACGCTACAAGTAAACTATTAACCGAATCTGATTTATTTAGAATTGGAACATTAGGTTTTAGAGGAGAAGCGCTACCATCTATAGCGTCAGTATCAGAAGTAATACTTAAGACAAGTAAAGGTGATGTTGGAACTGAAATAGTAGTAAAAGGCGGAAAACTAATAAGTGAATCTAAAAGTGATGCTAGAAGAGGAACTACAATTACTGTAAAAAACTTATTTTATAATACTCCTGCAAGATTAAAACATTTAAAGAGTTTGTATGCAGAATTAGCTTATATAACAGAATATGTAGATAAGATGGCTCTAGCGAATCCACAAATATCTTTTTCTTTATATAACGATTCAAAACAATTATTTAATAGTGATGGTTCTAACGACTTATTAAAAGTAATAAACGATGTATATGGAATATCAGTATCAAAAAAAATGATATATATAGAGTCAAACGATGATGAGTATGATATATCAGGTTATATATCATATCCAGAAGTAACTAAATCAAATAGAAATCATATTACAACCTTTGTAAATGGTAGACTAGTAAAAAATTATGAATTAATAAAAACAATAAACGATAGTTATCATACATATAAACCAGAAGATAAATATCCAATTGTTGTTTTAAACATAAATGTAGACTTTAGTCTAGTAGATGTAAATATACATCCAACAAAACAAGATATAAAGTTTGGTAAGATAGATGAATTAAAAACATTAATTACAAATTCGATATCTACTGCGTTAAAGAAAACATTACTTATACCAGAAGTAAAAGTAGAACTACCTAAAGAAATCTATACATATGAAGAAATCCCTTTAGAAATAAATGATTTTAAGATAGAAGAAAATCCTAAACAATTAGAAATAATACAAGAAGACATAAAAATATCAAATAAAATAGAACTTCCAATGATATATCCAGTAGGTATAGTTAAAGGAACTTATATAGTGTGTCAAAACGACCTAGGAATGTATTTAATTGACCAACACGCCGCGAATGAAAGAATAAACTATGAATACTACTTAAACAAAGTTCCTTCTAATAAAGACATAGAAACACTCTTAATACCCATTACGGTAGATTTAACACAAAAAGAATTTATAATAGTAAAAGAAAATATTAATATATTAAAAGATTTAGGTTTTGATGTAGAAGAATTTGGAAACAATTCATTTATATTTAGAAGTCATCCTGTATGGTTAAAAAAAGATTATGAAGAAGAATCGATAAGAAAACTTTTAGATTTAATATCTACTATAGAAAAAGATTTCAGTAAAGAAAAATTTATGGAAAGTATTGCTATAACTATGAGTTGTAAATTGAGCATAAAAGCTAATCAAAATATAAGTATGGAAGAGATGGAGTTATTAATAGATAAATTAAGAAATACTGACAATCCATATACTTGTCCACATGGTAGACCAACAATAATATCTTTTAGTAATTATGAACTTGAAAAATTATTTAAGAGGGCAATGTAATGATTATAGTAATAACAGGACCTACTGGAGTAGGTAAGACAAAGTTAAGCTTAGAACTTGCTAAAAAATATAATGCGGAAATAATAAATGCTGATAGTGTTCAAGTATATAAAGGATTAGATATAGGATCTGCTAAAGTAGAGGATACTTTAGGTATTAAACACCATTTATTAGATATAGTTGACATTTCAGATTATTACTCAGTATTTAATTATCAAAAAGAGGGTAGATTAATACTAGATAAATTATTAAAAGATAACAAGAACGTAATTATAGTGGGAGGTACTGGTTTATATATATCAGCACTCCTTTATGACTATAAATTTAATGAAGAATCATTAAATAATAAATATGAAGAATTAACTAATGAAGAAATATATCAAAAAATATTATTACTAGATAAAGATACTAAAACACACGTTAATAACAGACAAAGATTAGTTAGAGACTTAAACAGATTATCAAACAAGCAAACACAAGATAAAAATGGTAATAAATTATTATATGATTCCTTATTTATAGGACTTACAACACCTAGAGAAAACTTATATTCTATTATAGACAAAAGAGTAGACAAAATGATAGAATTAGGATTGCTAGATGAAGTAAAGAGTTTATATGATAAAGGTATAAGATCTAGATCAATAATGACCGCAATAGGTTATAAAGAATTATATTTATACTTTGATGGTTTAAAATCATTAGATGAATCAATAGATTTAATAAAGAAAAACACTAGAAAATATGCTAAAAGACAATATACTTGGTTTAGAAACAAAATGAATATAACTTGGTTTAATGTAGATTTTAATAATTTTGATAATACAATAAATGAAGTAGTAAGTTATATAGAGGAGAAAAAATGAAAAGAAAATTAAGATTATCTATAAAAATAATTATATCAATATTAATAATTTTAGTTATTCTAATATCGATATATGGATATAATTTATCTAGTGTATCAAGTGAAAAGGCAAAAGAAGAAATAACCTTTGAAATAAAAAAGGGAGAAACTATAGATAAAATAATAAACAATTTAAAAGAATCAAATTTAATAAGAAGTACTTTTTTTACTAAATTACATGTTAAGTTTAGCAATTTAAACAATTTAAAAGCAGGAATATATAAATTAGATAATTCTAAAAGTACAAATGATATATTAGATGCAATAAATAGTGGTAAAGCAATAAATAATGAAGAAATAAAAATAACTTTTCCAGAGGGTAAAAACATGAGAGGTGTTGCTAAAATAATAGCAAACAACACTAATAATAAAGAAGAAGAAGTATTTAAATTAAATGAAGATAAAGACTATATAAAGTCACTAAAAAAAGAATATTGGTTTATAACAAATGAAATAGATAATGATGAACTATACTATCCATTAGAAGGATACTTATCTATGAATACATATATATTTAAAAATAAAGATGTACCAGTAAAAGATATATTTAAAAAGATGTTAGACCAAACAAATAAATTATTAACTAAATATAAGGCGGATATAGAAGATTCAACCTTTACTATTCACGAAATATTAACACTAGCAAGCATAGCACAATCAGAAGGTATAGATTTAAAATCAATGGGAATTATTGCGGGTGTTTTTTACAATAGATATGAAAAAAAGATGCCGTTTCAAAGTTGTGTAACTGCTTGTTATGGAACTAAAGAAGATGATTGTGTACCAAAAAAGGTAGCAAATTTAGATAAAAACCCATACAATACATATTTACCTAGCATGGCTGGAAAACTTCCTGTAGGACCAGTTTCTTCGTTTGGAGAAGATGCATTAAAAGCAGCTATAAAACCAGATAAAACAGATTATTTGTTTTTCATATCAGATATAAAAAACAAACTATATTTTTCTAAAACTAATGCAGAACATGAAAGAATGAAAAACGAACTAATTAATAAAGGGATATTCTTTAGATGAAATATATAGAACTATATGAAAGAAGAATAGAGAAGGGCTATACTCATAAGGAGATGTCAAACTTACTTAATATAAGTAAATCTTATTATTGTCAAATAGAAAATGGTAAACGAACTTTATCATATAAGATGGCTTATGATATATCCAAAATATTAGACACTAAACCAGATAACTTGTTTTACGATACACTAAATACAAAGATTGAGTAATCAATCTTTTTTTGTTATACTAAGTTCATAAAAACAATATGAGGAAAATAAAGTAATTGTACATAACAATATAAATAATTATGGTATTTTAAACTCTCTAATATTAAAAGAATATCCACAAATAATACTTTATCCTGATGTTAATTTTGATACTGGTAACAACAATCCTCTATTATAGCTTTTGGAACAGCAAACCCAGGTAGAGGTGGTTTTTATCAACGTACATATTCTAAACCAAATGGTGTTTTTGTTCACACAATAGTTGCAAAAATACCAGTTGGTTATAATATAGAGAGAGCTTCTAATACAATAGGAACCGGTTCAACTATTTCTTGGGATACACCAAAAAATGGAACTGGAAATTGGGAAAGATACACCTACATAATTAAAGCGGGAAGTACAGGAACATTTAGTTCATTTGGATATGTATATTTAATTGGGCCAGAAACAGATGTTACTTGGTACGTAGCCTCAGCAACAGTTATAGATATTACAAAATAGTCTGTTAACCATAAATGGTTGACAGACTATTTATATAGTGTTATACTTTTATATTGAAAAGGAGGAAGTATGGCAGTAAAAATAAGACTTACAAGAGCAGGAGCAAAGAAGAAACCGTTTTATCGTGTTGTTGCAGTAGATTCTAGAGAAAAGAGAGATGGAAAGTATATAGAATTATTAGGTACTTATAATCCATTAATAGCAACTGATAAGGTAAAATTAGATGAAGAAAAAGTTACTAAATGGTTAAAAAATGGTGCTATTCCAACGGAAACAGTTAGAATATTGTTAAGTGATGCTGGAATATTAAAGAAACTTCATGATGAAAAAGCACCTAAAGCAAAAAAAGGAACTAAACCAGTTGCAAAAGCAGAAACACCTAAAGCACCCGTAAAAAAAGCAGAAACAAAACCAGTTACTAAAAAGGCACCAGCAAAGAAAACAACTACTACTAAAAAAACAACCACTAAAAAAGTGAGCAAATAATATGAATTTAGTAGAATTAACTGAAACATTAGTAAAATCTTTAGTAAAAGATCCAGATAGTGTATCAGTAAAAGAATTTGAAACCGAAGATGATTCAATTCAAATAGAAGTATTAGTTGATAGCGATTCAATAGGTGCTGTAATAGGTAAAAATGGAAAGATTGCAAAAGCAATTAGAACAATAGTAAGAGCAAGTTCTTATTTAGATAAAAATAAGAAAGTAACAATAAATATAGATAGTTTCTAAAATAAAAAGTTGAGATATTATTTCTCAACTTTTTTATTAATTTTCTTTTTCTTATCATATAAAGAATTAACAACTTTTACTTTTTTACCGATTCTAACTTCAAATTTTTTTCTAATTCCTTCTGGTAATTTTCTTTTTATTACTTTCATAAATTCCTCCTAAAAGATTATATCACATCTCTTGATTGTTTTTTAAATAAATTAAATACTATTCCCCCAATTAATACAGGAGCATAATATGTTACAAATCTCCATATTATTAATGCTGGAGTTAAAGATATTTGTGGGATTTTACCTTTAAACAATTCTAAAAATGCATATTCTGTACTACCAGTACCACCTGGTATTGGTATATAACTTCCAATTATAAAGACATAAATACTTATTATAACCGTGCCAAGTAAGTTTATTGTATATTCTATGTTTAATGCTTTAAATATAAATAAAGGTGTAGCAAACAGTGCAAGTAGTGCAACAACTTCTAGTAAAATGCCTGTTAATATAAGCTTTTTATTGCTTTTAAGTGATTGAAAAGCATCATAGTACTCTTTAAAGTATTTATTAATTTTTCTTTTTCTTTTTAATTTGTCTTTTATTTTCAACTTATTAATTAGTTTTATTACAAATTTATTTATTCCTATATTCATTCTTTTATTTATACTTATTGTAAAAACTGTTATAAACATAATAATATTTAATATAAATCCTACTATAGTCATATAAAACATTACTGGAGTTAAAGTAAAAAAATGAAATATAGATTTTATTACAATTCCAATAATTCCAAGTAGTATTATTGTAAATTGAAATATTAGAAAAGATTCTACTATTATTGTGGTTCCTTTTGAAGTTGATATTCCATCTTTTTTTAATTCATAAACTTGAATAGGTTGACCACCAGTAGCAAAAGGTGTAATACCATTGAAGAACTTTGTCATTGTAATTAACTTTAGAGTTTTTGAAAACTTATAATTTTTTTGATATTCTACAACTATTAAATACATTAATACAGCTTCCAAATATACGTATGCATAATATAATAGAAAGGAACATAATATCCATCCCATATTAGCTCCTCTTATTAATCTAACTGTTTCAATAAAGTTATCTTTTACTAAAAAAAATACTAGTAGTGTAGATATAACAAGAAGTATTACTGTGTTCTTTTTAAAGTTTTTCATAAACACCTCAATAGTTATTGTATCAAAAAACTTGGTATAATGCACCAAGTTTTTTTTAACGAACATTTAGTTCGATATTTTTATGGCAGGGGCGGAGGGAATTGAACCCCCGTCAAAAGTTTTGGAGACTCCTATCATACCATTAGACTACGCCCCTATGCCTATTAATTTAATCAAATAAATTGACTTTTGTCAATCAAAATAGTATTATCAAAGCAGGTGAAATTATGAAAAGAATATTGACAGGTTTAAAACCAACCGGTGAATTAACAATAGGAAATTACATTGGCGCTATAAAGCAAATGATAGAATTTCAAAAAGAGTTCGAAACATATTTATTTGTATCTGATTTGCACTCCCTTACAGTAAATAATGATAAAGAAGAGTTACATAAAAATATAAGAGATTTTATAGCTCTTTATATTGCATGTGGAATGGATCCTAATAAAGCAACTTTATATGTTCAATCAGATTGTCCATATATAACTGCTGTATCTTGGATGTTAGAATGTAGTACATATTTTGGTGAGATGAGTAGAATGATTCAATTTAAAGAAAAGAGTAAAGAAAATAGTAGTTTTACTGTTGGTTTATTTACATATCCAGCACTTATGGCAGCAGATATACTAGTAGTAGATTCTAATTTGGTTCCTGTTGGAATAGACCAAAAACAACACGTAGAATTAACTAGAGATATTGCTATTAGATATAACAATAAATATGGAGATACTTTTGTAATACCAGAACCAAAAATAACAGAAGTTGGAACTAAGATTATGGATTTACAAGATCCAAGTAAAAAGATGAGTAAAACAGCTGATAGCAAAAAAGGCGTAATAGCGCTTTTAGATGACTTAGAAGACGTTAGAAAGAAGATTATGAGCGCTACAACCGACAGTGAATCTAGAGTTGTATATGATGAAATAAACAAACCTGGAATATCAAACTTAATTAATATATATTCTGGTTTAACGGATATTAGTATAAAAGATATAGAAAATAAGTTTAAAGACAATAATTATGGTGAATTTAAAAAAGAAGTAGCGGATGTTGTTATTAAATTTTTAGAAGAAGTACAAAGTAATTATAAATATTTAATAGAAAACAAAGAATTAGATGTTTCATTAGATGAAGGCTCTAAAAAAGTAAATGAAATGGCTAGAGTAAAATATGAAGATATGAGAATTAAAATGGGAGTTTATAGATAACTCCTTATTTATATGAGAATTGGTATATTTGATTCTGGTATAGGAGGCCTTACTATATTAAAAGAATTATTAAAGTTTAAACCAAATAATCACTATATTTATTATGGAGATAATATAAATTTACCTTATGGAGATAAAACTAAAGAAGAACTAACTAAAATATTAGATAAAATAATGAATTATTTTATTAATTTAAATGTTGATTTAGTAATAATAGCTTGTGGAACTATGAGTTCGATAATAGATAAATCCAAATATAATATAAAAATTATAGATATTATTGAGCCAACTATAAGATATTTTAAAAAAACTGATATAAGAGAGGTTTTATTACTAGGAACAAAAAGAACTATAGAAGAAGGTATATTTAAAAGCAAATTAGAAGAGATAAATATTAAAGTATATGATAAAGCTTGTTCAAAGTTTACTTTAATATTAGAAAGAAAATCTAATGAAAATATAAACTATGCTATAGATGAATATTTAAATGAATTTAAAAAGTTAAATTTTGATTATGTTATTTTGGGTTGCACTCATTTTGCATTAATTGAAAAAGAAATAGAAAACTATTTAAATAAAAAAACTTTAAATATAGGTGAGATAATTGCAAATGAAATAGAAAATGGTAATGAACAATATTTAGAAATAAACTTTGGAAAAGTTGATGAAGATTTAAAAACTAATGTTGGAAAAATTATAAATATAAATATAAATCAGATAAACATTGATAATATTAAGTAATAATGGTTTACAAATAAGAAATATTTGTTATACTAAAAATATTATTTTATAAGAAAGGAGGAGTTTTGGAAAAGTTAGAATTTAAAAATGTTTTTAAATCATTTGATAATAAAAATTTTGTAATTAAAGATATTTCATTTAAAGTAGAAGAAAACGATTTTTTAGTTCTATTAGGATCATCTGGTTGTGGAAAAACTACTATTTTAAATATAATTGCTGGATTAGAAGATGTTACAAGTGGAGAAGTTTATATGGATTCGGTATTAGTAAATAATATTGAACCAAAAGATAGAGATGTAGCAATGATATTTCAAAATTATGCCTTATATCCACATATGAACGTATACGATAATATAGCTTTTTCTCTTAGAAACAAAAAAGTAGATGAAAAAATAATAAAAGAAAAAATAACATCGATAGCAAAAACTTTAAAAATAGAAGATTTATTAGATAGAACACCAAACAAAATTTCTGGTGGTCAAAAACAAAGAGTATCGATAGCAAGAGCAATAGTTAGAGAACCCAATATATTTTTAATGGATGAACCACTTTCGAGTTTGGATGTATCTTTAAGAAATGAAATGAGAGAAGAGTTAAAAAGACTTCATAAAAGTTTGAATGCAACAATTGTTTATGTTACGCACGATCAAATTGAAGCCTTAACACTAGCAAATAAAATAATAGTTATAAATGATGGAGTAATAAATCAAGTTGGAAGTCCAATAGAATTATATGAAAATCCACAAAATGAATTTGTTGCACAATTTTTAGGAAGTCCAAAGATGAACATTTTTAAAAATATAGAAGTATTAAATAAAGATGGTGAAAATTATATTAAGCTTTTTGATAACGAAATAAAGATATCGAAATCAATAACATCTAATAAAGTAGATGTAGGAATTAGAGCAGAGCATATAAATTATGATAATATTAAAAGAAAATTAGAATTTAACGTAGAAATAAAATATTATGAATTAATTGGCTCAGAATATTTAGTACATGGTAATACTAAATCTGAACAAATTGTTTTTAAATTAGACTCATCTATAGACTTAAAAAAATATAAAAAAATAAAATTGGGAATCAATTTAGAAAAATTACATTTTTTTGATTCCGAAACGAAAGAGAGAATTTAAAATGAAAAAAAGAAATTTAATAATTGTATTAGTAAGTATAGTGATAATTGGTTCTTACTTAATATTGGGAACTAAAAAAGATAATAATAAAAAAATAATAATATGGGCATATGATAATACAGCACCAATAGCAGAAAAAGCTGTTGAAATCTATAAAAGAGATAATAAGCATAATATAGACTTTGAGGTAATAAAAATAGGTCAAGAAGATATGGTTGAAAAATTGAAAGTTTATCTTTCGACTAACTCTTTAAAAAACTTACCAGATGTATTTTTTGATGAAGATTATAATTTTTTAGAATTTATAAAATACTATGGTAAGAACTTTGCGGATTTAACTGATTATGTTGATCTAAATGATTTTGCAGAATTTAAAAGAATAAATGTTGTATATGAGGGAAAAACTTATGCCGTACCATATGATAGTGGAGTAGGTGTACTATTCTATAGAATAGATTTAATAGAAAAAGCTGGATTTAATGAAAATGACATGAAAAATTTAACTTGGGATAGATATATAGAAATTGGTAAAGAGGTTAAATCAAAAACAGGAATAGATATGCTTACTATAGTACCAGCGGGTGATATGGAAGGAAGATTGTTATATCAATCTGCTGGAACATGGTTTTTTGATAATGATGGTAAAGCTAATATTAAAGGAAATCAAGCTTTCTTAGATGCTTTTGATACTATTAAAAAAACAATAGACTCAAAAATAGTATATAAATCAAATAGTTGGGATGATATTATTTCATCAATAAGCAATGAAAAAATAGCAAGTTTAGTTGGTGCTTCTTGGTGGGGACCGATAATACAAAGTTATGAGAAACAATCAGGTAAGTGGAGAGTTGCTGAAATGCCAAGAATGACTCAATCTTCTGATTATATTAATTATTCAAATTTAGGTGGGGGAAATTGGTTTGTTTTAAATAAAGAAAACAAAGAAATAGCAATAGATTTTGTAGTAAAAACTTTTGGTAAAAGTCAAGAATTAGCTAATTATGCAGCAGAAGAATTTTCAATAGTTCCAACAAATCTAAATTTTATAAAAAATTTAAATATTAAAGGAAATGACTTTTATGGAGGAGAAAAAATAACTAAAATTATGGCAGAATACTCTAAGCATATTAAACCTGTAAAATATGGTTTACATACGTATGAAATAACATATTATGTTGGAACTGTTTTAGAAGAATATCTAGATGGAAAATTAAGTATAGATGAAGCTGTAGAAAAAATGCAAAAAGAAGCAGAGAAAGTTGTCTTAGAATAACAATGAAAAAAAATAAAAATACAATTATTTTTATTTTGCCTAGTTTGTTAATAATATTTATACTAAATTATTTACCCTTCTTTTATTCTATTTTCATATCTTTATTTTCTGGAAGGGGAAATAATTTAAAGTTTTCTGCATTAAAAAACTATAAAGTTTTATTTAATGATGAAGTTTTTATAAAAACAATAATCAATTCTTTAACTTTTACAGTTATTATAGTTCCTATAATATTGCTGTTTAGTTTATATATTTCATACAAAATATTTAAATTAAAGTCAGAAAAATTAAAGAATTTTTTTACTACGATTTTATATATTCCTTGTGTTACTTCTCCAATAGCATACTCACTATTTTTTAAACAGTTGTCTTATTCAAATGGAGTCATATCAAATTTAATGAATAAATTAACTATTTTTGGTACGGATTTTAATATTTTAAACAGTGTTTGGAGTGCGAAAATATATATTGCTTTAGTATGTATATGGGCTTGGTCAGGTTTTTATATATTATTTTTATACACAGCGATGAAAAATATAAATAGTGATATATATAAAGTAGCAAAAATAGATGGTGCCTCTGATATTGTAATATTTAGAAAGGTAGTATTACCTATGATTAAACCTGTTTTAATTCTTATGAGTATTTTGGTAATTATTTCTACATTTCAATTACACGTAGAAAGTTCTATAATAACAAAAGGTGGTCCATCTATGGAAACATATACAGCAGTAAATTATTTGTATAATAGAGCATTTACTTATGTCTCACAATATGGTTATGCTTCTGCACTTGGCTTAATAGTATTTATAATTTGTTTAATATTTAGTATCCCATTTATAAAAAGGATGGTTAAGAATGAAGAAACAATATAGTAATATAAAAAATATAATAATACTTTCTATAATATCGATACTATTTTTGATACCTTTTTTCATTATGATTATTTCTAGTTTTAGTACTAGTGCAGCAATTAAAGGAAATTCAATATTCAGCAATATATCTTTTAATAACTTAATAAACAACTTTAATTCTTTATTAAAAGAAAAACACTTCTTTAGATCTTTATTTAATTCTTTGTTTATATCCTCTGTTGCGGCTTTTATAAGTACTATTATATCCTCTTTAGCGGGTTATGGTTATGCGATATATGGTAAAAATAAAAAAGCAAAAACGTTATTTGTCTTTTCTTTTTTTCCAATATTAATACCTGTTTTTATAACAGTTGTTCCATTTTTTATTATATTTAACACATTAAATTTAATTGATACATATACCGCTGTAATAATAAGTACGATTACATTATCTTTTAACATTTACTTATTTAAGCAAAATTCGAAATTAATGCCTATGGAACTAATTAAACTAGCAAAAATAGATGGTTTAAATGATTTTAAAATATATTCATCTATATATATACCTTGTATGAAACCTGTTTTTATAACAGCGTTATTACTTTCTTTTTTAGAAGCTTGGAATTCAGTTTTAATTCCAATTGTTTTAATTCAATCAAAAGAAAAATTTACAAACAGTTTGTTTTTAAATAGTTTTGGAACAATATGGTCTAGCGATTATGGATTAGTAATGATAGCATTAGTGGTATCTTTATTTCCAATTATATTTACTTTTGTTCTTTTTCAAAAGCATTTTAAGAGTGGTATAAATATATATGATTAACTTTCAAACTTTCTTAATCTTTTACCATGTCTTTTTGATATACTTTTTTGTCTAGATATATTTTTTTTATAACTGTTTTTTATTATAATTTTAGATTTTTCATTACCATAATTATAAAAAGCATTAAATATTTTTAACCATTGTTCATACTTTAAAGAACTAATAGGTTTTTCCCAATCTATATTTATTTCTTTTCTTATCTTTTTTTGTTGTTCAAAAGAAAATATTGATTTAGTTGCTTCTCTATAACTTACATAGTTAACATATAAATATGATATTAAATCTAAATAAGAAGTATAGTTTTTTCCTTTTAAATCATCGAACTCTTTTTTTCTAAAATGCACTAATACAATGTTAACGTTTGGGATTGGATAAAAGTCTGTTTTGTTAAAATTAAATATTATTTTACCTTCAAATATTGGTTTTAATAAAAGAGATTTACTAGTTTCAGAGCAGTATGGTTCCCCTAAAAATCTATATGCTGTTTCTTTTTGCATTATAAAATAAAAATCAGTAATATTTTTATAATTATCTATTACCTTAGAAAAAATATCCGTTGTTAAATTAAATGGTATATTAGAAAATATTTTAATATTATTTAAGTTTTCAAATTTATATTTCAAAAAGTCAGTATTAACAATAGAAACATTTTCTAACTTCTTTTCAACCAAATTTTTATATAATTCATAGTCATATTCTATAGCAATAACATTTTTAGCTTTTGAAGATAGTTTATCAGTAATAATTCCTTTACCAGGTCCAATTTCTAATACAGTATCTTCCTTTGTAATGTTACTTAATTCCACTATTCTTTGTACTGTTTTTGGATTATGTAAAAAGTTTTGTGATACTTTTAAATTTTGATTTTTCATATAAATCACCTAAAACAATTATAACACAAAATAAAACATACATGATAATACTTTTATATATTGAAAAAATAGTCGATAAAAGAAAAAAAGTTGCGAAAAATATGAAAAGTTATCTAGATTTTATATATTATTTACAAGAACAATAATATTAAAATTAAATCTTGTAAAAACTAGAAGTGGAAGAACGAGATAATTTTTAAAGAAGCTTATGCTTCTTTTTTTATGTACATAATAAATCTTTTATGATATAATCCTTATAGTTTAAAACTTTTAAATTTAAAGAAGGAGAAGAAATGAGCAAAATTAAAATTTTTAGTTTAGGGGGACTAAACGAAAAAGGTAAAAATATGTATGTTATTGAGGTTGATAACGATATATTTGTATTTGATGCGGGTTCTAAATATGCTGAAGGACACTTACTAGGGGTAGACTATGTTATTCCTGATTTTAGTTATTTAGAACAAAATATTAAAAGAGTAAAAGGAATATTTATAACACATCCACACGATGAACATATTGGATCACTTCCAAATATAATAACAGACTTACCAGGTATTAAAATATATGGAACAAAGTTTACAGTAGATACTATAAAAAGAATATTAGATGAAATAAATATACCAACAAATAATATAGTTGAAATCTCACCACATAAAAGAATAGTATTCGGAGAAAATAGTATATTTCCGGTTAGTCTGACACACTCTGTACCAGATAGTGTAGGGTATGTACTAAACACTAAAGATGGTGCGATATTTTATACTGGAAACTTTGTATTTGATTCTACTATGAGAGGACCTTATAAAACAGATATAGGTAAACTAGCATATATAGGTAAACAAGGTGTACTTTGTTTAATGTCTGAATCTTTATATTCAGATAAAAAAGGATATACATCTCCAAATCATAGATTATCTAGTTTAATAAATGAAGTATTAATAAGAAAAGAAGATAGAATAATATTCCACGTAATATCTACCAATATATATCGTTTACAAGAACTATTTAACGAAGTATCTAAAACTCAAAGAAAAATAGTAGTAATGGGAAAAAGATTACAAAAAATAGTTAATTATGTACTTGAAGAAGGTTATGTTAAGTTTGATAAGGAAAGAATTGGAGATTTATCTAATTTAAATGATAAAGATGTTTTAGTTATAACATCATCTGATAATGAAAAACCATTTATAAATATAGAAAAGATATTAAGTGGATATGATAAGTTTATAACGGTTAAATCAACAGATACATTTGTTTTTTTAGAACCTATAAATGATGATTTAGAAAAAGCAGCAGTTAAAATATCTGATAAAATAGCAAAAATAGGACCAGATGTAATGATTTTGTCTACTAAGAAGTATTTATCACACCATGCATCTAGTGAAGATTTGATGCTTATGTTAGATTTATTAAATCCTAAATATTATTTTCCAGTAATAGGAGAGTATAGACATCAAGTAGAAAATGCTGAAGTAGCAAGTACTATCGGAATGTCTAGTGATAATATATTACTAAAGGAAAATGGGGACGTTGTAACGTTTGAAAATGGTGTACTAGTAGATAATTTTGAAAAGGTTAAAGTAGGTAACATCATGATAGATGGACATTCTACTGAAGATGTTGGTGAACTAGTAATAAAAGATAGAGAAATGCTATCTGATAATGGAATAGTAATAATAAGTGCCACATTAGATAAAAAGACAAAACAAATATTATCAGGTCCAGAAGTAATAACAAGAGGCTTCATATACGTAAAAGAAAACACAGATATGATAGAGGAAATAAAAGAATTATCTCTACAAAAGATAAATGAAAATATAAGTAACAATTATGTCGATTACAATAATGTTAAAAATTCAATAAGAGAAGAAGTTGGTAGATTCTTATATGAAGAAACAGAATGTAGACCAATGATAATAACTGTAATGCAAGAAATATAAAAAGGACCTAAGTCCTTTTTATTTTAAATATACATCTTTATTAAAAGCATGATCATCATCTAATTTCATTAATTCTTCTGAAGTTATTAAAAAATATGAATGTCTTTTATTGTTTTTTCCATCTTGACTAACGGGGTCATCATAAGTTAAATCAATTACCAACTGTTTACCATCTAAATCTAATAAATTCCATGTATGAGTTTCATTTGATACTCTTATATTATATATATCCATTTCATATAAGAATAATGCCATTAAGTCTGTATAACCACTACATATAGCATAACCATCAAAAAGGGGAGCATAAGCAGTATTAGATTTTCTATCTGTTCTTTTTTCTATGTATTCTAAATCATATTTTGTATTATCTATAATATAATCGTGTATAACTCTTAAATTATCCTTATTAGATTTATTTTTATCATATAGTTTATTAAATATTTCTTTTATTTTAGTATCTATTTCTTCGATCATTTCTTTTGAATATAATCTTTTTATTTTTAAGGTTATTTTACCATTGTTTTTAAATTCAGTAGCTATATGAGTATATGAGTTATATACGTGTACAAAATCATTTATATTAGACAAAACTTTATTATCGTTAGTTATTTTTCTTACATCATTAATACATTCTTCATAGTTAACATCACAATAAAAAGTGAATTCATTCATGCCAGACGCTAAAACCGTATAATATATATTTTTTAAATCATCTATACTTTTAGGTATAAAGTCTTCAGTAATAGATACAAAGCTTCCATTATGTTTGATTTGATAATCATTTTTTACTAGTGTGGAACGTTCTCTTGTATAGTACTCTAAAATTGATATTACTGTTTCATTTTCTTTTGATAACTTATATAAAGTAACACCACTAAAAAACAATATTACGATAACAATTAAAAATTTTAATAATTTCTTCATATATTCACCTTAATATGATTTTAATATTTTAATATAAAAAAAACAAGGGTTTTATTCCTTGTTTACTTTTTTTGCTAATCTAGATTTTTTTCTAGCTGCTGTTTCTTTTTTGATTATACCTTTTTTAGCAGCTTTATCAATAGCTTTTGTTGCTTTTCTTAATGCTTCTTTTTTATCTTCTGATTTTTCGATTCTCTTAACAGAACCTTTCATAGTAGATTTAACCGGAACATTAGCTTTTCTTTTCTTTTCGTTAGTCTTAATTCTTTTAATTGAACTTTTGATGTTAGCCATCTTTTTTACCTCCATATTATGTTTTATATTATACCAAAAAATAGTAATTATGCAAGTATTTATGTTAAAATTAAATAGGTGATTAAATGAATTTAGTAGATATAGAGCGTTCTATAATAAAAAAACATAGAAAAGGTATATGGGTTAAGTTTTTAAGAGCAATAAAAGATTACGATCTTATAGAAGAAAACGATACTATAGGGGTATGCATAAGTGGTGGGAAAGATTCATTTTTATTAGCGAAATGTTTTCAAGAATTAAAAAAACATAGTAAATATAAATTTGATATAAAATTTATTGTAATGAATCCAGGTTATAAAGAAGAAAATCTAAATCAAATTAAAGAAAATGCTAATAAA
>CAZIYD010000007.1:0-28274 GCA_964543375.1 uncultured Muribaculaceae bacterium
TTTCCACTAGCAAGTAGTCCCATAGCTATTCCCGCAACAGGTGACTTTATTGGTACTCCTGCAGCCATTAATGATAAACAGCCAGCACATATAGATGCTTGAGATGATGAACCATTAGATTCTAATATTTCAGATACAACTCTTATAGTATAAGGAAACTCTTCTTCTGAAGGTATAACTTGAAGTAATGCTTTTTCTCCAAGTGCACCGTGTCCTATTTCTCTTCTTCCTGGTGTTCCATATCTTCCTGTTTCACCTACTGAGAATTGTGGGAAATTATAATGTAACATAAATCTTTTTGAATCTTCTACCCCAAGACCATCTAATATTTGATTATCAGTTAAAGAACCCAAAGTAGTAATACTCAATGATTGAGTTTGACCTCTAGTAAATAATGCAGATCCATGAGTTCTAGGAAGTAAATCTATAGAAACTGATAATGGTCTTATTTCATCTTCTTTTCTTCCATCAGGTCTTATTTTCTTATCAACTACTAAATCTCTAAATTCTTCTTTTTCTATATTAGATAGTATTAATTTTACCTTTGTTATTAAAACATTTAATTCATCGTGTTCCATTTCATGATTTTGATCTTCATAATGTTTTACAACTTCTGCTTTTAAATTATCTATTGCAGCATATCTTTCTAATTTATCTTTAATTTTTATTGCTTCTGCCATAGGCTTTTTAGTTATCTTTTCAACACCTTTAATTAGATCGTTTTCTAGTTCTAATTTTTCATAAGGCATCTTTTCTTTACCTATTTCATCTATTATTTTTTGTTCAAATTCGACTAATTCTTTAATTGCTTCATGACCAAACATAATAGCATCTAACATATCTTTTTCAGATACTTCTTTACTACTTGATTCAACCATATTAACAGCATCTAGTGAGCCCGCTACAGTTAAGTCTATATCGCTTTCTTCCATCTCTTTACTTGTTGGGTTTATTATAAATTCACCCTTCACTCTACCTACTTTTACTCCCGCTATAGGTGAGTCAAAAGGTATTTCACTTATACAAGTTGCTAGTGATGATCCAAATAGAGCTGTCATTTCTGGGGTATTATCTTGATCTACAGATAATACTTCATTTATTACATCAACCTTATTTCTAAAATCTTCTGGAAATATAGGTCTCATTGGTCTGTCTATCATTCTAGCACTTAATGTTGCATTTTCTGTTGGTCTACCTTCTCTTTTTATAAAACCACCTGGTATTTTTCCAACTGCATATTGTTTTTCTAAGTATTGTACAGATAGAGGAAAGAAATCTGATAATATATCAGCCTCTTTTGATACTACTGCTGTACTTAATATTACAGTATCTCCATATCTTACTAATACGGAACCGTTTGCTTGTTTAGCAAGTTCTCCATGTTCTACAACTAAGTTTCTTCCTCTAAAATTTAATTTAAATATTTTCTTTTCCATTTTATCTCCTTAATGTTTTTATAATAACCAGATTTCCCCTCAAAAAAAGGCACTCAAAAGAATGCCTACTTTCTTAATTCTAATTTCTTTATTAATTCACGATATGATTGAACATCATTTTTCATTAAATAATTTAATAAATATCTTCTATGTCCAACTTTTTTTAATAATCCTCTTTTAGAGTGATTATCTTTTTTGTGAATTTTTAAGTGTTCAGTTAATTCATTTATTTCTTTTGTAAGAATTGCTATTTGTACTTCGGTTGAACCTGTATCTTTTTCATTCTTACCAAATTTCTTAACTAAATCTTTCTTTTCTTCTACTGTTAAAGCCATTATTTCCTCCTTAATTAAAATTTATTCCATATTCAAAGTATAAGTTGGAGTTTCTACATACCTAGAATAGGTCTTTAATAATATACTATAAATACTGTTTTTTAGCAAGTTTTTTTAGTGATTTTAAGTTTTTTTATATTGTATCTCTATTTAATAATTTTATTTTTTACCTGCAGCAAATATTACTCCTGATAAAAATCATAACATCTTATATGGTTTTAATTCAAGATTATTTTTCTTATAAATAGCGATCAACTTTTCATTATAGTATATTGAAACTAAATCTTTTATATTATAAATATTTTCTATCTTATTCCCATTTTTTACTTTCTTATATAAAGTATCATCAACATCTATTTTAGGATAATCTTTAAAGTAATCTTCAAGTGGTATTAACTTATATTTATCATTATTTATGTCATCAATAGTATAACTATCCATTAAATTAAAATTACCTTGTTTAGTTCTAATTAGCGAAGTCATAGTAGCATATGTTCCCAGGTCTTGTCCTATATCTCTTATTAAACTTCTTATATATGTTCCCTTTGATACTAAACATCTTATCTTAATTTCTTCTTCAAATTCTAAAAGTTCTAGTTCATATATTGTAACTTCTTTTTTTGGTAAAGTTACTTCTTCATTATTTCTTGCGTATTCATATAGTTTTTTTCCATCTACCTTTACTGCACTATATATAGGAACCTCTTGAAGATAAGTACCCTTAAATTTATTTAGTGTATTAAGTAGATCTTGTTTGTTTATTTTTTTATATTCATTATCAATAATGTTTCCGGTTATATCTAATGTATCTGTTTTTATTCCAAATTTAAAAGTAGCAATATATTCTTTTATATCGCTAGTAATTAGTTCTGAGATTTTAGTTCCTTTTCCAATTGTTAATATTAAAAGACCAGTAGCAAGAGGATCTAAAGTTCCGGTGTGTCCTATTTTTTTTGTTTTTAATTTTTTAGATACGATGTTTACTACATCTCTACTAGTAAAATCTTTTGGCTTGTCTACAAGTATTATTCCGTTCATAATTGTTCCTTTTTTTATTTGAATCTCTTATACTTTGGTTATAACTTTTTATTAAAAGTCTTCCTTTTTTATGCTTTGAGTTTTCATAACCAGTTTCTTTTTTGTAAAACTTAGTGTGATCTTGATTAGAATAACCATCAGAAGACATTGAAAATAATATGATGTTTGCTAATAAAATACTATTTTTCATGTTTTATCTCTTTATATTGGGTCTTTGTTATCTTGTAGTTAGCTAGTATTTGAATTATTAGTGTTAAAGCCCATATTATAATAAATAATAAATTTAATTCTCTAAACTTTAAAATAACAACTCCCATTATTATAGTAATAAATATAAAAGTTATCTTAAACTTTCCATATTTCGTAGCTTCTCTCCATTCTTTTATTTTTAAAGCTTGAATAGACACTATTATAGAAAACATTACTTCTACTAAAAGAGTGAATATTAAATATTTATTTCCTAATATTATTAATGATATACATATTAAAAATGAAAATAGTTTATCTGATAATTGATCTAATTTTACACCAAGAACACTTTTAGCATCTAACTTTCTAGCAAAGTAACCATCAAAAAAATCTGTAAGTGCCGCTATAGTTAATAGAATTATAGATATGTCTATATTTTTATTTATTAAAAAATAAGATGCAATTATTACTAATATTATTCTAGATATTGTAAACATATTTGGAATTTGTTTTTTCATATATACCTCTTAACATATTATAACAAAAAAAGAAATTATTTTAAACTTTCTAATTTCTTTTCTATTTTATTAGCATATTCTATTGATTCATCATATACAAATTCTAATTCAGGTATTACTCTAAGTGGAAGTTTTCTTTTATAAAGTTCTGATTTTATAAATCCTTTAGATTTGTTTAACTCTTTTACTGCTTGTTTAGAGTCAGTTAAATTTAAACAATAAACTTTTGCGAATTCATAATCGCTAGATAAATGTATAGATGTTACAGAGGTTCCTTTTATCAAAGGATCTCTAACTTTTGAATAAATAATATCATTTATTTCTTTCATTAAAGAACTTGCAAGTCTTTCTCCTTTGACTTTCATTTTCTTTTAACCTCTACCATTTCATAAGCTTCTATTATGTCTCCCTCTTTTAAGTCGTTAAAATCTTCTAAAGTTATACCACATTCAAATCCTTTTTTAATATCTTTAACGGTATCCTTTTCTCTTTGAATAGTGCTTATTTTTCCTTCGTGAATTACTTTATCATCTCTTTTAACTCTAACTTTTGAAGTTGATTTTATAATTCCATCTTTTACTGTACATCCTGCGATAGTTCCTACTTTTGAGAATGTGAATATTTTTTTAACTTCTGCATTACCAGTTATTAATTCTTCATATATCGGATCTAATAAGTCTTGTAACATTAGTTCAATATCTTCTAGAACTTTATATATTACATTATATTCTCTGATTTCAATGCCTTTTTCTTTTGCCATATCCATCGTTAATGAAGATGTTTTAATGTTAAAACTTATAATCTTTGAACAAGTTGCACTCGCAAGTATTACATCACTTTCCGTTATTGGACCTGTTGCACTTCTTACTATGTTAAGTTTTGCACCCTCAACATCTATTTTTTCCAGTGCTAATTTTAATGCTTCTTCTGATCCTTTAACATCAGCTTTTATTATTAAGTTTATTTCTTTTCTTAAGTCGTTTAATTTACAAAATAAATCTTCAATACTCTTTTCGTTTTGATACAATGATTTGTGTCTTTCTTTAATACTTCTAGTTTCTCCAATAGTTTTTGCTTGTTTTTCTGTTTCAAAAGCCATGAACTTATCGCCCGCTGTTGGAATACCGTTTAAACCAGTTATTTTAACAGGTGTAGATGGAGAAGCTTCTACTAAACTTTCTCCTAAATCATTCTTTAAAGTTCTAACTTTTCCGTAGTTTGTACCAACAACTATTGGATCTCCAAGTCTTAAAGTTCCGTTTTGAACCAAAACACTTACAGAAGGTCCCAAACTTTTATCAAGTTTTGCTTCTATTACAGTACCCATAGCATATCTATTTTTATTTGCTTTTAAGTCTTCCATTTCTGCTATTAATAATATGTTATCAAGTAGTTCTTCTATACCAGTTTCTTTTAAAGCAGATACATTTACAAATACTGTATCTCCTCCCCAAGTATCTGGTGCAAGTCCATATTCTGTTAATTCTTGCATTACTCTTTCTGGGTTTGCATTTGGTTTATCTATTTTATTAACTGCTACAATTATAGGAACTTTAGCCGCTTTAGCGTGATCTATTGCTTCTTTCGTTTGAGGCATTATTCCATCATCTGCTGCTACTACTATTATAACTATATCTGTTATAGATGCTCCTCTTGCTCTCATTTCAGTAAATGCTGAGTGACCTGGAGTATCTATAAATGTTAGTTTTTTATCTTTAAATTTTATTTGATATGCACCTATATGTTGAGTAATACCTCCAGCCTCACCAGATACTACATTTGTTTTTCTAATAGTATCAAGTAGAGTTGTTTTACCGTGATCAACATGTCCCATAATTGTTATTACAGGAGGTCTTCTCTCTAAGGATTCTTCTTTGTCTGTTATTTCTAACTTTTCAAAGTTTGATTCATCTTGTGTTTCTGCTTTTTTTAATGTTTTGCTGTAATCTATCATGACTAATTCAGCATCTTCATAAGATATTGTAGAATTCATATTAAGCATGCTTCCGATATCCATAAATTTCTTTATTAAACTAACAGGATTTTCATTTAATAACTCTGCTAATTTTGATACAGTCATTC
This sequence comes from uncultured Muribaculaceae bacterium, assembly GCA_964543375.1. Taxonomy (GTDB): domain Bacteria; phylum Bacillota_I; class Bacilli_A; order RF39; family UBA660; genus JAAYGD01. The sequence goes on from CAZIYD010000007.1 coordinate 5,599, forward strand.
CTTCTTCATAAATAATAATATTATCTTGAACACCTGGAATATTAGACATTAATTTTTCTTTATTTTTATACATTTCTTTTCTCTTTTTCGAGAAATCTTCTGTGTTTGTATGGTCTTTCTTTATTATTTTTTCTAATTTTACAGTATCATCTAACTTTGGATTTACTTCTTCAACTACTTCTTCAATTTCTTCTTCTTCGAAATTTAAATTGTTATCCAAGTCTATTACGTTTTCTTCTGTTAAAGTATCGTTCTCATTAAATGCTGAAATACCAAGTTCTACACACTTGTCTAATACCTCTTTAATGCTCTTTCTTACATCTATTGCATATTCTTTTACTGTCATCATAGAGTATCACCTCTTTCTTTAATCTATTAAATTAAGTAATTCTTCATATATTGTTTCCGGTACATCTATTTCAAGTGCTCTATTTAAAGCTTTATTTATTTTTGCTTTATTTATTACATCTTTATCTTTTTTTATATAAGCACCTCTTCCGTTTTGCTTACCAGTTAAATCAATTACTACTCCTTCTTTTGTCCTTACTACTCTTATAAGTTCTTTTTTAGGGAGTTTTTCTTTTGTTATTACACAACTTCTTAAAGGTATTTTCTTCATAAATCACCTATTCAAACTTTATATTTATTCCGTCTTTTCTCATATCTTCTGGAGTTTTGACATCTATTCTAAACTTTGTAAGTCTCGCTGCAAGTCTGACATTTTGACCACGTTTCCCGATTGCTAAAGATAATTGTTCTCCTTCTGCGATTGCAATTGCGTGATTTTCATCTGGATTTAATATAAGTACATTTACTTCTTTTGCTGGAGATAATGCATTTTTTATAAATGTAATTGGATCTTTATCATATAGTACTATATCTAATTTTTCTCCACCCAATTCTTGCATTATTCTGTTTATTCTAGATCCTCTTTCTCCAATACAAGCTCCAACAGCATCAACTTTTGAATTATTTGAGGATACTGCGATTTTACTTCTACTTCCAGCCTCTCTAACTACACCATGTAATTCTATTATTCCCTCTTTTAACTCGGGAATTTCTAATTCTAATAATCTTTTTACGAATCCATAATGAGTTCTAGATAAAAGTATAAGTGGTCCTTTACCTGAATCATCTATTTTAGCAACGTATACTTTTATACTTGCTCCCATTTTTATATTCTCACCAGGTATTAATTCTGCTTTTGGAAGTATACCGTGTGCTCTACCTAAGTCTATATAATAATTAGTTGCATCTTCTCTAGATACTGTTCCAATTAATAGTTCATCTTGTTTCCCATTAAATTCATCAATTATACTAGTTCTTTCAGCTTCTCTTATCTTTTGTATTACTACTTGTTTTGCTGTTGCGGTTGCTACTCTACCAAAGTCTTTTGGTGTTACTTCTTCTTGAAATGATTCCCCAACTTTTATGTCTTTTACTTTTTCTTTAGCATCTTTTAATAAAATATAAGAATCTTTTAATTCATCTTCATCGTCTTCTTTTATTTCTTTTACTACATTAAATACTCTAAAAACTTTTATTTCTCCAGTTTCTCTATTTAAATCAACTTTTACATTAGTTTTAGAATCAAAGTTTTTTCTATAAGCAGACGCTAGAGCTAATTCCATAGCATCAAACACTGTTTCTTTTGATATTCCTTTTTCCTTTGTTACTAATTCTACTGCTTCAATAAATTCTTTCCCATTCATGTTATCATCCTCTTTCCTTTGAACAAACATCTAATATGTATGATTCTTCTATCAAGTTTGAATCATCCAATATTGGATTAATTATCTTTGTTGCTTTAACACAGTCATCAGAAGTTATAAAACCTTCTTTGTCTATAGTTATTCTTAAAAACTTTATATTATCCTCAGTTAAATATTTTACACTATCTACAACAATGTTTTCTGTACTCAAAGCATCTTTTATTAAATTTAATATTTTGTTTTCCATAATAGCCTCCCTAAAACATATAAAAAGTGGGTCGCGTGATCCACTTCGTTGCTCGTTTGATATTATAACACAAATATCTTAAAAACAATAGATTTTTATGCTTATTTTTTATATAATTAAAAAGGAGGGTGTATGAAAAAACAAATTTCAGGAATACTCGTATTTTTATTTACCATTATTTTTCCTTTTGGTACAAATTATATTCTAACTCTTGCACCTAAAAACATATTGGAAAAGATACCCGCAATGTTAATATACTTTGCTTTAGATATATTGTTGCTTTTAATTTTATATTTTATATATAGAAAAAGTATAAAGAAAGAGTTTTTAATTTTCAAAAGTGATTGGAAAAAATATTTAGAGAAAAATATTCAATATTGGGTTATTGGACTTGTCTTGATGTCTCTTTTTAATTTGATTATCTCAAATATAATATCTAAAGAACTTCCAGAGAATGAACAATTACTTAGAGTGCTATTTAAAAATATGCCTGTATATATGATTTTTTCTACTTTGGTATTTGCGCCACTTACAGAAGAATTAATATATAGAAAGTCATTAAGAGATGTATTTAAAGATGATAGAGTATTTGTTATATTTGCTGGGCTTTTATTTGGTTTAGCACACGTAGTATATAGTTATAAAGAGGCATTAGATTTCTTATATGTTATTCCATATGGTGCCCTAGGTGGTTCTTTTGCGTATATGTACACTAAAACAAAAACTATTTTTGTACCTATTACTTTTCATTTCATGCACAACTTTTTATCTATAGCTATGACTTTAATTACATTACTATTGTAGGATATTATGGAAGAGAATAATAAAAAATTAACATTTAAAATATTGGGAGTTATATTAATTTTTGTTACTGTCTTGGTAACATATGGTTTTACTATGGGCATTAAAGGTTTAAAAGTAAAAGAATATACAGTAATAGATAAAGATCTACCGAGCAGTTTTTATGGTTTTAAAATCGCGCATTTTAGTGATCTACATTATGGTAGAACTATAGATAGTAAAAATATAAAAACAATTATTGAGGAACTTAATAAATTAGATGCTGATATAGTAATATTTACAGGAGATTTAGTAGATAGAGATACAAAAATAAATAGTGATATTAAAAATACATTAATTGATCATTTGTCTAAAATAAAATCCAAATATGGGAATTATTTTGTTGGGGGTAATCACGATTTAGTAAATAAAAGTTTTTATGACATAATGGAAAATAGCAATTTTAAAAACTTAGAACAAGCTGAAGATACTATATATAAAGAAAAAAATTCAATAACTTTACTTGGAACAAAATCTAGTATAGATAAGAAAGTTAATACATCGTATATAGAAGAGTTAACATTATCAAAATATAACATATTTTTAATGCATGAACCAGATAATATAAAGTACATAAAAGATTATAAGTTTGATTTAATATTGTCGGGACACTCACATAATGGTCAAGTAAGACTTCCAATTATTGGAAAAATAGTAACTCCAAAAGGCGCCAAAGTATATTATGATGAGTTTTATAAAATAGATAGTTCTAACTTTTTTATATCATCGGGTATTGGAACATCAGTTTTAGATATAAGATTATTCAATAAACCATCTATAAATTTTTATAGATTAGTTAATAAATAGACTATAGTTATGATATAATTATTATGAGGTGTATATGAAAAATTTAGTTAGATGGATAATAATTTTTACAATATTAGTTGTGGTTATAATTTTTATTGTTAAATTAGTTCAAGAATCAAAAATTGGAACAAACGCTAGTGAAAGGCAACTAATAATAGCGGGTGAGAAATATTATAAAGAGCATCCAAATTTATTACCAAGATATGATTATGATATGCACACTATTTCATCAAATGCATTAATAAGCAGTGGTTTTTTAAAACAAACAGTAGATGTAAATGGTGCTGATAAAAGTTGTGAATCATATATAACAGTAACAAGAGTTGGTGGAGAGTTCTTTTATAGTCCTTTTGTAAAATGTGGAACTCAAGATGATACTTTACTTTTATATGATAAACTAATATCAATGTCTAAAAATGAATCTAAAGATGGAACAAATGGTATATTTAGAGTCGATGATAAATATGTATTTAGAGGAGATAGGCCATACAACTTTGTAACATTTGCGGGTAAACTTTGGAGAGTAATGGAAATAAATCCAGATAGAACCATAAAGATGTTCTATGATGGTGAGTTTGCCGAAAGCAGAGTATGGGACAATAGATATAATCCTAACTTAAGTAAAGCAGTTGGTATAAATGATTATCAAGTTAGTAGAGTTAGAGATTATCTATTAGGGTATTTAGGTAATGCTGATAAATTTTCAAACAAAAGCAAAGCAAAATTAGCTTATATGAATTTATGTGTTGGGGGTATCGATTTAACAAACCTAGATACAAGTGGACGCTTGGAATGCACTAAAATGCAAGGCAACCAATTGATAGGTTTACCTTCAGTATCTGAATTTTTAAATTCATCTAATGATCCTAATTGTCCAAACAATATTAGAACATGTAGCAACTATAACTTTATGGCAAGAGTAAAAAGTTTTTGGACATTAACTCCAGTTTTAGGAACAACTGAAAAAGTTTATAGAGTGTTTGCTGACGAAGGATTAATTGAAAGAGATGCAATAAGTGAACACTATGTATATCCTGTTATAAGTTTAAAAGCAGATGTTGCTATATTGAGTGGAAATGGAACTTTTTCAAACCCTTATGTTTTAAAATAAGTCACTATTGGTGACTTTTTCTATTGGAGGGAATATGGATAGTACTACTAAATTAGTAAACTTAGCTAGAGTTGCTTTAGCTAAAGGAAATTATGATAAGTTAAAACAAATAACCAAAATTATAGATTTGGATTATCTTAGTGGTACTGTATTTGATAAAAATATTAAATTAAATGAAGATGAAATATTAAAAATAATATTTGAAAGAAAAAAACAAAGAAAAATAGAAAATATAAGTGAAGAAAGTTATAGAGCCGTTTCTAAAAGAAAAATAGTTCCAATTTCAAGAAAAGATTTTATAACAACTTTTGATACAATAGAAAGAAATCTAAACTTATTTAATAATAAATTTAAAGATAAAGTATTTAGAATAGATTCTAATGATGGGTCTATGGACTTAATTTCAATTGGGATTTGCAATTTTTATCATTTGTTAGGTTTTAATTTGGTAAAATGGCAAGAAAATAAAGATAGTATTATTAAATTGTTCCCAGAGTTTAAAGAGGTTTTAGAGTGTTCTTATAGAGATATATGTATAAGCGACAATAGTGTATTATATGATGTTTTATATACTTTGATAGAGAAAAGCAATGTTATTTTAGAAGCTATTGAAAATAAAAATGAATCTATATCTAATGCCTTTAATATGAATAAGGTAAAAGTTAAAAACTTTTTATTCGAAAAGTCAGACTTTACTTCATATCCAACTGGTATAATTAGGGGCAATTATAAAAGTGGAAATATAAAAGGTGATTTATATTTAATTAAAGATCATATAAATAATAATAATTTGGAATGGGGAGCACTATCATTTAGAGCATATAATGAAAATCCCCCTAGAAATTTAGAATCGGTTTTGTTTAATTATTTTAATAATAGTGAGGTTAGAAATAATCATAAAAAAGTAACTACATCAATCGGATGTATAGATAAAAAAGATTATTTCAAAAATCCAAATATAAATGATATCCCTGTAATAACAAAGTTTGGATTATATGAGGTTGAATATTTAAAAAAGATACTCTTAGGAGTTAATCCAGTTGTAGACAAACCCAAAACAAAGAAAAAACAAACTAAATATTAATTAGTTTGTTTTATTTTATTGCATCACTCTTTTTTAAATCTTCTATATGTTTTTTTAATTTTTGTGCACTAGAGTCTAATATTATTTTTAATTGATTATCTATTTCAACAATACCTCTAGCACCAAGTTTTTTTATTGCTTCTTTATTTGCTATAGAAACGTCCTTTAGTGTTACTTTAAACCTGGACAACTTAACTTCCATCTTTAAAATATTATCTTTTCCACCAAGATATTCCACTAATTTGTTTGCTTCTACTTTAAAATCTTTTTTTGTTCCTTTAATTACTATTATAGCTATAAATAAAACAACAGATACAATAATAATATATTCTATATATAAATTTATTCCCATATAATCACCTTCATCAATTATACTATAATTTCATAAAAAAGTATAATTATTCTACAAGCGGTTTAACCACTTGATTGGGGTCTAGTCTTTTTACTATATTAGAGTATGTTTCATATAGAGATTTATAGTTACTATTATATTTTGTGCTCATTTGACTAAAAGGTACTACTTTATAATTTCTCCAATTAACATAATAAGTATATATTAATTCATTTTCAACATTTTCTATCTTTATAGTTTTAATACCATCTTTTACTGTTTTAACTATATCTAAGTTACTCATTAAACCTATCATTTTATTAAAGTTTTGATCTTGTTTTTGAGCTGATATAAAGTTGCCAAGTGAATAAAACACTAAAGTATTATCTATCCAGGTTACTGGTTGAATTACATGTGGGTGATGGCCTATTATTATATCTACCCCTAAAGATGCTAGATATGTTGCCATATCCTTTTGATATGTATTAGGGTTAAAAGTATATTCAACTCCCCAATGCATTGCAACCATTAATACGTCAACTTTATCTCTAACCGACTCTATATCTTTTTTTACAATTTCTTTATATGATTCATAGTCTTCTTTAGAATATACATTCCATAAATTAACTAAATATTCTTTCCCTTTTGGAACGGGAATCCCATTTGTGCCATATGTATAACTAAGAAGTGTATAAGATATATTGTTTTTAGTTCTTATTCTAGGTGTATCTCTATCTTCAAAAGATGAATAACTGCCAGCTGTAAGAACATCTTTTTTATCACTCCAATATTCCAATGATTTAATTACGCCTTTTTCATACTTATCAAGAGTGTGATTATTTGCTAGTCCTACCAAGTTAAAACCAGCATCTATAAATGCATCTCCTACCTCTGTAGGGGAATTAAACTGAGGATAATTAGATAATCCAAGTTCTCTGCCTCCAAGAATTGTTTCTTGATTATAAAACGCTAAATCATATTTTTGAACTATTGGCTTTATTAAATCTATTTGTTTTCTAAAGTCATAGGTATCGGTTTCTTTTATATATGCATCTTTATATACTCCACTATGTATCAAAGCATCTCCTACCATTATTAAACTTAATTTATGAGTTTCTTCTTTAGGTTTTTCTATTATTACTTCAGGTGGTTTTTCTACTGTTTTAGGTGCTTTTTTTAGTATAAAAAAATAACCTAATACAATTAGTACTAGTAGTACAAGAGATACTATTATAATTGGTATTTTTTTTAATTTTCTTTTCATATTAACTCCGTTTATAATTATACCATAAAAAAGCAAGTTAAAATTTTAACTTGCCTTTTTTACCTTTTAATCCATTATAATTTTTCAATATATTTATTTCAAATGATCTAGTTTTACTCTCTTTGTTTTTATAATCTTTTATTGCAATATTTATTATCTCATCTAAAAGTTTTGTATAATTCTTTTCTTTATTATCAAATAAATAGAAAGATAAAGATCCTGGAATTGTATTTACTTCATTTATATATATTTTTCCTGTTTTATCGTCCATAAGATAATCTATTCTAACTACTCCACTAAAATTTAATACTCTAAATACTTTTTTTGATAATTCTTTTATTTCTTTTTCGTGTGATTTAGTTATGTCCGCAGGAATTATTCTATTTGTTGATAACATTCCTTTAGATTTTTTATCTCCAACATATTTATCATCATAACTTAAAAAATCATCTGTCCCTAAAACTTCTTCTATTAAACTCGTCTCACTAAATTCTTTATTTCCTAAGACCGCACAATTTAATTCGACTAGATTTTTAACAACTTTTTCTACTAAAATTTTATCGTCATATCTTATAGCAAAATCTATTGATTTTTTTAAATCATCTTCATCTTTTGCTACTTTTATACCTATGCTGCTTCCAAGTCTAGCTGGTTTAACAATTACTGGATATCCTATTTCTTTTACTTTATTTTTTATAGTAGTAAAATCTTCTAAATATTCATTATCAAAAAACCAAATATATTTTGTTATAGGAAGGCCTTCTGATTCTAATATTTGTTTTTGAAACACTTTATCTTGACCTATAGTAGCGGCAAATATATTAGATTCCGCATAAGGAACTCCAATCATATTTAAATAACCTTGTATGGTTCCATCTTCACTATTTGTACCGTGCATTATAGGAAAAGCTAAATCTATTTCATTTACTATTTTCTTAAATCCTTTTTTTGATTGTAGTACAAATCTACCATCCGAATTATATAAAACAACTTTTTTTGCATATCTTTTTAAATTATCAAAATCTTTATACAAATCTAAATCTCTAAGTAATGCTCCAGTATACCAAGATCTATCCTTTGAAATATATATTGGTACAATTTCATATTTTTCTTCATCAAGTGCTTTCATAGCCTGAATAGCTGAAATAACGCTTATTTCGTGTTCTACACTTTCTCCCCCGAATATTACACCAAGTTTTAATTTCATTTATTCCTCCTACTTTTATTTATTTCAAAAAAGTTTTCTAATATCTTTGTCAATCTATCTATTTGTTCTATAAATGCATAATGTGTTCCGTGATAAAGTTCAATAAGTGCTGCATTTTTCATTATACTTTCTGCATATCTTGCTTCTTCTATTGGAACGTCCACATCATTTGTTCCCCATATAAGAAGTGTTGGAGAAGTAATTTGTTCTAATTCTTTTGTTAGATCTGTATTCACAACATCTACAAGAACTTCTCTCATTATTGGAGATGCGTTTCTATAATCTATAGATCCCATTTTAGATTTAAAATAATTTTCATATTTTTTTAATATTGGGAAATCTTTTAATAATTTTAGTACTTTTGTTTTTATGTATGTTTTTTTATTTTTCACTCTAAATGGGGATGCAAGTAACACTAATTTTTCTACCTTATGCTTTGATGCATATATAATAGCTACTCTACCTCCAAAAGAATGCCCTATCAATGTGGGATTCTCTATATTTAATTTGTTTAATAATGTTTCTATTATCTCTTCATATTCATATATTGTTATCTTTTTTTTAGGCTCTTCACTTTTACCAAAACCAGGAAAATCTATATTTGTTATATAGCAATATTTTTCTAATCTTTTTCCTATTATATCCATAACCGTTGTGTTTTGTCCCCAGCCATGAAGAAGTACAACGTTCTTACCTTTTTTATTTCCATATTGAACGTAGTTAATATTTATATCTCTTATATTCATATATTCACCTGTATAAATATTTTACCACCATTATATTTTATAGGCAATAGATAAAAAAGTAAAAGAAACATTTACATTATAATTATTTTTTAGTATAATTCTATATGTTGAGGTGAAAAATGAATAAATTTAAAAAAATATTTTTAGGAACATTGGTAGTACTCACAGTAAGTGGATGTGGTGCTCCTAAATTAAAAGACGGTAGTCAAGTTTTGTTTGAAATGAAGGGCGAAAAAATGACCGCTGATGAATTATATAATGAATTAAAGTTTAACTATGGATTCAAGACAATGTTAAATAAAATAAATATAAAAATTTTAAATCAAGAGTATAAAACTACTAGTGATATGAAAAGAGAGATAGAAGCACAAATATTATCAGCAAAAAATCAAATGGGATCAGATTTTGCTGAAGCAATTCAATATTATTATGGTGTATCAACAGAAAAAGAATTATTTGAACTTTTAGAAATGGATGCAAAGAAAAAGTTAGCAATAAATGATTATGCTCTTTCACTAGTAACAGATGAGGAAATACAAAAATATTATGATGAGAAAGCAATTGGTGATATTACTGCATATCATATACTTATAAAACCAGATACAAGTAAAATAAAAGAAGATATGAGTAAAGAAGAAAAAGATAAGCTTACTAAAGAAGCAGAAGATAATGCTTTAAATAAAACAAAAGATTTAATAAAACAAATAGATGCTTCTTCTAATAAATTAGAAAAATTTAAGGAATTAGCAAAAGCGAATTCAGAAGATGGAACAGCATCAAAAGGAGGAGCATTAGATCCATTTAATAGAGGATATATGGTTCAACCTTTCGAAGACGCTGCAGTAAACTTAAAAGTTGGAGAATATTCTAAAGAACCAGTAAAAACACAATTTGGATATCACATAATTTATAAAGAGAAACAAGCGGATAAAGATAAGTTAGAAAACTTAAAAGAATCTATAAAAAATACTATTGCAAAAGATAAAGCTGAAAATACAACTAATATAGAAGCATTTACTTTGGACAAATTAAGAGAAAAATATAAGCTTGAAATATTTGATCCAGAATTAAAAATAAGATATGACAACTATATAAATCAAGAAAAAGGTGCTAATTAAGCACCTTTTATTATTTTGTTTATTTCATCTATTGAGTAACCTTTTTGATATAGTTTCTGCTTAATAGTATTTTCTAATTTATAACCGCTATATTTTTTTGAATATTTGGTTATTAGTTTTTCATATTCTTGGCTTATTTTATCACTATTTCCTTTTATATCTAAGTTATCAAAAACTTCTATAATTAGTTCTCTATCATATCCCAAATTATTAAAGTAATTTAGTACTTTAGTTTTTATTACATTTAAACTGTTGTTTTTATGTATGTTTGAATATTTAAGTACTATTTTGTTTAATTTATCTATTAATATATCTTTATCTATATCAATATTTATTAATTCTTCATCTATTCCTTTATTTATTAAATCTCTTTTGATTTTATATGGTCCATCATTAGATAAATTTAATTTGTCATTAATATAACTCTTTACATACTTTGAGTCATCTATATACCCTTCTTTTTTTAATCTGATAATTACTTTATCTATGCTTTTAGAATCAAATTTATTTTTTAAATATTTTGTCAATTCTTTTTCTAACCTCATTTTGATATCCAAATATCTTAAAGAACTTTCATAAATTTCTAAAAATTCATTTTCTTTTTCTATTTCTTTTATTAATTTATCATCTATATTCTTTTTTTTAAATATAGAGTATTTTATAAGTATATCTTCATAAAGTATTATATCTTTATCATCTATTGTTACCTTATATTTACCTTTATTTAGTTTTTTTATGTTTTTTATTAGCATATCTCTCCTTTATCTAAAAAGGTTTAATACTTTTTTACATGTATTAAACCTTCAGAAATTTCTTCTAGTGCTCTACCTATTGGTTTTTCAGATTTATAATCCTTTAACTGAGTATGACCTGTTTCCGCCATTTCCCTTGCTCTTCTAGATGCTACATGAACCAATATGTACTTTGAATCTATTATATTTAGTATTTTATCAATAGAAGGATAAATCATTACTATCACACTCCTCATTCTAATAATAAAACACATATGTAAATATTTCAATCCAAGTTTACGAATATTTACTAACTTGACAATTCTCTAAGTTTTTTTAAAATTACAACCATGGCCCAAGTATCTTGCTTACAATATTCTAGTAATGCTTCATAATTTTGTTGCTTTTCATCTTCTTTCATATCTTTAAACTTAGCATATGTAACTAATGCTTCAGTACCATTTTTTACTTCTAAATCATCGTAGGACAAGTCACTAAATACTGGAAGTGTTTTCTTTATAGAGTAAGAACCACTTAAGTTTTCGTGATAGTAGTTTACTATATCAGCGTTTGGTATACCTAATGATTCATAAAATGCTTTATTATTTTTTACTATGTATAATAAATCAGATGCATTTTCTAACATTATATTTAGTTTATCTTTAAATTCTGGAAATGCTTGAGATAATCTTTTTATTGCACTTTTTTCAAAACCAACATTTTGAGCAAATACAGTTCCTTTTTCTCCAATATAGTCACATAATGCTTTTGCTAAATCATATCTTTCGTCCTTAGTTGGGTCTTTGGATAAAAATTCAAAGTGATCTTTATTTTTATCACAGACTCCTTTAGATTTTTCTACATGAAGTGAAAATTGAAAGGGTGATTGTTCATAACATTTTTCACCTTTAAATCTGGGGAGAGGACAAGGAAATGTTTCAAAATCTAAATGATATATTGGATATTTTAGATCATTTATTGCTAAATTGATTTTATTTTTATCAATATATTCCCTGTGAAATCTTAAAGAATCTCTTTGAATTCTATGATTTTCTTTTGTAACCCATTCTTCTGGTATATCTAGCATTTTTATATATCCTTCATTTACTAAATCTAAACCTTTAAGTTTATTACCAAATTCATCTTTATAGGTAAAACCTCCTATATAAGATAAAGAAGAGTTCGACTTAGGTATAAAATCAAAGCATATGCTTGTGTACTTACATTTGGTTTTAGTTTTGTGTTCACAAAAATCTCCTAACTTTGTGGGCTCAGCTTTCATTTCTTCTAAGTATTTCTTTATAGTTTCGTTATCTTGCAAAACAGTTTCTTGCATCTCTTTTGTTATATTAGTAAAATCAAAAATTCTAATAATATCATTACTATATTTGGGTTCTCCATGTTCATAAGTACCATCAAATATATATTCATGGTTTAATACCGCCAAATAATAATTAATTTTTCTATTATCAGTTTTTTCTATAAACATTCTTTGTACAGCTAAATCATATATATATTTGCCTTCTTTAAATTTATCTTTTAGTTTATCTCTTTTAGACATATATTTTTCAAATGGCATTTCTAATGATATGTCATGGTTTATTAAGTCTTCTTTTAAGTGATATATTCCTTTTTTATCCTTATAAAATATAGAGAATTTTTCTTCCCCCTTATTATTAGCAGTTAAATCTAGGAATTTTCTAGAAGTTGTAGCTTTTACTTCTATTACATTTATTTCATCAGATTCATTATAAATATCTAAATAACAAATATATTTTATTCCATCTTCATCAAATTCAAAAGATTTTTGATCTTTAGTCTTTTCTGCATATATAGATTTTCCCCCGAATATTTCTTCTGCTTTTAAACCTGCAAGTTCTTCTATTCTTTTATAATAAGGTAGCATTATTTCTAACTGTGGATCTACTTCATCTATTAAATCTTCTTCATTTCCTTCATCATCTTCTTTTATCATTTGTGAGATTAATTCTTTTTTTAAATCATCTAGTTCTTCTTCTAAGTACTCTTTATATGATATATCAGCATTTAGTCTTTCTTTTTTCACTTCATCAAGAGCCACATATCTTGGACATCTAGAATAATTAATAAATTTTGTCTTTGTTATTGCCATAAATCTCCTTATTTAGTTTCGTACCAATTTTTACCATAAGAAACAGACACTTTTAAAGGTACGCTTAATTTTATTATATTCTCCATAGTATCAATAACTATATTTTCTACTTTTTCTTTTTCTTCTTCAAATATATCAAATACTAATTCATCGTGAATTTGTAGTATCATTTTACTTCTTATTTTATATTCTTTAAATTTTTTATCTATTGATATCATTGCCATTTTAATTATATCAGCACTGCTTCCCTGTATAGGTGTATTAAGTGCTATTCTTTCACCACTTTTTCTTATTACTGCATTTTTATTAAACAATTCATCAACAATGCGCTTTCTTCCTGTTATAGTTTCTACATAACCAAGTTCTTTCGCATGATTTTTTGTGTTATCCATATAATCTTTTATTCCTGGGAATGTTTTTAAATACTTATCTATAAATGTTCTTGCTTCGTTTATATCTACATCTAAGTTTTCAGATAAACCAAAACCACTTATTCCATAAAGAATCCCAAAATTTACTGTTTTTGCTTGACGTCTCATATTATTGGATACTTCTTCTTCGCTTACTTGGAATAAATCCATTGCTGTTTTTGTATGTATATCCATATTGTGATTAAAGGCATCTATTAAATTTTTTTCTTTAGAAAAGTGAGCAAATATTCTAAGCTCTATTTGAGAGTAGTCTACTGACATAAGTAAGTCATTTTCGGGGATGAATGCTTTTCTTATAATTCTACCATTTTCATATCTAATTGGTATGTTTTGAAGATTAGGTTCTAAAGATGATAATCTTCCTGTTCGAGTTAGTGTTTGAGTATATGTCGTATGTATTTTTGAATCTTCAAATATATAATTTTGAAGTCCTACTACATATGTAGTATATATCTTATTTAACATTTTATATTCTAATATTTTATCTATTATTGGATATTTATCTTTGTGTTTAAGAAGATATTCTCTATCAGTACTTCTTTTTTTATTAAATGGGACTTTTAATTTATCAAAAAGTATATTTCCCAATTGTTTATAAGAGTTTATATTAAATTCTTCTCCTGCTTTATTATATATAGAGTTTGATAGTAATTCTAATTTTATTTTTACTTCATCTTCCATATCAGATAAAACTTTTTTATCTACCTTTATACCAGTATATTCCATATCAGATAAAACTTTTATTAAAGGCATTTCAAGGTTATAAAATAGATCTATATAATTTTCTGCTTTCAATTTATTTTGAAAAGTTTCATATGTTTCATAAATAAATCTTGCTTTGTTTATACAAAGATCTTTAACCATATTCATATCTATATTTTTTGATTTGCTTATTACTTCAAAAAATGGCATTTCATAATTCATTTGATTTGAAAGGTGGGCAATGTCATCTTTTACATTATAATTAAGTAAATATGCGGCGATCATAGTATCAAAAGTTATGGTCTCTATTTCAATTCCTATTTTTTTTAAAGAAATTAAAACTTTTTTCAAATCATATGTATATAGTATTTTTTTACTTAATATATCTTTAGTAATCTCTTCTTTTGTTAAAAATATGCTGGTTTTTGAATTATAAAGAGCAATTCCTAATATATTTGATTTATGTGGATTAGTAGAATCTAATTCTATATATATTGCTAAAGCATCATCTTTGTTTATGTTATCAATGCTTCCCACAATATTATTATTCTCTGTTTTTATTGATTTTACTTCGTTAATATTCTTTAAAAATGAATAAAATTCTAATTCTTCGTATATTTTTTTAAGTTCAATATCGTTAGAACCGTTATATTTTATATCTTCTAAAGTTATATCTAAAGGAACCTCTTTATAGATTGTAGCAAGTTGTTTTGACATAAAAGCATCATCTTTATATTTAATCAATGTTTCTTTAAGTTTACCTTTTATACTATCAATATTTACATATATATTTTCTATACTTTTATATTCGTTTAATAATTTTAGTGCGGTTTTTTCTCCAATACCTTTTACACCTGGAATATTATCTGATTGATCTCCTTGTAAACCTTTTAAATCTATAACTTTATTGGGTTCAATTCCATATTCTTCAAAAAAGTTTTTTTCATCTAAAAGCAAATAGTCTTTACTTTTTAAAAGTTTTACTTTTACCTTATTATTTATAAGTTGAAGTAAATCTCTATCACTACTTATTATTAATGCTTCTGTATTATCATCTACCTTTGTAGACATTGTTCCAATTATATCATCTGCTTCATAACCTATAGCCTCTTTATAACTAATACCCATACCCTCTAATAATTTTTTTGAGTATTCTATTTGTTCTTTGAGTTCCTCTGGCATTTCTTGTCTTCCTGCTTTATATTCAGTATAGCTATCGTGTCTAAAAGTTTTTCCTTTGTCTAAAGCAACAAGCATATAATCTGGTTTTTCTTCTTTTAATATTTTATTAATCATATTAGTAAATCCATATAGTGCGTTTGTTGGAAATCCTTTACTATTTTTCATCATACCACCAGAATAAGCAGTTGCATAATAACTTCTAAAAAGTAAGTTATTTCCATCTATTAGAACGATTTTTTTCATAATATCACCTATTTATATTATAACATAAAAAAAAATAGAATTAGTTTTCTAATTCTATTAGAAGCCACCGCCTCCGCCGCCACCGCCTCCGCCGCCGCCGCCTCCTGAAGATCCACCTCCGAAGCCACCACCTGATGACATACTAGAAGAAGCTGCTCTAGCAATTTCTGATCTTGCTGTGCTTAAAGCGTTTGAAACACTTGCATTAACATTTGTTGTAATAAGATTGTTTAAATAAATATAATCTAGCATATTCATATCAGTATTAGATAAATTCATATCTTGGATTTTTATTTCCATTTGCTTTCTTAACTTATCTGCAATACCAAATACATTTGCGTAAACTAGATATTTTTCCCATAAAATAACCTCTGGAAGTTCTTTTTCTTTAAAGTTTCCAAAATCTGTCATAAATTTCTTAAGTGCATTCCACATATAATACTTTTCATTTCCTTCTTTTGTTCTTTTTTTAAATGAGAGTGCATATCCTACCGTTCCTATTACAATAGGTAGTAAAATAAATAGTAAATTAGGACTTAATGCTGAAAATAATAATGGAATAAGAGAGTATCCAATTAATTTATATTTAGAAGAGTTTGTTTCTTCATAATAATTTTTTTCATTAAATTTAGATCTGCATTTGTTTTTCCATATATCGTATTTGGTCATAAATTCTCTAGCAGATGTTTCGTTTTTTATTTTCTTTTTTAAATCAGATAGTAAAAAACTAGTGTTATCTCCATAGTCTTCTAATAACCATTTTCTTAAATGAAGTTCCTCTTCAGTCAAAGGTTCTTTTAAATTTTTATCATTTAATATAAGTTTATAATCTTTTTTTTCTTTTTTATTTATTAAACCAGTTGTTGTCATTATTTCTTCTGTATTTAAACCTTTTTTTCTTATAATATTTAAAAGCGAAGATGAAAGACCTAAAGCATCTATTGTATTTTTTGTAAGTAATTGAACCTCTTCTGGGGGTGAATCATCTGGAAAGTCTCTAAAATATTCTTGTTTAAAACTTGGTTCTAACTCTTTATCATGTTTTTTATATATGTTAGTTATAAATGCTATTAAACCAATAAACCATGTAAAGATTATACCTCCAAATATTTTGGTGTTTCTTTCTTGTTTTTTCTTTAATTCTCTATCCTCTTTTTCCCATTCTTCTTGAAGTTTCTTAGCTTCTTCTCTTTTTTGATTCGCTTCATCGGCTAGGATTGTTTCTTCTTCTACAATTTTATTTAAAATTGGTTCGTTTACCACTTTTTTATTTTGTACTAAATAACTAGAATCAAAAGCCATTCTTATGTCAATAGGTGTTCGTTTAGGCAAATCAGTAGTTGTAATATTTACTGTAGTTTTATCTAAAATGTTATTTTCTACATACAAAGGACCATGAGACCAAACTCTAAGCACATCTTGGTCTTTTTTTAAATGTACTCTAACTTCTAGATCAGAAATGTTATCTATAAATTCATTTGGAATAAAATTCCACCTTAATTCACCTACATCGTTATATTTTATTGCTACATCTTTTAATATATACTCAATATAGTATGTCGTATATGAATTATTAGTATAATTAAACATTTTATACTCTATTCCCCCAAAATAATCGTTTATTTCATATACTTGTTTATCCCCAAGATTTGCTCTTTCAACTTTATTAAAGCAATTTATTGGGTCACTTAATGCTTCAAATGTTTTTAGATCAGATCTACATATTTTAACAAGTTCTATTGAACTGGCATTATATAAATCTTTTACTGTTTGAAGACCTCCTGTAGTTATTCTTCTATAATACCCATTGAAAGAACCTCTTTGTACTATAGCCTCTTTTACTAACATATCTCCATTTTCTAATATTGTTGCATCAACATAAAAACCATCTATATTATATTCAACATTCATAGCAAAAACATTAGTAATCATAAATAATAAAAGTATAAATAATATCTTTTTCATGTTTCTCCTTTAAAAAAGACTTACATAAGTAAGTCTATTATTCTGTAAATGATACTTTTGGTGTTTCTTTTTCAGACTCAGCAACTTCAAAAAATTTCATTTCTTGGAATTTAAATAAACTTGCTATTATATTCGATGGGAACATTTGTAATTTGTTAATGTAGTTTAATACTGAATCATTATAAAATTGTCTAGCATATGCTATTTTTTCTTCTGTATCTTTTAAATCAACTTGTAATTGTAAAAAGTTTTTATCTGCTTTTAACTCTGGATATGCTTCAGAAAGAGCAAATAATCTGCTTATAACACCATTTAATTCTCCTGCTGCTTGCATTTCTTGTTCTGGGGTGTTAGCCGAATTAAACTTGTTTCTTGCTTCTATTACTGCTTCAAAAGTTTCTTTTTCATGTTTAGCATATCCTTTAACTGTTTCTACTAAATTAGGTATTAAATCAAATCTTTTCTTTAATTGAACATCCACTTGTGCCCATTGATCTTTTGCTCTATTTCTAGATACAACTAATGAATTATATGTACTCATTACAAATAATCCAACTACTACCAAAACTCCAATTACTATTAAAAACCATTCCATATTATTCCTCCTATGTAAGAATTATAACATATTTTTTTTATTTATTTCTTAAAATTGAATCTTTATATGTATTTAGTACTTCTTGTATTAAAGAATTAAAGTATCCATTTACTTCCTCATCTGTTAATGTTCTATTTTGGTCCATAAATGTTATATTAAATCCTAGTGACACTTTGTCAAATTCTATTGTTTCTCCCTTATATAAATCAAAAACTTTAACATTTGATATAGTTTTATTTGTCTTTTTTATTGTATTAATTACATCTTCTGATTTTACGCTTTTATCAAAAACAAATGAAACATCTTTTTCTATATGTGGATATTTTGAGGTCTCTTTATACTTTATATTTCTAACTTTTAAACTCATTAATTTATCTATGCTAAGTTCTAATATAAAGATTTCTTCTTTTGTTGTATTGGGATTAACTTGTCCAATATAACCTATAAATACATTATCAATGAGTATCTTTGCAGCTTTTCCCGGATGAAATTCTAAAGGAATATCATCTGTTATAAGTTTATATCTATTAGAAAAACCTAAATAATTTAATAAATTTTCTAAAATGCCCTTCAGTAGATAAAAATTTGATTTAATATTTATTTTTTCCCAATCATTTGATAAGTATTCTCCTGTTAAACCTATACATAGTTTATTTTCTTCTTTATAATCTTCTTCAAAATAATAACCTTTTCCAATTTCATAAAAATGTAGATTTTTTATATTTCTATATATGTTGTATTCTATCGTTTTTAACATAGATGGTATTAAACTATATCTAAGAGTAGATTTATCGTCCGATAATGGTTGAGCTAACCTTATCATTTGATAGTTATCTTTATTGTATTTTTTAAAATCTATATCGCTTTGTAGTGAGTAAGACATTATTTCGTTTAATCCCAGAGACCTTAATTTATTATGAATTTTTCTTATATATTTGTAAGTAGAGTTGTATGAACCTTCTTTTGTTTCGGTTATAGGTAACATACCTTGCATATTCTCATAACCATATATTCTAGCAATTTCTTCTATTAAGTCTTCTTCTATATTTATATCTAATCTTCTTTTTGGAACAGACACTTTAAATATATTGTTATTTTCTTCAAATTTAAAATCTAATCTATCAAATATTTCTTTAATTTTTTCTGTTGATACTTCCATACCCAATACTTTATATACTTTATCTTTTGATAAAGTTATAACTTTATCTTTTAAATCATTATTATTAAAACCAAATGTTTCTTTTATTACTTTCCCTGATGCATATTTTTGAAGTAAATAACAGGCTTTATTTAATGCTTTTTCTGTATTTAAGGGATTTATTCCCTTCTCAAATCTAATGCTAGATTCACTTCTATATACATTTTTTGAGGTTTTTCTAACACTTAAAGAATCGAATACTGCAGATTCTATTAAAATGTTTTTTGTTTCATTTTTTACTTCTGATGATAATCCGCCCATAACACCTGCGATTGCTAGTGTTTCAGATTCATTTGTTATTAATATGTCTCCTTTATTTAAAGTTCTATACATACCATCTAATGTAGTAAAATATTCATTATCTTTAGATTCTCTTATAATTATTTTATTTCCTATTTTATCAAAATCAAAGAAATGTAATGGTTGACCATACTCTAACATTACATAGTTGCTTATATCTACAACGTTATTTATTGGTCTTATTCCTGATGCTATAAGTCTTGATTTTATAAAGTTAGGGCTTTCTTTTATTACGACATCTTTTACTACTTTTGATAAATAGCAACTACATTTATCTGTATTGGTGGATATATCGATATTTATTTTTTCATCTATGTAATTTATATTAAATTCATCTTCTTTTATTTTTTTGTTTAATATTGCACAAACTTCATAAGCCATTCCTTGTATACTAAGTAAATCTCCTCTGTTTGCTGTTATAGAGTAATCTATTACAGTATCATTGAAATGAAGATATTCTAACGCATCAACTCCAACTACAGCGTCATCACTTAATATATGTATTCCATCTTTACTTTCTATATATTTATTTTCTATTCCAAGTTCTTCCAGTGAACAAATCATACCATTTGATTCTACGCCCCTAACTGTTCTTTTTTCTATTGTAAAGCCAATAGGTAATGTTGCTCCAACTTTAGCAACTATAACTTTTTGGTTTTTATCTACGTTAGGTGCACCACAAACTATTTGTTCTATACTAGAACCAATATTAACTTTGCACACGCTTAAATGATCAGAATCGGGATGAGGTTCCTTTTCTAAGACGTGTCCAACAACTAAGTTTGTTGAATTACTTAATTTAAAAATTGACTCGGTTTCAATACCCGCTAGAAGCATCTTATTTGACAACTCTTCTATTGAAACATCAATATCAACATATTCTTTTAACCAATTATTACTAATTCTCATTGTAATCACCTTCAATTCTTGCAAATTGTTCTAAAAATCTTAAATCATTATTATAAAAATATCTAATATCTGTTATTCCATACTTTAGCATGGCTACTCTTTCAATTCCTACACCAAAAGCAAAACCCGTATATTCATTTGGATCATAACCACATGCTTTTAAAACATTGGGGTGAACCATTCCACCACCCAGTATTTCTATCCAACCACTTTTTTTACATATATTGCAGCCTTCTTCCTTGCAATTAAAACAACTTATATCAACCTCTATGCTAGGTTCAGTAAAGGGAAAATAACTAGATCTAAATCTAATTTTCCTTTCTTTTCCAAATAAATGTTTAAGCAATATTTCTAATGTTCCTTTTAAATTAGACATTGATATGTCTTTGTCTACAACTAGACCTTCTATTTGATGAAATTGATGTGAATGAGTAGCATCATCATTGTCTTTTCTATATGTCTTTCCTGGACATATTATTCTTATATTAGTTTTTTCTTTATTATTTAACATGGTTCTAGCTTGCACAGGAGAAGTATGAGTTCTAAGAAGCACTTCTTCAGTTATATAGAAACTATCTTGCATATCTCTAGCGGGATGCCCTTTTGGAATGTTTAGAAGTTCAAAGTTATATAAATCTTCTTCTATTTCCATGCCCTCTACTACATCATATCCCATAGAAACAAACAACTCTTCAATATCTTCTCTTATTTTGCTTATTGGATGCATAGAAGAATTACTTAAAGAGACTCCTGGTAAAGTTACATCTATCTGTTCTCTCTTTAATTTTTCATTTAATTCTTTTTTATCTATCTCTTCTTTTAAACTATTTAAATCGCTTTCTATATAGTTTTTAGTTTCATTTAAAACTCTTCCTAACACTTTCTTTTCTTCTATAGATAAATTTGAAAAGTTTGAAACGATATCTTGTATTTCGCTTTTTTTACCCAAATATTTTACTCTTAAATCATTTAATTTTATAGAATTATCAATACTCTTTCTTTCTATATTATATTTTTCAATTATATTTTTGAGTTTTTCACTGTTATCCATTCTAATCCTCCTTTTAAATATGCTGTAATATAATTTGATATTTCTTCTTTTTTCTTTCCGTATAATATGGCATGTGTTTCATTTGGAATTGTTTTTATATGTTTATCTCTTGATAATATACTATCATATACATAGTTGCTAGATTTAATCGGTACAACCGCATCTTTTTCTCCTTGAATTATTAGAGTAGAACAATTTATTTGTTTTGGTATATCATAATTTTTTTCTACCATCTTTCTAAACTCTAACATACTTAAGATTGATGTGTTCATTACTTTTAATGTGGCTTCTGAATATCTTTCTTTATTTTTAATCGGGTTTTTTATAATATTTTTTATATTATCTAAGTTTTCGTTGAAATTTAAATAAATAAAAGCTGGTGCAACGAGAACTATTTTATTAATACATTTATTTTTAGATGCTAGAATGGTTGCTATTACTCCTCCCATACTATGACCAACAACATATATTGTATTATATTTTTCCTTTAATTTTTCAAGCATTTTTTCAGATGAATCAATCCAATCTTGATATTTAACATTTTTTAAAGTGTGTTTATCATGACCAGGTAAAGTAAATGTATATGTATCCAAGTTTGAATTTAATTTAATATAATTTGAAAGATATTCAACTTCACTTACATCTCCCATAAAACCATGTATTATTAAAACCGCCTTTTTAAACATATATCCTCCTAAAAAATAAAAAAGCATCCTATAATAAGGACGCTTTTACGTGGTACCACCTTAATTCATATTTCTATGCACTTAA